>JBBSOW010000004.1:0-77093 GCA_038259365.1 Propionibacteriales bacterium
GAGAGCCGCCTGGCTGCTGCGATACCGCGCTCGCACGCGAAACGACGCCCACAGCCCACCGGCGCTGGCGACGACGGCCACCAGCAGGCCCCACTGCCAGGAGTAGGTGCCCACCAGCCTGGCCACTACCAGAGCGCACGCCAGGGTGGACAGCAGGGTGCGCTGCCAGGACAGCTTGGTGCGCTCGTTCTGTAGTCCCGGATCCCAGATCTGACCGTGCTCGTGCATGAGCTATCCGAACAGGAACAGCAGGGCCACGGCCGCCACGAGGATGAGCCCACCGGTTAGCAACATCAGACCCGCGGTGGAGGGCAAGGGAGCGCTCAACCGCATGGCCCGCTCGTTGCGCCACCAGCGGCGCAACGCGATCACCCCGGCGAGCACCCCGCAGATCACGAGCAGGCCCGAGGCGAGGTGGATCTCCCAGCCGCGGCCGGGATCCAGCGTCGAGAGGGCGCTCAGGGCGACCCCGGCGGTGAGGAAGCCGAGCCCGGTACGGATCCAGGCCAAGAAGGTGCGCTCGTTGGCGAAGCTGAATCTCGGGTCGGGGTCCTCGCCCACGCCGTAGACCGACCGGGGCCAACGGCGGGGCTCCTTGCCGCTCAGAGGGCCGATCCCTTCTGCCACTTCTTCCAGCTGACGTCCCAGTCGGTGATGCCGTTGCCCTGCTCGAGCCCGCGGCTTGTGCCGGTTACCTTGACGGGATCGCCCACGCGCACCTTGTTGAACAGCCACCCCGCGTTGGAGGTGCTCATGCCGACGCAGCCGTGACTGCCATTGGAGACGCCGAACTTGCTAGCGTTCCACGGGGCGGCGTGCACAAACTCCCCGGAGTTCGTGATCCGCATCGCGTACTTGACGTCGAGGTCGTAGCCCTCGGCGCTGTTCTCGGCGATACCGATCGTCTCCGAGGCCATCTTCGTGCGCGCCAGCTTTTCGGTGATGACCTTGGTGCCGCTGCGGGTGGTGAAGCCGGACTTGCCGCCCGACACCGGGATCGTGCGCGCCAATTTGTCGTTGATCTTGACGGTCGCCTTGTGCTTCTTCAGGTTGATGGTCGTGACGACGGACTTGCCAATCTTGAATGACGTCTTGCGCGACTTCTGACCATAGATTCCCTTGCCGGCGGGCAGGCTGTTGAGGTCGGCGTCCAGGCTGACCTTGGTGCCCGGCTTCCAGTACTTCTTCGGCCGGTAATGCGCCTCCGTGCTGCTGATCCAGCTCCAGCTGCCCACCTGCTGGGGCGAGGACGTGACCTTGAGGTGCTTTTCGAAGGTTTTCTTGTCCTTGACCCCGACATCGAACTTGACGATCACTGGCATCGCCACGCCGTAGGTTTCACCGTCGAGCGGATAGACGCTCGCAAAGGTCTGCTGATCGAGCCTCAAACTCTGGGTCGAGAACGTCGACTTGGTCGACCGGGCGGCTCCGTCGGCGTTCTCGCCGGTCATGTTCACGGTGTAGGTGGCGCCGGGCTCCAACCGCGTGGAGGCCTTCCACGAGGTCTTGTCCTTCGACACCTTCCCGGGGATCTTGTCCTTGAACGACTTTCCCTTGGCGTCGGTGCCCTTACCGGTGACCTCGACGCTGCTCAGGATGCCCTTCGCGGCCGCCACCTCGATGATCTCGTCGACCTTGACCTTCTCCGAGCCATCGCCGGGGCTCGGCTTGAGCTCGACCGGATCGGCCCCGGGTTCGGGGGCCACGCTCGACGACGCCGCACTGGGAGCGTCGCGGTCCTGAGAGGTCGACGGGTCCGATTGGGGAGCGCAGGCCGAGACCAGCAGGACGCTCACGCCCACCAGGCACCCGATCCGGGATAAGTACGTCATCGGACCAGCTTATGTCAGCCGAGACCCCAAAAGAGCCCGTCCACCACTGAGCGGGCGTGGCGGGTGACGCGGCGATAGTCGGCCACGAGATGGGAGGTGCCGCGCCGTCCGTAACCCATCAGGTGGGCGAGCGCACTGCCGTCCTGGTCATCGAGGGGGACGATGTCGGAGGCCCTCCCCCGAACCAGCATGATCTGGTTGCGTAACCGCGACGCCAGCAGCCACGACTGACGCAATGCCCGGGCGCTGTCGACGCTGATCAGCTCCTCGGCCTCGAGCACGCTCAAGGCCCGGAGAGTGCTCGTGGTCTGCAGGTCAGGGTGGCGCCAGCCGTGTTGCAGCTGCAGCAGCTGCACGGTCCACTCGACGTCGCTGAGCCCGCCGGGCCCGAGCTTGAGGTGCCGCTTCGGGTCCGCCCCTCGCGGAAGCCTCTCGGCCTCCATCCGCGCCTTCATCTTGCGGATCTCCTGCCGTTGCGCGCGTTGCAGACCCTCCTCCGGGTAGCGCAACCGATCGATGGTGCTGAGGAGCCGCCCGCTGAGTTGTTCATCGCCGGCTCCGTGACTGGCCCGGATGAGGGCCTGGGATTCCCACGTCGAGGACCACCGGCGGTAGTAGGCCTGGTAGGACGACAGCGTGCGCACCATCGGGCCACCCTTGCCCTCGGGCCGCAGGTCCGCATCGATGGGCAGCGCCGGATCCGGGCCGGGGGCGGACAGCAGTTTGCGCAGCAGGGTGACGGCCCTGACCGCCAGCTGTTGTTCCTCCGGCGTGGCTTCGTCGGCGACGATGAACAACGCATCGGCATCGGAGGAATACGACATCTCTCCCCCGCCCCAGCTCCCCATCGCCACCACCGCCATCGGAGCATCGAAGCCCACCTCGCGCTTGGCGATCTCGAGCGCCAACTCCACGGTGGCCGAGGCGACGTCGCTCAACCCCGTCCCCACCCGCTCCACGTCGAGGATGCCGAGGACGTCCCCGGCGCCGATCCGAAACAGCTCGTGGCGGCGCACGGCCCGGACCGCCTCGATGGCGGCCTCCGGCTTGTCGTGGCGCTGCGCCGACGCCGACATCCGCTCCACGAGCGCCACCCGGTTGAGGGGGGTGAGGTTGCCGGTCTCTGCCAACAGCTTGATCGTCTGCGGCGACCGACGAAGGAGGTCGACCAGATAGCGGCTGGTGGCCAGCAGCACCGCGAGCCGCTCCGCCATCGCGCCCTCGTCACGCAGCGCCCGCAGATACCAGCTGGTCGATCCCAACGCCTCCGAGACCTGGCGGAACGCGAGCAGCCCGTGGTCGGGGTTGGGCGCCTGGGCAAACCACCCCAGCATGGCCGGCAGGAGCTGCCGCTGGATCTTGGCCTGGCGGGTAATCCCCTGGGTGAGGGCCTCCAAATGGCGGAGGGCGGATTTGGGGTCGCGGTAGCCGAGCGCTCGCAGCCAGTCCAGTGCCGCATCGTTGCTGAACTGGATGTTCTCGCTGGGGATCTTGGCTACCGCCTCCAGCAACCGCGAGTAGAACAGGCGCCGGTGCAGGGCGAGGACCTGACGGGAGGCCGATCTCCAGGCTTGGCTCAGCGACTCGGCGTCGGGGAAGCCGACGGACCGGGCGATGCGACGCAGTTGTGTCTCGTCGGTGGGCAGCAGGTGGGTCCGCCGCAGGCGGAACAGCTGCACCCGGTGCTCCAGCACGCGCTGCAGCCGGTAGGCCTCGGCAAAGTCGGCGCCGTCGGTGCGGCCGATGTAACCGGCCTCGATGAGGGCCTCGAGCCCGGCAAAGGTCGATCCGGTCCGCAGGCGTTCGTCGACGCGGCCGTGCACGAGTTGCAGCAGCTGCACCGAGAACTCCACGTCGCGCAGCCCGCCCTCGCCCAGCTTGATCTCACGATCCTTCTCCTTGGCGGGGATGAGCGAGATGACCCGCTGGCGCATCGCTTGGGTGTCGCCGACGAAGCCCTCTCGCTCCCCCACCTTCCACACCAGCGGATCGATCAGCTCGATGAACGCCCTCCCGATCTCCCGATCCCCGGCGACGGTGCGGGCCTTCATCATGGCCTGGAACTCCCATGCCTTCGCCCACTTGCTGTAGTAGCCCTCCATGCTGGCGAGGGTCCGCACGAGGGCCCCGGCCTTACCCTCGGGGCGGAGCGCCGCGTCGACCTGCCAGATCGTGCCCGAGGCGGTATTGGCCGAGCAGATCCGGCTCAACACCGACGCCAGCCGGGTGCCGATGGAGATCACCCGATCGGGCTTGGCCAGCGGCTCCCCCGCCTCGTCGAGCGCTGGTTCGGCCACGAAGAGCACGTCGACATCGGAGACGTAGTTGAGTTCGCGGGCGCCGCACTTACCCAACCCGATGACGGCGAGCCGGCACAGCCGGGAATCCTCGCCCACCTCGGCGCGGGCGATCGCCAGCGCCGCCTCGAGCGTGGCGTCGGCGAGTTCGGCCAGGTTGTTGGCCACGGTGGGGAGGACGTCGTTGGGTCGCTCCGCGGTGAGGTCGTAGGCGGCGATCCGCAGGAGTTCCCTGCGGTAACCCAGGCGCAGCTTGTCGGCCGCGGCCGGCACCGACAGCTCGACGGCCCGCCCCGAGACCGGCAGCGCAGCGTCCGGGTCGGCGCCCACCAGGGTGAGCAATTTGGACCGCAGCTGCTCGGGTGAGGCCAGTTCGGCGGGCTCGGTCAACACGTCGATATCGCCCGGATGGGCAAGCAGGTGATGCTGGAAGGCCACGCTGTTGGCCAGCACCGCGACGAGCTGGACGCCCAGCGTGTCGTTGTTCGCGATCGGCTCGGCCAGCTCGGGGTGGCGGGTCGCCAGATTGAACAACCCCGCCAACGCCAGATCGGGATCGCTGCACCGCGAGAGGGGCTCCAACACCCAACTCCACGCCTCCGGCAACCCCGCCAGCGCCGGCCGAGCCGAATCGAGGTCATGCAGGCCGAGGCGGACGAGCGTGGACACCGACGCTTCCTCGTGCACGCGAAACCCTCTCGTTGGACGGCGATGACTGGCTGCCACTGTACTAACCACGAGCGGCACGAACCACGAGCGCCTGCCGATGGACCACGACGCTGCTAGCCTCGATCGGTGAGCGAGCAGCGGGCCCAACAGGCCTTTACCGAACAGGTTCGCAAGCTGCGCCACGCCTCCCCGGGCGAGCACCGGCAAATCCGCGCGGCCCTCGACCGTTCGCTTCGGGTCCTCACCCAGCTCAGCTGCGGCGGGCCTCGACCCGCTGGGCTGGCTCAGTGGGGTCGCCTCGCGCTGCCGAGCGCCGGCCCGGGCCCGTCCAGCGCCGAGTCAACCGGGATCGCCGCCTTGACCGATCCGCTGTCGGCGACGGCGACGGTGACGTTCGGCGGGTCCCAACTCCAGCGATATAGCGTGAAGTCCTCCGAGCTGCTGGGCCGGCTCGCGGTGGAGCTGTGCTCGGCCGCCCTGGCTGAGGACCCGGAGCTGCTGCACAAGCCCGCGCTCACCCAGGCGGTCCGATTCCTCGTGTCGCTCCTGGCTGCCACCTACGTCGGCCGCTCCATCGAGGTGCGGGTGCCACCGTGGGCGGCCTGCCAATGCGGACTGCCGGGCGAATCCGCCCAGCCCGGCACGGTGCCGGGCAGCGGTCCGGTGCACACGCGCGGCACCCCGCCCAACGTCGTCGAGACCGACGCGCAGACCTTCTTGAGCCTGGCCACCGGCCGGTTGAGCTGGTCCCAAGCCCGCGCCGCGTACGCGGTGCGCGCCTCCGGCAGTCGCGCCGACCTCAGCGCGATGCTGCCCGTCGTCGATGTCGGCTGAACGAGAGCCCGCGGGCGCTCACAAGACGGGCAGCAGGCTCTCCAGCTCCCACGGCGTCACCTGAGAGCGGTAGGCCTGGAACTCGGCCCGCTTGTTGCGCAGGAAATAGTCGAAGACGTGCTCGCCGAGGGTGTCGGCGACCAGCTCGGAGCCCTCCATGGCGCGGACCGCCTCGTCGAGGTTGCGCGGCAACGGGGCGATGCCGAGGGCCTGACGCTCGCGCTCGGTGAGCGACCACACGTCGTCCTCGGTCTCCTCGGGCAGCTCGTACTCGTTCTCGATGCCGGCGAGCCCGGCGCGGAGCATGAGTGCGTAACCGAGGTAGGGGTTGACCGAGGTGTCGATGGTGCGCAGTTCGACCCGGGCAGAGGAGCCCTTGCGCGCGTTGAAGCGCGGCACCCGGACCATCGCCGAGCCGTTGTTGCGGCCCCACGAAATATGGCTGGGAGCTTCCCCGCCTCCGGCGAGACGCTTGTAGGAGTTCACCCACTGGTTGGTGACGGCGGTGATCTCAGCGCCGTGGTGGAGGATGCCGGCGATGAAGTGCCGCGCCACCTTGGACAGGCTGTAGGGGTCCCCGGCGTCGTAGAAGGCGTTGTTGTCGCCCTCGAACAACGACATGTGGGTGTGCAGCCCAGAGCCGGGATGCTCGGTGAACGGTTTGGGCATGAAGGACGCCCGGATCCCCTGCTGAATCGCGATCTCCTTGATGACCACCCGAAAGGTCATGAGGTTGTCGGCCATCGTCAACGCGTCCGCGTAACGCAAATCGATCTCTTGTTGCCCCGGCCCGCCCTCGTGGTGAGAAAATTCGACCGAGATTCCCATCTTCTCCAGCATCGTGATGGCGCGTCGACGAAAGTCGCTGCCGGCGTTGTGGGGGGTGTGATCGAAGTATCCGACGTAGTCGATGGGCCTGGGCGGCACCCCAGGCAAGACCGGGCTCTCGAAGAGGTAGAACTCCACCTCGGGGTGGGTGTAAAAGGTGAAGCCGAGGTCGGCGGCCTTGTTCAGCGCTCGCTTCAATACAAAGCGAGGGTCGGCGTAACTGGGCGAACCGTCGGGCAGCGCGATGTCGCAGAACATCCGCGCGGTGCCCTGCAGTTCCTCGCGCCACGGCAGCAGCTGGAAGGTCGAGGGATCGGGTTGGGCCACCATGTCCGATTCGGTGACCCGGGTGAACCCCTCGATGGCCGAGCCGTCGAATCCGATGCCCTCGGCGAACGCCCCCTCGAGCTCGGCCGGAGCAATCGCCACCGACTTCAAAAATCCCACGACGTCGGTGAACCACAGCCGGATGAAACGCACGTCGCGCTCTTCCACGGTGCGCAACACGAACTCGGTCTGCTTGTCCATGCCCTTAGTGTGCCGGTTCTCTCGTTGCGGCCGCATTACGGGTCCGTGCTCCCCCGACCACGCTTAGCATGGATCCGGCGCCTCGGATCAGTCCGGGCGGCTGGCTCAGTCGTCGTTCCAGTCGGGATCATTGTCCCACTCTTCGTTTCGTTCTTCCACCTTTTGCAGGGCCCGCTCCGCCTCGTCCCTGCTCTCGTAGGGCCCCAGGCGAGAGTCGCTCTTGCAGCCGTCGTACGGTTCAGCCTGCTTGTGGTCCAAACACCAATACCACTGTCCATCAGCCATCTTGCGCCTCTCTCGTCTCGAACCCGCTACGGCCCGAGCCTAGCCTTAGCGACCGGGCAGTAATATTTCCGGGGTGACCGCAATTACGCCCTACCCCGTCTCTGCTCGACGCCCGGTGCCCAAGAACATTGTTCGGCCTCCCTACGTTGGCCAGCCCGCTCCCGAGCCCTACCGGGGCTCGCACGTGCAAAGCGCGGAGACCATCGAGAAGATGCGCATCGCCGGCAAGATCGCCGCGCAGGCGATGGAGGCCGCCTCGCGGGTCATCGCCCCGGGGGTCACCACCGACGAGATCGACCGAATCGGGCACGAGTTCCTGCTGGATCATCACGCCTACCCCTCCACGCTGGGCTACCGGAACTTCCCCAAGTCGCTGTGCACCAGCGTCAACGAGGTCATCTGCCACGGCATCCCCGACACCCGTCCGCTGGAGGACGGCGATCTCGTGAAGATCGATCTCACCGCCTACCTCAACGGGGTTCACGGGGATAACTGCGCCACCTACCTTTGCGGCGACGTCGACGAGGAATCCCGGCTGCTCACCGAGCGCACTCGAGAGGCGATGAACCGCGGCATCAAGGCCGTGATGCCCGGCCGCGAGGTCAACGTCATCGGGCGCGTGATCGAGAAGTACGCCAAACGTTTCGGGTACGGCGTGGTGCGCGATTACACCGGGCACGGGGTACACACCTCCTTCCACTCGGGCCTGGTGATCCCCCACTACGACGAGCCGCGCTACAACACCATCATGGAGGTCGGCATGACCTTCACCATCGAGCCCATGATCACCCTCGGCACCCACGAGTGGATCAGCTGGGACGACGACTGGACGATTCTCACCAGTGACGGCAGCCGGGTCGCGCAATTCGAGAACTCGCTCGTCGTCACGCCCACGGGTGCGGAGATCCTGACCGCACCCTAGGGGCGTGGCGCTAGCCCCGACTTCCACTAGGGTGGTCGGCGGACGAGTCGGCCAGGTGATCGCGGCGGCGGAAGCCGTCGAGGACAGTCCGGACTCCACAGAGCAAGGTGGTGGGTAACGCCCACCCGGGGCGACCCGCGGGCCAGTGCCACAGAAAATAACCGCCTCGATCTCGGTCGAGGTAAGGGTGAAACGGCGGTGTAAGAGACCACCGCACCTCAGGTGACTGAGGTGGCTAGGTAAACCCCACCCGGAGCAAGACCAAAAGGGCGCCTTGCGCGCCTGCGGAAGCGTTCGAGGGCTGCTCGCCCGAGCTTTCGGGTAGGTCGCACCAGGTCGTCGGCAACGGCGATCGCAGATGGATGATCACCCGCTGTAGCTTTGCTGCGGCGACAGAATCCGGCTTATCGGCCGGCTCGTCCCCCGCCTTTCCGGGCGTCGCCGCTCTTAGACGGCCGGCACCCAGCTTTGGCCGGTTAGGGATACGAGTTCGGCTAGCTCCCCAACCGACAGCTCCATGGGCTCGATCTCGTTCTCATCGGGCAGGGGACCATCCGGGATGGCCCAGACGGGGATGGCCCAGTCCGGAATGGGGCCTCTGTCGGCCCCACGTTCGGGCACACCGCCTTTTTGCTCGGTCACCCGCTCGCTGTAGCCGTTCCTAACCCGGTAGGGATACCCGAACCCGGATCGCCACTCGTAGGTTCCTGGTTCGGGTTGGCGGAGTTGCCATCTCCCGTGAGTCTTGGCCCGGTGTTCCCGCCGCCCAAGGGGACCCAGATTGGACGGCCTGGTCTGCCCCGGTGGGCCGTTCGGCTTGTAGGGGATGGTGTGATCCAGATCGGCGTGGACCGACCGGGTCGTGGAGAACGGGAAGATCGAGAACGGTTCGCAGATCTGGAGTTGGGTGCGCATCCGGTCGGGGATTTCGTAGACATCAGCGGCCGGGTCGCCGGCCAGGTCGAGGACCGGCAAGAGGCGGACCCGGTGGTGGGCCAACAAATCTTTCATCTGGTCTAGCAGCAGGGGTCCGATGGCGTCCTCGCGGGCTACCCCGCGCCCCGAGTGGGTCCCGGTCTGGAGATCGTCTCCACCCTTAAGGGATTCGCGGGCCACGTGGACCACCAGGGTGGCCTCGGGCCGGGGAAGGGTGCCGCGGTCGGTGGGCCGGGCCAGCTCGGCCAGCGCTTCGGAGCGCAGCTGCGGTAGTGATTCGGGCCGGCCTTCGCCGACCATGGCGTTCGCGATCGAATCGATGGCGTTCTTCAGCTGTACGGCGTCGGCGGTGTTCATCCGCGCCACCAGCATGGAGGAGCCGTCCCCGTCGTGGTGGATGGCGACGAACCGCTCGGCCCGACGCTCGGCGGCCCGTTGGGCGGCGAGCGCGGTGTCTGCGGCCACGATCAGCCCGTCGGCGCGGCGCAGGACCCGTTGCCACGGCATCCGGCCCCACGCCGACTCCAGCCGCCGGTCCACCACCAGGGCCGCTTCCAGACCCAGCCCGGCTTCGGCGCAGCGGGCGGCGATCTTGCGGGCCTGCCACACCGCCACCTCCCCGCGGCCCATCGCCGCCCACAACCGCGGGTGCCGATGGCGCAGATTCAGCACATCGCGGATCAGCGCCCACGCCGTCGCTTCCCCGACCTTCAGCATGGCCGCCAGCTCGGAGATCAAGAACTCCGCGAACTCCGGGGTACCGTCCGCGCCGGAGAGAACGAGCCGTTCACCACCGGCCATGACCTCCGGCGCAACCGTGCAGGACGCGTCCACCAACTCGGCAATCAGCCGCACCTTACGCACCTCGGCGCGAGATATCGTCGCGACGGTATCCAGCAGCTCATCGGCGATCCCGCGCATCGTTCCCTCCATGAAACAAGTCAAGCAGGAGGCTCAGACATTCTTTGCGTCTCAGCACGATCGCGCCGGGTTCGTCTACTCCCCAACGCTGATCCGCCATCGAAAGCCGACGAGGGACCGTTGGCCTATCGGCCCCCTGTCGGTCCCGTACGCCTTCGCCGAGCGATGCCGAGGCGAGCGACGGCGTGGACTGGTCCGGATCTAGGCTTGGGCCATAGATTACTCGGTCACCTCGTTGGACGAGTCCACGTAGGACGCCTTCGCCGAACTCGTCGAGCGAAACAACGGCGTCTACGGCGGCTGTTGGTGCATCGCCTTCCATCCCGAGGCTGGCAACCGCGACATCTCCTACCGCGAGGCCAAGGAGCAACGGGTGCGCTCAGACCGAGCTCACGCCGCCCTCGTCCTCGACGACCAGGGATTGGCGCAGGGGTGGGCGCAGTACGGCGGCCCGGACGAGCTGTCCGGAATCAAGCACCGCCGGGCCTACGACAAGGAGCCACCGCCGCCTCCGGATTGGCGCATCACCTGCGTTTTCGTCGACCGCTTGCAGCGCGGGAACGGAATTGCCCGGTTCGCGGTGGGGGGCGCGATCGCCCAGATCGCGGCGCGCGGCGGCGGGTTGGTCGAGGCGATCTCGGAGGTCACCGACGGCCGGCGGGCCCAGGGCCGCTTCCTGTTCAGCGCCACAGTCGAGGTCTATGAGAGTCTCGGGTTTCGCCGGGTCCGCTAAGTGGGCAAGCACGCGTGGATCGTCAGCCGCGTTCTCGATGAGACTCCGGCGTAGGCTCCCTCGCGGGGTCCGATTTCTGCTAGGTCCAACCTGTTCGATGGGCCACAATGGAAGACGTGACCGATTCCGCGACGCTGGGGCCCAAGGGGGGCCGACTCGACCCCCAGGCTAGCTACCGGGCCGTGGCGAGCCGGGATCGCCGCTTCGACGGAGTCTTCTTTACCGCCGTGCACACCACGGGCATCTACTGCCGGCCGTCCTGCCCCGCCCGCACTCCCGCCGAGGCGAACGTCAGCTTTCACCGCACCGCCGCGGCGGCCCAGTCCGCGGGCTTCCGGGCCTGCAAGAGATGCCTGCCCGACGAAACCCCGGGTAGCCCGGCCTGGGACATCGCCGCCGATACGGCCGGGCGGGCGATGCGGCTCATCTGCGACGGCGTCGTCGATCGCGACGGGGTGGACGGTCTGGCCCGTCGGCTGGGTTACACCACCCGCCATCTCACCCGCCTGCTCGGCAGTGAGCTGGGCGCCGGCCCCTTGGCTTTGGCCCGCGCCCGCCGAGCCCAGAGCGCCCGGGTTCTCATCACCACCACCGATCTCGCTCTGGGCGACGTGGCCTTCGCCGCGGGGTTCTCCAGTGTCCGCAGCTTCAATGAGACCTTTCGCGAGGTCTACGGCGCCACCCCGACCGAGCTTCGTGCTCGCTCACGCCGAGCCCTAGCTCAGCGCGACGCCCAGTCGCCCGGCCTCAGCCCACAGCCGGCGTCGGCTCACCCGCCGCTGCGGTTGAAGCTGGGATTACGCGCCCCGTTCGCCGCCCGGCAGTGGCTGCAGTTCCAAGAGCTCCACGCCGTGGCCGGCGTCGAGAGGGTCTTCGACGGTTCCTACGCCCGCACGCTGCGCCTACCCCACGGCATCGGGGCCGTCCACATCGAACTGCCCAGCGTCGAGCCCTCGCCCGGCTACGTGCTGGCCACCTTCTGGCTCAGCGATCTGCGCGACACCTCCGCGGCGGTAGAGCGGGCCCGCCGACTGCTGGACGCCGACTGCGATCCGGTCGCGGTCGCCGAACACCTGGGCGCCGATCCGGTGCTCGGCCCCGCGTTGCTGCGCTGGCCCGGCCTACGGATGACCGGGTGCGTCGACGGCGCCGAGATGGCGATCCGCACGGTCATCGGCCAACAGGTCAGCCTGGTGGGATTGCGGACCCTGCTCGGCCGGCTGACCAGACGCTTCGGCACCCCGTTGGCCGACGACGACCCCGGCGCCCACCTCGGGCTGAGCGCGCTGTTCCCCGAGCCCGTCGCCTTCGCCTCCCGCGAGCCCGGTGATCTGCCGATGCCGCGGGCGCGCGGCCGGGCCCTGATCGGCCTGTGCCGCGAGCTGGCCGCGGGCAACATCCTGCTCGACCAAGGCGCCGACCGCGACGAGGTACGCAGGGCCCTCCTGGCGATCACCGGGATCGGCGAGTGGACCGCCTCCTATCTTGCCCAGCGCGCGCTCGGGCATCCCGACGTCATGCTGAGCACCGATCTCGTGGCCCGCCGGGCGTTCAGGGCCCTCGGCGAGGATCCCGATCGGCTGGCCGAACACAGCGAGCGCTGGAGACCTTGGCGCAGTTACGCCCAGCTCTACCTGTGGCAGGTCGAGCTGTCCAAGAACGAGCAAAAGAACAGTGACAACCCAGAGAAAGGACCCCGCTGATGTGGGCCGTTATCGAATCTCCCGTCGGTGATTTTCGCCTCGTCGAGGCGGACGACCAGCTGACCGCGATCCAGTGGCGGCCGTTCGTCCCCGACCTGCCCGCCGATCAGGAGCGACCAGAGCACCCGGTGCTGGCCGCCTGCGCCGCCCAACTGGCCGAGTACTTCGCCGGCGAGCGCCAAGAGTTTGATCTACCCCTGGCCCCGGTCGGCACGGAATTCCAACGGCGCGTGTGGGACGAGCTGACCAAGATCAAGTTCGGCACCACCAGGACATACGGGGAGGTGGCCGAGCGCCTCGGCGTGTCCACCGGCTTCGCGCGCGCCGTCGGATCCGCCAACGGCCGCAACCCGATCGCGGTCGTCGTCCCTTGCCACCGCGTCATCGGCGCCAGCGGAAAGCTGACCGGCTTTGCCGGTGGCCTCGAGAACAAGAAGCGACTGCTCGACCTCGAGTCGGACGGATTGTTCTAGCCTGATCAACCTCGCACCTGCTCGAAACTCACCTGTCCTTGGACAAGATCGACTCCGGTGAGCTCGGCCGTCACGTCTTCGCCCAGCGGCAGGTCCCGCCCGCGCACGTTGGCCTCCACGGCGAGCTCGTCGATGACGAAGCGGCCGCGCTCGCCGTCGTCGTCGACGCCGATCAGGGTACCGGTGAACCGCTGACCCACCCGGGTGCTCAGCACCAAAGCCTCGGTGAGCCCGATGATCCGGCGATCGAACGTGCCCGCGCGCCGATTCGATCTCGTCATCTCCTCGGGGAGTTGATCGAGGGCGGCCAACGCCCACTCGGGCACGGCCCGGTTGGCGGACAAGGCGAGGCACACCTCGCCGACGTAGCGATCCACCAGTCGCCGTAGGGGCGCGGTGGCGTGCGCGTAGTTCATCGCCAGGGCGGCGTGTTCCGGCTCGTCCGGGACGGTCCCGTTGAACGCGACGTACCCGGCGCCACGGAACATCCGCGCGCAGGCGTTCACCATGGCCGCCCCTCGACCCTCGCTGGGATCGAGGCTGCGCACGAACTCGGGGTAGCCCATCTCGCTCGGCCACTCGATCTTGAGCGCTCTGGCCGTGCGGCGCAGCGTCTGCAGCGCGTGCTCGTCGGCCGCCGGCAGGGTCCGCAGGATACCGACCTTGCCCTGCACCATGAGCCGGGCCGCCACCATGCCGGTCAGCAGCGAGATCTGCGCGTTCCATCCCTCGACGGGCAGCGGGGTGCGAAACTCCAGCTTCCAGTCCTTGCCGTCGGAGGTCACCTCCTGATCCGGGAGCGGGAGGCTCACCCGGCCGCGAGCGATTTCGATCCGTTGACGCAGCAACCCGACCTCGCGCAGCAGCCGCAGCGATTCCGTGGCGGTACCGGCGTCCAACTCGGCCTGCACTTGCCCATAACTCAGCTTGGCCCGGCTCTTCACCAGTGCCCGCTCGACGGTGAAGTCGTGGCACACGCCGGCCTCGTCGAGAAACATCCGCCACACCAGAGCCGGCCGCACCGCGTCGGCCAGCAGGCTGGCGGCGTCCTCGCTCAGCGTCGGCGGGTGCAGCCCGATGCGGCGATTCGGCGCGTACAGGGTCTCACCCCGGCGGTGGCACTCCCGATCGATCGGATCTCCGGCGGTGACGAAGGCGGCGACGTCGGCGATAGCGTAGTTGACCGTGTAGCCCTCGCCCTGGCGGACGATCAGGACGGCCTGATCCAGATCGAGCGAATCCGGCGGATCGATGGTGACGAATTCCAGTTCGGTCAGATCCAGCTCGGGCAGGCGCGGATCCGCGGCGGCCTCCTCCGCCGCCGCCACGACGTCGTCGAACCCATCGTGCACGTCCAGTTCGGCCTCGAGGGCCGCGATCCCCTCGGCGAGCTTGGGCGGTACCGCATCGTGGTCTTTCCCGTCTCGAAAGGTGAGGCGTGCAGCGGGCATCTAGAAGCTCCCTAGACCTTGGGTAGACCGGACTCTGGCGTGCGGACGAGGATGCGTCCGCATTCTTCGCAACTGAGCACCTCATCGGCGGGGGCGGCGGCGTAGTTGCGCAGATCGGCGGCGTTGGCTTCGAGCTGGCACCCGGTGCAGCGACGCTGCCGCAGCGCGGCGGCGCCCAATCCGGAGTGCGCGGCCCGAGACTTCTCGTAACGCGCCAGCAACGGCTGAGGCAGCAGGGCGAGTAGGCCGGTTCGTTCGGTCTTCAGCTCGACGGCCCGGGCGTCAATCTCGCGAACCTGCTCGTCGCGGCGGGCGATGATCTTCGACAGTTCGGCGTCGATCCCGGCTCGGGCCTCGGCCAAGTCATCGCGATCGGACTGCGCGGTCTCCAGGGCCTGCATCACCTCGAGCTCGGCGTCCTCGAGGTCGGAGATCCGACGTTTGAGGTGCTCGACCTCCTCGATCATCGCCGTCAGCGCCTTCGGGTCGGGCACCGCCCCGGAATCGATGCGCTGTTGATTGCGGACCAACCGCGCCCGCACCGGATCGAGGTCGGTTTCGGCCTGGCGTTGCTCCAGCTCCAGATCGGTCACCTGGGTGCTGACGGCCACCGACCGTTCGTCGAGCACCTCTCGACGCTGCTTGATCTCGGCGAACTGCGCGTGCTCGGGCAGCGTCTTACGACGGTGCAGCAGTTGCGCGAGCGAGGTGTCGACGGCTTGAAGATCGAGCAACCTGACCTGGTCGGCTGATTCGGCTTTGATGGTGGCCCTCCTGGTGGCAGTTCTGCGGCTCATCACTCTAGCCGTCGAGGCGCCTGGCGTGGCGCGACAGGTGAGATGATAGGGATCGTGACCGCCGCCGCCGAGGATGACCCGAACGACCCCGCGGCGGGTGATGCCGCCTGGCGGGGCCGTCGCTACCTCAAGCTGGTCGCCCTCTTGGGCTCGCTGACCGCGATCGGCCCCCTCACCATCGACAGCTATCTGCCAGCCTTTCCGATCCTGGTCACCGATCTACCGGCCACCGAATCCCAGGTTCAGGCCACCATCACCGGGGTGCTGCTCGGGATGGGTTTGGGTCAGCTCGTCATCGGCCCCATCTCCGACACCATCGGCCGACGAAAACCCCTCATCATCGGCCTGATAGCTCACGTCTTGGTCTCCATCCTCATCGCCCTGACCTCCTCGATCGAGGTGATGATCGGCCTGCGCGTCCTGCAGGGGCTCGCCGGGGCGGCGGTGGCCGTCGTGGTCATGGCCATCATCCGGGACCTGTTCTCGGGCATCAAGGCAGTGGAGCTGCTTTCCAGGATGGCGCTCGTCATCGGGTTGGGCCCCATCATCGCCCCCAACATCGGCGGTCTGCTGTTGGGCGTCGGCTCGTGGCATCTGATCTTCGTCTTCCTCGCCGTGATGGGCGCGGTTCTGCTGGCGCTGGCCTGGCGTGCGCTACCCGAGACCTTGGCGCCCGAGCGTCGCCTGCAAGGGGGCCTGAAGGCGGCGCTGGCGGCCTACAAGATCGTGCTCTCGGACAGGCGATTTCTGGCCATGCTCGTGGTGGCGTCCACGGGTTCGATCACGTTGTTCTCCTACATCGCCGGATCCGCGTTCGTGTTGCAGGACGGGTTTGGCCTGACCCCCCAACAGTTCGCCCTGGTGTTCGGCGCCACCGGGCTCGGGATGATCGTGCTCAGCCAGATCAACCCGACGGTGGCCAGGGTCTTCGGCATGTATCGCGTCCTCACCTTCTCGGTGGTCTGCACCCTGCTCGCCTCGATCGCCATGGCGGTCTTCGCCTGGACCCACACCGGTGGGGTCTGGGGCTTCCTCGTCCCCGTGTTCGTGATCATTCCGATGCTGGGCTTCAACATGGCCAACACCACCGCCTTGGCCGTGGAGCAGCACGCCCGGGCGGCCGGCACCGCCAACGCCCTGCTGGGAGCGGGGCGGTTCGCGATCGCGGGCGCCGCGGCGCCGCTGGTGGGGGTGTTTTCCGACGGCACCGCCGCCCCGCTCGGCCTCATGCTGATCCTCGCCAATGCCGTCGGCCTCACCTTCTTGTTCCTGTTGCGGCGTAGCGCCTAACGCTCCGTGGTCGCCAGAGGCGGGGCACTGCGGTAGCGGTCGGCGATCATGTCGGCGAGATCGGGGTGGGCGCCCAAAGGGGAGCTGACGACGTCGGCGCCGCAGTTGCGCAGTTTGTCCTGGAAGTGGCCCGGCGCGAGAAGGTAGCTCGCGATCGCGATCCGCCGGCACCCCGCTTCGCGGAACCTTCTCACCACCTCGCAGACGGCCGGTTCGGCGGCGGAGAGGAATCCCACCCGCACGGGGATGCCGAGACCGTTCTCGAGCAACGCCGCGGCCGCCGCCGCCTCGGCTCGGCTCAGCGGATCGGAGGATCCCGCCGCGCCCAGCACCACCGCGTCCGGCCGGACGCCGGACTCCAGCAACCGCTCGCGCACCGCCGTGAGAACCTGCGGGGCGGGCCCGAGCGCGGCCGTCGTGATGACGTTGCCGGCCAGCACCGCCGCCTGCGGCACGTCGACCTGCACGTGGTAACCGGTGCCGAGGAAGACGGGCACCAGCACGGCGTCGTCGACGATCACCGATTCCAGGGTGGGTTCGATCACGTCGACCCAACCGAGGCGAACCTCGACTCCGGGCACCCGGCAGGCCACCATTTCGCTCAGTTCGGTGATGGTGGCCTGGCCGCGGGGATCACGGGTCCCGTGCGCGGCGAGCACCAGGGGCCGTGCCGAGCGGAGATCACTCATGAGACAACCTTGTCGGGGATCGGAGGCGTACCCGAGATCTGGGCTAGATCCGAGGTAGGTGAGCGGTCGGGCAATCGTGCAGCGCGGTGCCGGCAGGCGGTGAGACCGACGAGAACGGCCCACGCGAGGAAACCGCCACCATAGCCCAATAACTGCAACCGCGGGCCGATTCCGCCGGCGGCGAACAGGCCGCGCAGGTTAACCAGCACGAGGAAACCGCCGACCGCGACGCCGAGGATCTGGCCCGGCAGCCGG
Source organism: Propionibacteriales bacterium (assembly GCA_038259365.1). Lineage (GTDB taxonomy): Bacteria > Actinomycetota > Actinomycetes > Propionibacteriales > Propionibacteriaceae > JBBSOW01. Next base: position 17,444 of record JBBSOW010000004.1, read on the forward strand.
CTCACCAGCCAGGCCGCGATCGGTGCCGCGATGACTCCGCCGGCCAGGAGGGCGATGACGATCCGCAGGTTGATGCCGGCCGCGCCCAGGGTCACGACGAAGCCGACGCTGGCGGCCACTGACACCAGGAATTCGCTCGTGTCGACCGACCCGATGACCGTCCTCGGGGCGGTCTTGCCCGCAGACAGCAGCGAGGTCGTCGAGACCGGGCCCCAGCCGCCTCCCCCGGTGGCATCCACGAAACCGCCCACCAGGCCCAGCGGCACGAGGAAGCGGCTGCGGTGGCTCGACCGGGCCTGGGTGGAGACGACGGGCGGGCGGAGGAGGTAGCGGGTGAGGATGTACACCCCGAGCGTCGCCAAGATGCCCGACATGATCGGCTGAGCCAGCACCGTGGAGATGCTGCTCAGCACCGTGGCGCCCGCGAACGCCCCGATGGCCCCGGGCACGCCGAGCCTGAGCACCAGGCGCCAATCGACGTTGCGCAGCCGGTGGTGCGCGATCCCCGAGGCGATGTTGGTGCCCATCTCGGCCAGGTGCACCGACGCGCTCGCCATGGCCGGGCTCAACCCGGCGACCAGGAGCAGCGACGTCGAGCTCACCCCGTACCCCATGCCCAGGGCGCCGTCGATGAGCTGGGCCCCCAGCCCCACCAGGGCCAGGATCAACAGTTTCCTCACGCAATCGACCCGATTCGACGCGATCGCGCGCCCGTTCCCAACAGCGAGACCAACAGGTTGCGCACGCGGACGGACTGCCGCGGGGCGCCGGTCAGCACCCCCACCTGAGCGGGGCCGAGGACGGTGTCGATCTGCGCCCGGGCGGGGGTCCGGGCCGACGTGAGCCCGGCGTCGCCGGCGTTCACGCACCAGATGCGGTTGGCTTGCGCCTCGGCGCTCACCTCAGCGTCGACGTCCGCGTCGCCCGTGGCGGTGTGGGCGAGCCAGGCGTCGGCCAGATCACCGTGGCGGTAGCGGCGAGGCGCCCAGCGGAGCCGTCCGGCGTCCGCGAGCCGGCCGAGCTCCGCGTCCAGGACGGGCGCGACGACGCGGACGTCCGCGCCGGCGTCGACGAAGGCGCGCACCCGGCGCGCGGTCACCGCTCCCCCGCCCACCGCGACGACGAGCCGCCCCTGGAGTTCGAGCCCCATCAGCAACGCGTCGGCCATCAGATGTCCCAGTTCACGACAGCAGGCACCGGCACCGCCGCGTCCTCGGAGAAGGCCTGCTCCCCGCGCACCATGCCCGCGCCCAGGGTGTCGCCGCTTTGGGCGTCGATCAGCAGGAACGCCCCGGTCCGGCGCGACCTAGCGTAGTCCTCGGCCAGGACGGGCGCGCCCAGCCGCAACCCGACCCGGCCGATGTCGTTCAGCTCGAGCCGGTCGGCCGCGAGCGGGGTCATGGTGTCGAGGTCGAGCCTGCCGTGGAGGTCGCGGACGATGGCCTGGACGGTCTTCGTCGTGTGCTTCACCAGCATCTTTTGCCCGGGGCGCAGCGGGCGCTCGTGCAGCCAGCACACCATCGCGTCCACATCCTGGGTGGGCTCGGGGGCGTCCGCGGCGCCGGCGATGAGATCCCCGCGCGCCAGATCGATGTCGTGGGCCAGGCGCAGTGTCACGGACTGACCGGCGACCGCGCCGCTCAGTTCGCCGTCGGCGGTGTCGATGCCGGCGACCGTGGTCGTCCGTCCGCCGGGCAGCACGACGACCTCGTCGCCCACCCGCACGGTGCCCGAGGCGACCTGGCCGGCGTAACCCCGGTACTCGGTGTACCGCGGATCGACCGCCGCCCCCTGGGGACGCAGCACGTACTGCACGGGCAGCCGGAACCCCGCCTTGGTCTCGCTCGCCACCGGCAGCGCGACGAGCAGCTCCAGCAGGCTGGGCCCGGAGTACCACGGCGTGTTGGCCGAGCGCTCGACGATGTTGTCGCCGAGGAGGGCCGAGACCGGGATGGTCGAGATCTCGGCCACCCCTAGCTCGATGCCGACGGCGCGGATGTCGGCCGCGGCCTGGTCGTACACCGCTTGGGAGAACTCGGTGAGATCGATCTTGTTCACCGCCACCACGACGTGCGGGACGCGCAGCAGCGCCGCGACGGCGAGGTGGCGCCGGGTCTGCTCCAGCACGCCGAGCCGGGCGTCGATGAGCAGCACGATGACGTCGGCGGTGCTGGAGCCGGTGACCGTGTTGCGGGTGTACTGCACGTGGCCGGGGCAGTCGGCCAGGATGAAGCTGCGCTCGGCGGTGGCGAAGTAGCGGTAGGCGACATCGATCGTGATGCCCTGCTCGCGTTCGGCCCGCAGGCCGTCGGTGAGCAGCGCCAGATCGGCCCCGCCGAGCCCGCGCTCGCGGCTCACTCTCAGCACGGCGTCGAGCTGATCGGCGAGGACGTTCTTGGTGTCGTGCAGCAGCCGCCCGACCAGGGTGGACTTGCCGTCGTCGACCGAACCGGCCGTGGCCAGGCGGAGGAGGGTGCTGTGGGAGGTCAGTGTGGGGGTGCTCATCAGAAGTAGCCTTCCTTCTTGCGATCTTCCATGGCGGCTTCGCTGAGCCGGTCGTCGGCGCGGGTCGCGCCCCGTTCGGTGACCGTGGTGGCGGCCACCTCGGCGATCACGTCACCAACCGTGACCGCGTCGGATTCGACGGCGCCGGTGCAGGACATGTCGCCCACCGTCCGGTAGCGCACGAGCCGGGTCTCGACCGCCTCGCCCTCGCGCGGCTCGCTGTAGGGGCCGACGGCCAGCCACATGCCGTCGCGGTGGAAGACCTCGCGCTCGTGGGCGTAATAGATGCTGGGCAACACAATGTTCTCGCGCTCGATGTAGCGCCAGACGTCCAGCTCGGTCCAGTTGCTGAGCGGGAAGACGCGCACGTGTTCGCCGCTTCGGTGCCGGGGGTTGTACAGGTTCCACAGCTCGGGGCGTTGGCGGCGCGGATCCCATTGGCCGAACTCGTCGCGCAGGCTGACGATCCGCTCCTTGGCCCGCGCCTTCTCCTCGTCGCGCCGCCCGCCGCCGTAGACGGCGTCGAAGCGGTGCTCGGCGATCGCGTCGAGCAGCGGCTGGGTCTGCAGCGGGTTGCGGGTGCCGTCGGGGCGTTCGCTGAGGCGACCGTCGTCGATGTAGTCCTGCACGCTGGCCACCTCCAGGCGCAGCCTGAGATCGGCGACGACGCGGTCGCGGTGGGCGAGCACCTCGGCGAAGTTGTGCCCGGTGTCGACGTGGAGGAGCCCGAACGGCACGGGCGCCGGCCAGAAGGCCTTCGCGGCCAGGTGCAGCATGACGATGGAGTCCTTGCCGCCGCTGAACAGCATCGCGGGGCGTTCCAGCTCGGCGGTCACCTCGCGGAAGATGTGGATCGCCTCGCTCTCCAACGCGTCGAGCTGGCTGAGCCGGTCGGAGGGTTCGGTCGGCGGCGTCCTGCGGCGCGCAGCTTCGGTGCGGATCGGGGTATCGAGAATCGTCATAAGTGGATCCCACATTCGGTCTTGGCGAGCCCGGCCCAGCGGCCGGCTCGGGGGTCTTCGCCGGGGGCGACCCGGCGCGTGCAGGGGGCGCACCCGATGCTGGGGTAGCCCTGGGCGAGCAGCGGATTAATGGGCACAAAGTTGTCCTCGGCGTAGGCCAGCACGTCGTCGAAGCTCCAGGCGGCGATGGGATTGAGCTTGACCATCCGGTGCCGCTCGTCCCACTCGATGAGCTGGGCGTTGGCGCGCAGCGCGTTGTCCTCGCGGCGCACCCCGGTCACCCACGCCTCGTAGCCGGCGAGCTGCTCGTCGAGCGGCTCCACCTTGCGCAGCTGGCAGCACAGCGCGGGATCCCGGTCGTGCAGCCGGGCGCCGTGCTCGGCGTCCTGCTCCGCGACGGTCTTCTTCGCTTTCGCCTCGACGATGGTGATCGGGATCGCCGCGGCCAGGTCGTCCCTGGTCTGCAGCGTCTCACCGAAGTGGTAGCCGGTCTCCAGGAACAACACGTCGACGCCGGGACGATGCTCGGCGACGAGCGCGGGTAACACCGTGTCCCCGGCCATCGAGCAGGCGACGGCGAGGGAGTCGCCGAACTCGGCCGCCGCCCACTTCAGGAGTTCCTCCGCGCTGGCGTCGGCGAACTCGGTCGCGAACCGCTCCACGAGCGCCTTCAGTTCCTCCGGCGAGCGCTTCACACCGGGCCTTACCTCGGCCGTCATACCAACACCGTGTCTTCGGCTCGGTGCGCCCACGTCGCGAAGCTCTCGCCGGCGTCCTTGTCGGCGACGTAGCGCCGCACGATCCGCTCGACGAAGTCGGGCAGGTCCGTGGCGGTCACCTTGAGCCCGCGGACGGTGCGGCCCAGCCCGGCCTCCTCGCGGTCCGCTCCGGCGAGCCCGCCGCCCAGGTGGACCTGAAAGCCGAATTCGCCGGCGATGATCTGGCCCTTGAGGCCGATGTCGGCGGTCTGCACCCGGGCGCAGGAGTTCTGGCAGCCGTTGACGTGCAGGCTGATGGGCCGCTCCAGCTCGAGGTCGGCGAGCCGCTCCTCCAGGGCCGCGATGGCCTTGGACGCCAGGTCCTTGGTCTCGACGAACGCCAGCTTGCAGAACTCGATGCCCGTGCAGGCGATCGTGGAGCGCCGAAACGGGCTCGGGCGGGCGCTGAGGTTGTGCTCGCTCAACTCCGCGATGAGCGATTCCACGGAATCGGGGTCGACGTCGAGCACGAGGAGCTTTTGGTGCGGGGTGAGCCGGATCCGGCCCGAACCTGCGCGCTCGGCGGCGTCGGCGAGCGCCGAGAGGATGCCGCCGCTCACCCGCCCCACGATGGGGGCGAAGCCGACGAACTTGCGGCCGTCCTTTTGCTCGTGGACACCCACGTGGTCTCCGGGCTGGCTCGTCTTGGCCGGGGCCGGGCCGTCGGGGAGCTCGTAGCCCAGGTACGCATCCTGGAGGATCTGGCGGAACTTCTCGGGCCCCCACTCGGCCAGCAGGAACTTCAACCGGGCCTTGGTGCGCTGGCGGCGGTAGCCGTAGTCGCGGAAGATGCCCGCCACCCCGGCCCACACGTCGGGGGCCTGCTCCTCGGTGGCGAAGGCGCCCAGGCGTTCGGCCAGCCGCGGGGTGGTGGACAGTGCGCCGCCGACCCAGACGTCGTAGCCAGCCCCGAGCTCGGGGTGGCGCACGCCGACGAGGGAGATGTCGTTGATCTCGTGCACCACGTCCAGGCTCGGGTGTCCGGTGACGGCGGACTTGAACTTGCGCGGGAGGTTCGAATACTCGGGGTCCCCGATGTAGCGCTGCACGATGGCGGCGATCACCGGGCTGGGATCGATGATCTCGTCGGCGGCGATGCCGGCCACGGGGCTGCCCAGGATGACGCGCGGGGTGTCCCCGCAGGCTTCCGTGGTCTGCAGCCCGACCGCCTCCAACCGCCGCCAGATCTCGGGCACGTCCTCGACGCGGATCCAGTGCAGCTGAATGTTCTGGCGGTCCGAGATGTCGGCGCTGCCGCGGGCGAACTCGGTGGAGATGCCCGCGATCACCCGCAGCTGATGCAGGCTCAGCGCGCCGCCGTCGATGCGGATGCGCAGCATGAAGTAGGAGTCGGAGAGCTCGTCGGCCTCGAGCTTGGAGGTTTGGGCGCCCTCGATGCCCTGACGCCGCTGGGTGTAGAGGCCCCACCAGCGGAACCGGCCGTGCAGATCCTCCTTGGGAATGGAGTCGAAGCCCTGGATGGAGTAGGTGTCGATGATGCGCTGATAGACGTTGAGGCCGTCGTCGGCGGCCTTGACCTCCTCGTTGGAGTTCAACGGTGCGGTGCCGTCGACGGCCCACTGGCCGTTGCTGCGCTTGGCTCGCGGCGGCCTGACGCGGCTGGGGTTGTGCAGGCTCGGGGTCTGACTCGTGGTCATGGGTTCCTCGCGGTTGTGGGCACGCGAAGCACGACAGACCGTGGGAGCTGAATCAGCTAGGGGGTGGTCCGGGCTTCACGCGCCCGGACTGTTTGGCCCGTCAGGGCCAGGGTGTCGTCGGACGCTCAGCGAGCCCGACACATGGTGCCGTTGATCCGCAGCAGGTCGACGTGACGACGCGTCACGGCGACGAGGCTGATGTCGGTAAACATGTTGAAATTTCTACCGTCTTGCTTGCCGAATGTCTAGTGGAGCATCCAGTATGCGGACCATTCGGCAACGAGGCGCTTTGGAATCCGCCCGCAATTCCCGTTAAGAGTTCCACTGCCGGATCGCCCAGGACTCCTTCTCCTTGTCCAGGATCGACAGGCTGGCGGTCTTGAGCGGGAAGCTTTCGCCGCGCTCGATCGGGAAGCCCAGCCAGGCCAGCGCCAACACACGCAGCGAGTGGCCGTGGGCGAAACAGACGGCCCGATCCACCCCGCTGTCGCGGACCCGCTGCACCACCGTGCCGAGGCGTTTCAGGACCTCCTCGCCGGTCTCGCCCCCGGGGATCGGGTGTGTCCAGATGCGCCAGTTCGGTACCTGCTCACGGATCTGCGCGCTCGTCATGCCCTCGTAGTCGCCGTAGTACCACTCGGCGAGGTTCTCCTCGAGCTGGATCTGATCGTCGTCGAAGCCGATGATCTCGGCGGTCTTGCGGGCCCGCTGTCGGGGACTGGACAGCACCAGGTCGAAGTCGCCCGGATCGAGCCGGCCGCGCAGCGACTCCGCCTCGGCGATTCCGTTCTCGGTCAGCTCGAGATCGGTCACCGAGGTGTGTTGACCCGATTTACTCCACTCTGTCTCTCCGTGGCGAACCAGGTATAGCTGGGTCATGTTGTGCCCCTCGTACTCGACGTTGTTGCCTCTCAGCCAACCACACGATCTCCGATCGGCACCTCCTAGCGTGTCCAGTGAGGTGGCGACATCGTTAGTGATACAAGGTGTCCATGCGGATAGACGCCATGCCCTCGGATCGCGCGTGGATCCTCGTGGACACACTGCGCAAAGGCAGGCGCTGATCGGCCTGCGGCGGGCACTGCGGAAGTTGAGCCCGGACGAGATCCGCGCGTTCGACCGATGGGTGGAGGATCGGATCGAGGCGCTGAATCTGGCCGCGGCCGGGCCGAGGAGATCAAGCCCGAATGTGAAGGCGACGCTCTGACGTACGTGATGGCGGCCGTCGTGGCCGCCGGGCGGCGGGAGTACGAGAAAGTCCTCGCAGACCCCGCCCTCCTCGATGACAATTGGGACGACGAGTTGGGTGAGGATTTCCTCGACCTCGCCGCCACCGTATTCGAGCAGTTGTACAACGAACCGTTCGACGACGCCGAAGCGATAGATGGCCTAGCGGTCGTCGACCTGCAGGTCATCCTCCAGGTCGTCAGCTTGGACGGGACGCCGGAGATGCCCTCCTGGCGTTTGGAGGTCAGTCAGTCCGCAGAACGAATTTGGAAACACGAAGGACCACTGGGCTTCGTGGTGGAAACCAAGCGGGCTCGACGAGCTGACCATCTGGCTGGAGACCGACTTCATGGCCTCCGACCCGCACCCACCTGTCCCCGGCTTCCGCGTCGGCAAGCGTCGCTGCGAGTTCATTTACATCCGCCCAGCGGACGAGTACCTCACCGAGGTCGAGCAGCGCGCTCTCGCTCGGCGCGATGTCGCTGCCGCGTTCGAGGAAGTGAGAGCCCGCTTCGGGCTCGGACCGATCCCGCCCCTCGCTTTCCCGACGACAAAGACACCAGCCAAGTGACAGATCGCGCGCAGCATGACTGCCGGTGACAAGCGGGCTGCGGACGGTCCTGTTCTCCCCATGGACGGTCTTGATCGAGTTCATCATTCTCGGATTTTTCGGGATAGGCGTCGGCCAGGTCATCGAGCGATACGACGACGCCACCATTGCCATTGGCTGGGCTATGGCGGCTGGCTCTGCCTTCCTAGAGCGGGACGACAACCGGTAACAGTTGCGGGCTCTGTGTTTGCCAGGCGATAGGACCCCTCGTCACTCCTCCTCCCTTCGGCTGGCTCGGCTTCGGTGTCAATACGACGGAGCGCTATCGCACGTCGTTCACGCTCCGCACGCCGTGATGCTCCTGATGCTTGGCCAGCACTTTTGACACGTATTGAAACGAGACGCCGAGCAAAGTTCCGATATCGCGCTGGGCAAGCCCCGCGCCGACTCCGGCAACAATGGCGTCGACGGTGGCGGTTCCGGCCAACGCTGCTGCTCTTTCTGCGTCGTGTCGTTGTCGGCAAGCACCGTCCATTGCCGAAGCGAGGTCGTCGTCCTCGAACTGGGGTTCGACGTCAACGTCTTGCGGCCCCACGTCTGTATCAAGGGTCAACGAGAGCGCCTTGGCGGCCTGAGGAGCCACCTCGACCAACCGACGCGCCTGGCTAAAGATCCCTGGGTGGTCTGCGATCTCAATGGCCCACCAACCGTCGGATCGAATCGCAATGGCTCGATACCTCATCATCTTGGTTCCCAACCGTTCGCGGTATTGATCGCGCCACGGGCGGTCCGTTCCGGTATCTCGGTGTGTCGTCCCACCGTGGTGACCCACCCGCCATCGAAGGTGATCTTGGTGTGGCCACGGCCCTCGATCAGTTCCATCCTGACACCCTTGTCCTTGGCGATCTGACGAATGTGTTTCAACACTTCTTTCCGCTTCACATCCAAAATCAACTATAGGCGACTATCCGGATCAACCCTAGTAGACAAATCTGTGGACAACGGTGGCCCAGTACGTCGGCACAGCTCGCCCTCCACCCGTTATGGATGAAAAGCCCGCTCGGTGAGAGAATGTGGCAGTGAGCAACGACGAGACCCAGAACACGACCGACGACGATCTCGACCGCCGCCAGACCAAGTTCTCCGAGGCCTTCAAAGCCTTCATCACCGGCGACTGGGAGCCCTACGACTCCACGGCCATCCCCCAGCTTCCGGCCTCCAAGGCGGCGGTGGCGCGACGCGCCGCGATCGCCGAGCAGTTCGCCGACGCCCGCCTGGTGATCCCCGCGGGCGGGCTGGTGGTCCGCTCCAACGACACCGACTACCGGTTCCGGCCGCACTCGGCGTTCGCCCACCTCACAGGACTGGGCACCGAGCGTGAGCCCGACGCCGTGCTGGTCCTGGAGCCGACCGACGACGGCGTCGAGCCCACCCTGTACTTCCGCCCACGGGCGTCGCGGGAGGACAAAGAGTTCTACGCCGACGCCCGCTACGGCGAGATGTGGGTCGGGCAGCGCGATTCGCTGGACGAGATGAGCCAGCGCATCGGCATCTCCTGCGCCCCGATCTCCGAACTGGGTGACGCCATCGCCAAGAACGCCGACTCCACCCAGGTCCTCGTGTTGCGCGAGGCCGACCCGGGCGTCAACGAGATCGTCGATGGCTTGCGCGAGCACGGCACCCCCGAGGACGACGAGAGGTTCGCCACCGCGCTGAGCGAGCTGCGGCTGGTTAAGGACGAGTTCGAGATCGAGCAGATGCGCGAGGCCTGCGATCGCACCGCCGACGGCTTCGAGGCCATCGTCGCCGACCTGCCCGAGGCGGTGAAACGCGGCCGAGGCGAGCGCTGGGTGGAGGGCGTCTTCGGCCTGCACGCCCGCCACGCCGGCAACGACGTCGGTTACGGCACCATCGCCGCCGCGGGGGATCACGCCAACACCCTGCACTGGGTGCGCAACGACGGCGACATGCGCGACGGCGATCTCATCCTCATCGACGCCGGGGTGGAACTCGATTCGCTCTACACCGCCGACATCACCCGCACCCTGCCCATCAACGGCACCTACTCCGAGGCTCAGCGGCGGGTCTACGACGTGGTGCTGGAGGCCGCCGACGCCGCCATCGCGGTGTGCAAGCCGGGCACCAAGTTCGCCGACGTGCACAAGGCGGCCGTCACAGTGTTGGCGACGCGGTTGCACGAGTGGGGTCTGCTGCCCGTCACCCCGGAGGAGAGCGTCTCCGACGACGGCGGCCAGCATCGCCGCTGGATGGTGCACGGCACCTCCCACCACCTCGGGATCGACGTCCACGACTGCGCCCAGGCCCGCAACGAGCAGTACCGCCTCGGCGAGTTGAGGGCCGGGATGGTCATCACCGTCGAGCCCGGGCTGTACTTCAAGGCCACCGATCAGCTCGTGCCCGACGAGCTGCGAGGCATCGGTGCGCGCCTCGAGGACGACATCCTCATCACCGAGGGGGGTTGCGAGAACCTCTCCGCCCGGCTCCCCCGCACCCCCGACGCCATCGAGGCGTGGATGGCACCGCTGATGCAGCGCGAATGAAAGAGATGGCCGACCAAAGGTTCAGCTCCGTCGTCGCCTGGGGCTGGTACCTCGATGGCGTCCGCCAACTCGAGGACGATCTGGACAGGGCCACGCAGGAGGCGCTGCACGGCCGGGGGTTCGTCTGGCTGGGGCTGCACGATCCGAGCGACGACGACATGTCGGAGTTCGCGACCCTGTTCAACCTCCACCCGCTGGCCATCGAGGACGCCGTCGAGGGCCACACCCGCTCCAAGCTGGAACTCTTCGGCGACACCGTCTTCGCCGTCGCCTCCACCGTGGCCTACGTGGAACACACCACGCTCACCGAGACCTCCGAGGTCGTCTCCACGGGTCAGGTGATGGTGTTCGTCGGCGAGCACTTCGTCATGACCGTGCGCCGCGGCAAGCACGCCCAGCTCGGCGGCCTGCGCGCCAGCCTGGAGACCACCCCCGAGAGCCTCACCGACGGCCCGTGGACCGTCCTGTACGCGGTGCTGGACAAGATCGTCGACGACTACGTCGACGTCGTGTCAGCCTTCGAGGATGACGTCGACGACGTCGAATCCGACGTCTTCTCGCTCGACAGCAACACCGACCTGGCCAAGGTCTACCACCTCAAGCGCGAGTTGATCGACTTCAAGCGGGCCACTTTGCCGCTCAGTTCGCCGCTGCACTCGCTGGCGAACCGCACCTACGGCCCGATCCCGCACCGCGCCCAGGCCTACTTTCGCGAGGTGGCCGATCACCACATCGAGGCCCGGGAAACGATCACCTCCCTCGACGAGGTCCTCACCTCCATCCTGCAGTTCGCCCAGGCCCGGATCTCGGTCAAGGACAATCAGGACATGCGCAAGATCTCGGCGTTCGTGGCCATCGCCGCAATCCCGACCATGGTGGCCGGCATCTACGGGATGAACTTCGACAACATGCCCGAGTTGCATTGGCGCTACAGCTACTTCGCCGTGCTCCTCATCCTTCTCGTCACCATGCTCGGGCTCTACGTCGGCTTCCGCCGCAACAAGTGGCTCTAGCCCGCTCGCTACCTTTCGAAGGCGCGAGCCCGCTCGCTCACCCCTCGAAGGCGCGAGCCCGCTCGCCGGGCATCTCGTCCAACATCTCGGTGGCCTGCTGTGCCACCTTGTGCTCGCAGAGGATCTCGTACTTGGTGGCCACCGTCTGGCTCACCGAGGTGAAATCGCGCTTGCCCCGCGCGGCGGCGTAGGTGAGCACGTTCAGGAGGACGCTGATGCCCACACCGGCGGCCAGGGCCACGAGCAACAGGGGCAGGAAGTTACCCGCCGGGAAGAACAGGAAGGCCAACAGCGCGAAGAATAGCGCCATCGAGACCCCCGAGGTGACCCCCTGGCCGATGACGGTCTTCCAGCTGCGCTTGCCCAACACCCGCTCGACCGACTTCAGGTCGGTGCCCACGATGCACAGGTTCTGCACGGCGAACTCGTGATCGGCGAGGTAGTCGACCGCCTTCTGCGCGTCGGCGTACTCGTTATAGACTCGCACGGAGCGGGGGAACTGCAACGAGAACAGCGAACCCATGTCGGCCAGCTTGTTGCGGCCCATGGGGTTTTGGAATGCCATGATCTTTCCTTTCGATGAATATCAATCTCCAGCTTAGTCGTGTTCAGCGCCGGCTGAGCTGATCGTCGTGGCAGGGCCCTGGACAAACGCGATAATCTCCCAAGCGTGAGCACCGCAACCTCGATCTTCATCTCCCGGATCCGCGGTCTGCCGGTCGTCGACAGCGCCGGAGACCAGGTGGGCAAGCTGCGCGACGTCGTCGTGCAGCTGCGCGTCGCCGGCCGGGCCCCGCGGGCTCGCGGCCTCGTGGTGGAGCTGTTCGCCCGCCGCCGCATCTTCATCCCCATGGTCCGGGTGCACCACATCGATTCGGCCCAGGTGGCCATCTCGGGCGTCGTCAACACCCGGCGGTTCTCCAGCCGGGACGCCGAAACGCTGGTCACCGAGGACCTGTTCGATCGTCAGGTCACCAAGCGCGGAGCCAGCACGCCGTCGGTGATCTACGACGTCTCGATGAAGCAGGTCCGCTCGCGGGACTGGGAGATCGACGAGGTGGCGCTCCGCGACGCGACGCGCGGTCGGTTCGGCCGCAAGCCGCACATCACGATCGTCGACTGGTTCGAGATCGCCGACTTCGCCCTGTTCAACGCCCAGAGCACCGAAAAGCTGCTCGCCGAGCTCGACGATATGAAGGCCCCCGATATCGCCCGCGAGCTGCACGACATGTCCCCCGAGCGGCGCAAAGAGGTGATCGAGGCCCTCGACGACGAGACGCTGGCCGACGCCATCGAGGAGCTGCCCGAGGACGAACAGGTGGAGTTGATCTCCAGCCTCGACACCGAGCGCGCGGCCGACATTTTGGACGAGATGGATCCCGACGACGCCGCCGACCTCATCGCCGAGTTGTCCCCCGAGAAGGCCGAGGAGCTCCTCGGCGAGATGGAGCCCGACGACGCCAAGGGCATCCGCCGCCTGCTCACCTACGAGGAATCGACGGCGGGTGGCATCATGACCCCCGAGCCGGTCATTCTGCCCCCCGACGCCACCGTGGCCGACGCGCTGGCCGTGGTGCGCAACATCGACATCACCCCGGCCTTGGCCAGCATGGTCTTCGTCTGCCGGCCCCCGCTGGACACCCCCACCGGGCGCCTCCTCGGCGGGGTGCACCTGCAGCGCCTGCTGCGCGAGCCACCCTCGACGCTCATCTCGGGCCTCATCGACAGCGAGGTGCAGCCGCTCCAGACCGAGGACAGGCTCGCCGTGGTGAGCCGCCGCTTCGCCACCTACGACATGGTGTGTGCCGCGGTGGTGGACAACGACAACCACCTCGTGGGGGCGATCACCGTCGACGACGTGCTCGATCACCTGTTGCCCGACGATTGGCGCGGCAACGAACTCGACGGCCGCGAGCCGGCCCCTGACCAGGAGGTGAACAGTGGCTAGGAAACCCAAGCGCGCCAGCTCCGGTTCGGCGCGGCTGAACACGCCGGGCCGCCAACGTCGATCCCTCCGGGCACGGCTGGGCTTGGACGGGGACACGTTCGGCCAGTTCGCGGAAACCTTCGCCCGCTTCATGGGCACCGCGCGCTTCCTGGCCTACATGTCGATCTTCATCATCGCCTGGGTCCTGTGGAACGCCGTCGGGCCAGGCGGCCTACGCTTCGACAGCTACCCCTTCATCTTCCTCACGCTGATGCTGAGCCTGCAGGCCTCCTACGCCGCGCCGCTCATCCTCTTGGCGCAGAACCGATCCGAGGCCCGCGAGCGCATCAGCGTCGAGGACGACCGACGCCAGCAGGCGCAGAGCCGCGCCGACATGGACTTCTTGGCCCGCGAGATCGCCAGCCTGCGCATGTCGGTCGGCGAACTCGCCACCCGGGACTACATTCGGGCCGAGGTGCGAGCCGAGCTGCGCGAGCTACTCACCGATGCCGACGGCGAGGACGACAAGGCCGGCCGCGAGGCGTCGAACTACTAGCCGGATCGGCGCGCTCGATAACGTGCTGAGCCCGCTCGGGGCGGTGTCTCTGGCTCGGGTTGTGAACCGCGCGGGAGACACCGACCCGAGCGCGCTGGATCCGGCTGCGACTCGCCTGCTGGGATTGGGTCGGCTACGTCTTGGGCGGATAGGCCAAGGCAACTAGGCTGGCTGTTGTGTCTGACGAAGCCGTATCCGAACATCCTCTCCTGCCCGCCGTGCGCGAGGCCCTAGCCACGGTGATCGACCCCGAGATCAAGCGGCCCGTCACCGAGCTCGGCATGGTCGACGAGGTCCGCATCGACGACGCGGGCGTTGCCCACGTGACGATCTTGTTGACGATCTCCGGGTGCCCGCTGAAGGACACCCTGCGCCGCGACGTCACGGCCGCGGCGGGGGGCGTCGAGGGCATCACCGGCGTCGAGGTCACCCTGGGCACGATGACCGACGAGCAGCGCGCGGAACTGAAGAAGTTCCTCACCGGCGGAGCCGCCGAGCGGGAGATCCCGTTCGCCAAGGCCTCCTCGCTCACGAAGGTGATCGCCGTGGCCTCGGGCAAGGGCGGGGTCGGCAAGTCCTCGGTCACGGTCAACCTGGCCGTGGCGCTGGCCCGGCAGGGGCGCAAAGTCGGCCTCCTCGACGCCGACATCTACGGCCATTCCATCCCTTCGATGCTGGGGGTCGCCGACGCCCGCCCCACCTCGGTGGAGGAGATGATCATGCCCGTGCCGGTGCTGGATCTGAAGGCCATCTCCATCGGCATGATGAAGCCCAAACGCGATCAGGTCGTCGCCTGGCGCGGACCCATCCTGGACCGCGCCATCCAGCAGATGCTGGCCGACGTGTACTGGGGAGACCTGGACTATCTGATCTTGGACCTGCCGCCCGGCACCGGCGATGTTGCCATCTCGTTGGGCCAAAAGCTGCCCAACGCCGAGGTCCTCGTCGTCACCACCCCGCAACAGGCCGCCGCCGAGGTCGCCGAGCGGGCCGGCACGATGGCCTCGATGATGAACCAGCGGGTGCTCGGCGTGATCGAGAACATGGCCTACCTGGAGACCACCTGCCCGCACTGCCACGAGGCGCATCGCGTCGAGGTCTTCGGCCACGGCGGCGGGGAATCGGTGGCTCGGGGGCTCACGAAGCGGCTCGGCTACGACGTCGAACTGCTCGGCCAGATTCCGCTTGATCCGCGGCTGCGCGCCGGCGGAGACGACGGGCTACCGGTGGTCTTGAGCGATCCCGACTCGGCCGCCGCCATCGCGCTGAACGATCTGGCCCGCCACATTTCCCGCCGAGGCCGCGGGCTGGCGGGCCTGCAGCTCGGGCTCAGCCCCACCGGGTAGGGCTCGCAAGAGCCGCGGCGCGCTCAGGTGGCGTCGACGTCGAACGGCGTCCGGTGCTGCGCGGACTCGCGCTCTGACCCGTTCGGCTCACCCGGCGGCTCCGCCTCGGGCGCGACCTCAGTCTCGGGCTCCGGCTCGGCGGCGGGCTCGACGCCGTTCTCGTCTTCGCCGCGAGCCAGCTCGTTGATGTTGGCGCCGAGATCGTCGAGCTCCTCGCGGATGCTCGAAAGGTCTTCGCCGGTGTCGTCGAACATCTTCTTGGTGTCGGCGATCTCTTCTTTCACGTCGGAGATGATCGGATCCACCTGATCCAGCAGGTGCCGCTTGATCGAGCCGCGCGGATCGCGGATGTCGAAGTCTTTGAACTCGGGGCCGAGTTCGCTGGAGATCTGGTTCTGGGCGTTGTTGGCGATGTTGCGCACGTAGTTGATCACCCGGGCGGCCTTGCGGGCGAGTTCGGGCAGCTTCTCGGGCCCGAACAGGATGACCGCAGCCACCAGCAAGACCATCACTTCGGGGATGCCTAGGCCACTCATAACTGTGCTTATCCGACCTTAGAATCTAAGACGACCTCGGCCTCGGCCTTATCGTCGTCGCGAATGTAGCCGATCGTGATGGAATCCCCGGGCCGATTGACACGGATCCGTACGATGGCGTCCACCATCGTACGCACAGGCGTGCCTTCCACCGAAGTGAGGACGTCACCCTTCTTCAAACCCGCCTTCTTGGCCGCGGAGGACTTGGTCAGCGACACGATCTCGGCCCCGGCGGGTCCCTCACTGGTGCGCACCGACGCGCCGATGGTGGGGTAGGTGGCCTCCCCGTCGGCGATCAGCAGCTGCGCGATCTCTTGTGCTTGGGTGATCGGGATGGCGAAGCCCACGCCGATGCTGCCCGAGCTACCGCCCGATTCGGAGCGGCCGAGGCTGAGGATCGCCGAGTTGACGCCGATGACCCGCCCCTGATCGTCCACCAGCGGCCCGCCCGAGTTGCCGGGGTTGATCGGGGCGTCGGTCTGCACGGCGTTGATGAAAGCCGAAGCGTCGCCATCGTCGGCGTTCCCGCCGACCACGACGGAACGATCCTTGGCCGAGACGATCCCCTCGGTCACGGTTCCGCCCAGCCCCAGGGGGGAACCGACGGCGATCGCCGGCTGGCCGATCTCCACGTCCGCCGAGGTGGCGAACTCCACAGGCACCAACGGCGCCTTCGCGCCCACCTCGAGGACGGCCAGATCGTAGCTGGGGCTCACCCCGACGACTCGCGCGCGGTGACGGCTGCCGTCGTCGAAGGTCAAGGTGATGGAGCGGGAGTTTCGGGCCCCGTCCACGACGTGGTTGTTGGTCATAACGTGACCCTTGTCGTCCATGACGAACCCGGAGCCGGTGCCCTGCCCGCGGCTGGTGCGCACCGAGATGGTGACAGCGCTGGGCAACACCTTGGCGGCCACGGCGACCACGTCCGAGGGCCCCGACGGGGCGGGCGGCGCCGCCGCCGGCGATGGGCTAGCGGAGACCGACGGCTCGGAAAGCCCCGGAATCGGGGGAAGCTCGCCCAACCGGTTTCCGAGCACCCCGCCACCGATGCCCGCGACGGCGGCCATGAGGACCACCAGCGTCGTGGCTCCCGCCCCCAACCGGGCGCGGCGGGTGCCTCGAGTGGCGACACCGGCCGGTCCCAGAGGCCGAGTGGTCTGAGCGGGCTGCGGTGGGCCCCACGGACCCTCGGGATGCGCGCCGGGAATGGGACTGAAGCGGGCGGGCGGGGCCGCAGCTCGCCGCTGGGCGTTCAGTAACGCCTCGTGGGCGGCATCGTTTTGCGAACCCCAGTAATCGCTCTCGGCGTCGTCCTGCTCGAGCACGCCGCTAACCCCGCATCCCGAAGATGGCCCGCCAGCCGGAGAGGACGCGCTCGGTCCTCGAGCGCAGTAGGGGCGGGTCGTGGGGCAGCGCCGCCACCGCTGCACTCAGGTACTCCTCGCCCCCCGAGGCGGTCACGGTGAACACCTTCTTGCCGCTTTGCCAGGTGGCCTCCGCGGGATTGTGCTCGTTGCGGTAGGCCCGCAGCGCGGGATCCCAGGCGAGGCCGGGCGTCGAGGCGGCCAGCGCCCCGTTCTGCTCGCTGAGGACGATCGCGTGGATCCCGTCGGCGTAGCTCGTGTAGACCACGGAGTCCCCCGATCCCAGCGGGCCGGTGTGGGTCATCTGGCTCAACGGCAATCCTGCCAGCTCACCGGCACAGGAGCAGCCACGCTCGGCCAGCGCGGGTACGGCCGCCGAAGACACCTCGCTCGTGCGGCTGGTCGCGTCGATCACGGGGCCGAGGTGGGCGAGGAACGCGGTTTTGGTGCGGTGCATTCGCAACACCCCGGCCGAGGCGGTGAGCCGGCCGTCGGAATCGTAGGTGGCATGCCACAAGAGCATCGACGTTTGCGGGTCCACCCACCATCGGGCGGCGACCGCTCCGTCCTCGCTGGCTTCGATGAGATCGGCGGATACGCCGGCGATCACGCTCGCCGAGGCGTAGCCACGCAGGCGGTAGTGAGCCGTCAGCAGCGACATCGGCAATCGGTCCGCGGTATCGGACAGGTGGCCCTGTTGGGCCAAGGCGCCGTTGGCGTCGTAGAGGGACACCTCGCTGCCCTGGCCGGGTGAGGAGTCGATCCGCGCGGCGCCTCGATAGATGCGCTCGCCCACGCGCCACCAGGCTTGATGCAGCCCAGACGTGCTAACCGCGGTTTGGCCTCGGCCAGCTGTGGTGGCGAGATGGGTCAACTCGCTGTCGGTGAGGGCCTTGGCGGTGTTGATGCTGGGAGCCTGTCCCGGGGCGTCGGTACGGAATCTCTCGAGCTCGCCGGCGCTGAGCAGCGACAGCGCGGGATCGGCCCCCATGGGCCGCCGCTCCAGGCTCTCGGTCAGCATGGCCCGGGACTTGGCGCCTGGGGTGATGGCCGCCTCTTCGACGTCTGGGGCGGCCGCCCAGCCCGCGCCCACGAACACGACCAGCATCGCGCACACCATCGAGGCCGCCAGCGCGCGACGACGATTGCGGCGCGCCCTGCTGGGCAGAGCGGTCGTCGTGGCTCGAGGATCGCGGGAGTTGTCGAAGGGGCGCGTCCACAGGGGTTGATCGGCTCCCTCGCCGGCGATGTTGACCAGCCGGGCGGACAGGTCCGCGCTGGGTCTGGCGGGCACCTGCGTCCCGGCGAGACTCCGGTTCAGCAGGTCCCGCGCCTTTCGCAGATCGGCCAACTCGTCGCGGCAGAGGTAGCAGTCCAGGAGGTGGCTTTGGACGTTCTCACGGTCCACGGCGCTGAGCCCCAGATCGAGCAGGGCGGTCAGATCGGCGCTGGGCGGACAACGCCCGTTCATGGGGCGTCGGGTCCTGATTCCACGCTGACCCCGAGGTAGCGCTCGCGCTCGGCTCCGGGTTGGCGATGGGCTAGGGACTCCCGCAACTGGGCGCGCCCGCGGTGGATCCGGCTGCGGACGGTGCCGAGCTTGACGTCGAGGACCGCCGCCACTTCCTCATAGCTCAACCCCTCGATGTCGCACAGCACGACGGCGGCCCGAAAGTCGGGCGACAGCTGCGCCAGCGCCGCCGCCACATCGTGATCGAGGCCGTGATCGTCGAGGGCCTGGGCGGGATGGGGTTCGGAGCCGACAAGGCGTTCGGTGCCAGCCTCGGTCAGCCCGTCGAAGCGGATCCGCTGCCGCCGGCGGGCGCCGTCGAGGAAGAGATTGGTCGTGATCCGGTGCAGCCACCCCTCGAAGGTGCCGGGCTGGAAGCGGTGCAGGCTCTTGAAGACTCGGACGAACGCGTCCTGGGTGAG
Organism: Propionibacteriales bacterium; assembly: GCA_038259365.1. GTDB lineage: Bacteria > Actinomycetota > Actinomycetes > Propionibacteriales > Propionibacteriaceae > JBBSOW01. The sequence continues at coordinate 36,339 of JBBSOW010000004.1, forward strand.
GTCCTCGGCGTCGTGCTGATTGCCCGTGAGCCGGTAGGCCAGCCGATACACCCGCCCGCTGTGCTCGGCCACGACCTGCTCCCAGGTGGGCGGCCGCCAGGGCGTCGCTGGGTCATCGAGGGCGGGGGTGTCATCGGCGGCGGGGGTGTCATCGAGCAAGGGCTCGCCGCTGGGCAACGTCGACCGGCGTAGCTGGCCCGGTATAGACCGTGCGACCATGTTCCCTCCCCTCCTCGTTGCCCCCAGTGTGCCAAACAATGCTGTGCGCAGGCTGTGCTTCCTCAACGCCCGCCGGGCTCGGCTTGTTCCTGCCCGGTGGAGTCGGCTGGCTAACCGGCCTCGATGCGGCGATCCAGCCCGGCCCCACGCAGGGCCTTGAGGAGGTGGTCGCGTTGATCGGCACTGGCCTCGATCATCGGCGCCCGAAGACCGCCCGCGTCGAGGCCCAGGGCGCCCAGCCCCGCCTTCACCATGGTGCAGCCCTGCGTGACAAACACCCCCGTGAACACCGGAGCGAGGCGTCGGTGCAGATCCAGGGCGGCCGCGGCGTCGCCCGCGAGGAAGGTCTGGATCATCTGCTTGGCCAGCGCACCGGTGAAGTGAGTGGAGGTGCCCACCAGCCCGCTGCCCCCCACGGCCAACAGCGGCAGCGTCATCGCATCGTCGCCGCAGTAGTAGGCCAGGTCGGTGCTCGCCAATATCTCGCTGGCCTGGGCGAGGTCGAGCTTGGCGTCCTTCACGGCGAGGATTCGTGGATGGGCGGCCAGGGCCCGCAGGGTCTGCCGCTCGATCGGCACACCGGAGCGGTGCGGGATGTCGTAGAGCATGATCGGCAACGCGGTGGCCTCGGCGACGCTGAGAAAATGCCGCTCCAGCCCCTGCTGGGACGGCCGGGAATAGTATGGGGTCACCACGAGCAAGCCGTCGACGCCCGCGTCCGCCGCGCTGCGGGCCAGGGTCACCGTGTGTTCGGTGCTGAAGGTCCCGACTCCGGCGATCACCTGGGCTCGATCCCCGACGGCATTGACGACGGCGCGCAAGATCTCCGACTTCTCGGTGTCGGTCGTGGTGGGGGCTTCGCCGGTGGTTCCGTTCAACACCACGGCGTCACACCCCTGCTGATCCACCAGGTAGGCCGCCAATCGCGCGGTCTTGGCGAGATCGACCCGAAGGTGCGCATCGAAAGGGGTCACCATGGCTGTCAGGAGGCGACCGAACGGAGCGGGGGTGGCGGCAGACATGCCGAAGAGTCTAAACCACTCTCTGTCCGCACCGGCCGAGCTGGGCTAGGCTGGCCCGGTGAATATAGCCAGTGCGACAAGCACCCCAGGAAACGCTACCCCCTGGTCTCCCGAGGCCCTCGGCTTCGCCGAGGAGTTCGTGCCCGAGCCGGAGGCGAGCCGGGACGCCCGCGCCGAGGCCGCCGACCTCGGCGTGAGCGTCATCAGCCAGGGTGGCGCGTCCGCGTTGACCCTCCTGGCCAAAACGATCAATGCCCGGGCGGTCGTCGAGATCGGCACCGGAACGGGCGTCTCCGGGCTCGCGCTGTTCGCGGGCATGGCTTCCGACGGCGTGCTCACGAGCATCGACATCGAGCACGACCACCAGTCCGTGGCTCGCCGCGCCTTTGCCGCCGTCGGCATCAAAGCCCAGCGCGCGCGCCTCATCGGCGGTCCGGCGCTCAACGTCTTGCCCAAGCTCAGCGACGGCGCCTACGACCTCGTGCTCATCAGCGCCGACCGGCTGGAGTACGTCGAGTACGTCGCCCAGGCCGTGCGGTTGCTGCGCTCGGGTGGCATCTTGATTCTGGATCGGGCCAGCCTGTCCGGCCGGGTCGCCGATGTGAGCAACGACGATGACGACGAGGCCGAGGTGGTCCGCGAGGCGCTGGCCGCGGTCCGCGAGAACGAAGATCTCACCTCCACCATGCTGGCCACCGGGGACGGCCTCGTCGTCGCGGTCAAGCACTGAGCCGCCTCAGGCGCGGGCCTTGACCGTGACGCCCTTGCCCACCACGGTGATGCCGCCCGGGGAAACGGAGAACCCGCGCGAGCGATCGAGTTCGGCGTCGACCCCCACGTCGGCGCCCTCTTCGACGACGACGCCCTTGTCCAGGATCGCGTTCGTGATGACGGCGTTGCGGGCCACCCGAACCTTGTCCATGAGCACCGAGTTGGTGACCTTGGCCCACTTCTCGACGCGCACGAGCGGGGAGAGCACGGACTGATCGACGTCTCCGCCGGAGATGATGCAGCCCTGGCTGACGATGGAATCCTCGGCGTTCCCGCGAAGCACGAACTTGGCGCCGGGCGCCTGCACGTCATGGGTCCAGATCGGCCAGTGGCGGTTGTAGAGGCTGAACGCCGGGTTGACCGAGACCAGATCCATGTGGGCCTCGTGGAACGCGTCGATGGTGCCGACGTCGCGCCAGTAATCCCGATCCTTCTCGGTGTTGCCGACGACGGTGTTCGAGCGGAAGTCATAGACCTGCGCCTGTTGGCGCTCGACGAACCACGGCACGATGTCGCCGCCCATGTCGTGGCGGGCCGCCGGATCCTCGGCATCGGCCTGCAAGGCCTCCACGAGGGCCTGCTTGGTGAAGATGTAGTTGCCCATGGAGGCGAACGACTCCTCGGGACTGTCGGGCAGCCCGGGCGGGTCGGCGGGCTTTTCCAAGAAGTCGATGATCTTGTGGCTGGCGTCGGCGTCGATGATGCCGAACGAGCTCGCGTCCCTACGGGGCACCCGGATGCCCGCCACGGTGCATCCCAGGCCCGAATCGATGTGGGCCTGCAGCATCTGGTCCACGTCCATGCGGTAGATGTTGTCGGCCCCGAAGACGACGACGTAGTCCGGTTCGTCGTCGTTGATCAGGTTCATCGACTGGAAGATCGCATCCGCGCTGCCCTGGTACCACTGCGGTCCGAGCCGCTGCTGGGCGGGCACGGGGGTGACGTAGTTGCCGAGCATCGTCGACATCCGCCAGGTCATCGAGATGTGACGGTCCAACGAGTGCGATTTGTACTGGGTCAGCACGGCAATCTTGCGTAACTCCGAGTTCGCCAGGTTGGACAGCACGAAGTCGATCAGCCGGTATTGCCCTCCGAACGGGACCGCGGGCTTGGCCCGATCCATGGTGAGGGGCATCAGCCGCTTCCCCTCTCCACCGGCCAAAACTATCGAGAGAACGTTAGGGCGAGTCGTCATGCCTCGAACCTAGGGCGTCCGGCCCGGTTGGGCAAGGACTTTGACAAAGCCGGTCTCGAGTGGCGAAGTCGGCACCAGGCTCGAGGCTCGTCCAAGCGATGTGTCACGATTTGGTGCATGAACTCTCGAGCAGCCGATGCCGCCAGCATGCGCGTTTCCATTCTGACCCGCGAATATCCACCCCATATCTACGGCGGCGCCGGTGTGCACGTCGGCCAGCTGGTTCCGCAGCTGCGCAGGCTCATCAACGTCGACGTGCAGTGCATGGGCGAGGATCGCGAGGGCGCCACCGCGCACCCCGAAAACTTCCCCGAGGGCGCCAACGGTGCCTTGCGCGCGTTCGGCGCCGACCTTTCGATGGCGGCCGCCGTCGGTGAGGTCGATCTCGTGCACAGCCACACCTGGTACGCCAACCTCGGCGGTCACCTCGCCGCGCTGCTGCACGACATCCCCCACGTCGTCTCCGCCCACTCGCTCGAGCCGCACCGCCCCTGGAAGGCCGAGCAGCTCGGGGGCGGCTATCGCCTCTCCTCGTGGGCCGAAGAGACCGCGTTCGAGGCCGCGGACGCCGTGATCGCGGTGAGCGCGGGGATGCGCCGCGACATCTTGGACTCCTATTCCGACCTCGACCCCACCAAGGTGCACGTAGTACGCAACGGCATCGATCCGGACGAGTTCAGCCCCGATACCGGGACCGACGTGGTGGAGAAGATCGGGATGGATCTCAACAAGCCGTCGGTGGTCTTCGTCGGCCGCATCACCCGCCAAAAGGGCCTGGTGCACCTGGTCCGGGCCGCCAAGCAGTTCGACCCCGAAACCCAGCTCGTGTTGCTCGCCGGAACTCCCGACACCCCCGAAATTGCCGAAGAGTTCCACCAGGCGTTCGATGAGTTGAAGAAGAGCCGGGGCGGCATCATCTGGATCGAGAAGATGCTGCCGCGCCAAGCGGTGCGTCAGGTGCTGTCCCACGCCAGCGTCTTCGCCTGCCCGTCGATCTATGAGCCTTTGGGCATCGTCAACCTCGAGGCCATGGCCTGCGAGACGGCCGTCGTGGCCAGCCGGGTCGGCGGCATCCCCGAGGTCGTCGTCGACGGCGAGACGGGCTACCTCGTCGATTACGACCCCGAACAGGCCGAGGATCGCCATCACGTGACCAAGTTCGAATCCGAGTTCGCCGCCAAGGTGAACGCGCTCACCCGGGACTCCTCTCGCGCCCAACGGTTCGGCGCCGCGGGACGCGAGCGCTGCATCGAGGAGTTTTCGTGGACCAAGATCGCCGAGGAGACCGTGCAGGTCTACCAGCGGGCACAACGCCGCCACGCCGCCGGCAGGCGGTGAGCCACACCGACAACGCACACGAGAGGGCCTCCGCAGCCGATGCTGCGGAGGCCCTCTTGTGGATTTAACCGACCACACCCTCCAAGGCTTCTTTGAGCGCGGTGGCTTCCGTTGCGTTCATTTCCACGACTAGTCTGCCTCCACCCTCGAGTGGCACCCGCATGACTATGCCACGCCCTTCCTTGGTGACTTCCATAGGTCCATCACCCGTACGCGGCTTCATTGCTGCCATGCTGTTTACCCTCCTGAGCGACTATCGGTCATCTTCATTATTCCCTATCGGCTCCCGGCGTGGTGGGGCGACCGCCTCGCGCGAGTTCCCGAGAGGTGAATTCGTGGCTGGGTGGGGCTCCTCCCGGAACTCGCGGTGGGGCATCTCCTCGATGCGTAACTCCTCGATGAGGTGATCCCGCTCGGCGATCTCGCCGGCCAGGCGATCGAGCAGATCGTCTACCTGGGACATGGAGTAACCCTGGACGCTCACCCCCAGCTTGAGCCGCTTCAGGTCAGCCGAGAGAAGGCGCCCCTCGGGCAGCACGGGCCGGTAGACGTCGCGGATCGGTTCCGCGGCCATCCCGCCCAGACGCCCCGTGGCGATCAGCACCCCGAGCGCCACGACGACCACCGCGAGAAAGCCGATCGCCCAGATCATCGGTCGACCCCTATCGCTGCCGAAGCTTGGGGACGCGACGCGAGACCATGATGTCGATGAGCTCATCGATGTCGTCGGTCACCTGCAGCAGTCCGAGATCCTCGGGCGACACCGCGCCGCTGGCCAGGACGGTGTCGCGGAGCCAGTCGATCAGCCCGGACCAGTAGTGCGAGCCGAACAGCACGACGGGGAAGTTGGTGACCTTCCCGGTCTGCACCAGCGTCAACGCCTCGAACAGCTCATCGAGGGTGCCCAACCCACCGGGCAGGACGACGAAGCCCTGGGCGTACTTGACGAACATCGTCTTGCGGACGAAGAAGTAGCGAAAGTTGATGCCCAGGGTGACGTGTTCGTTGAGGTCGCTCTCGAAGGGTAGCTCGATGCCCAAGCCGACCGAGACCCCGGCAGCCTCCGCGGCCCCCTTGTTGGCGGCTTCCATGATTCCCGGCCCCCCGCCGGTGATGACGGCGAAGCCGGCCCGCACCAGGCGGGCCGAAATCTCGGCGGCGCGAGGGTAGTCCGGGTGATCCGGCGAGGTGCGAGCGGAGCCGAAGACGCTCACCGCCGGGCCGAGTTCGGCCAGGGTGCCGAACCCCTCGACGAACTCGGATTGGATGCGCAACACCCGCCACGGATCGGAGTGCACCCAGCTGGCCGTCCCCTTCTCCTCCAGCAGCCGCTGATCGGTGGTGCTGTCTTGCACCTGATCCCCGCTGCGGACGACCGGGCCCAGGGTCTGGCGTCCACGAGGGTTGGTTGCAGAGATTGCGTTGCTCACGGCGCCAGCCTAGCGAGCCGCGCCAGCCCACGACCCGTTCAACACCGCAGCCGACGGCTTGCGCGTGGGAACATGGGCTGATGCAACTTCCCGCCTGGTTCAAGGACCGTGTGTTCGACAACGCCCCCGAAGACCTCGTCACCACCAAGCGCGTGGACGTCAATGGGCTGCGGATCGCCTACCAGGAAGAGCCGAGCCCCGGCCGGGAGAACCCTCTGGTCCTCATTCACGGGCTGGGGCTGACGAGCGACTCGTTTCGTCGCCTACTCCCTCTGCTCGTGCCTGACTTCCACGTCATCGCCCCCGACCTACCCGGATCGGGTGGCAGCGCCCAACCCAATCAAGCGCTCGACGTCGACGGCCTGATGACCGTCCTAGTGGCGTGGCTGGACGAGCTCGGCCTCGAACGGGCGGACTTTCTGGGGCATTCGCTGGGTGCCCAGGTGGTCGCCCGGCTGGCGGCCAGCCATCCCGAGCGGGTGAACCGCCTGATACTGGTCTCCTGTACCCCCGATCCGAGCGCGCCCTACGCCTGGCAGAACGCGCTTCGGCTGGCCCGGGACGGCCTGATGGAGCCGTTCGAGCTCATCTTGCGGGCGGCGAGGGATTACCTCAAAGCCACCTGGTGGATGAAGTGGCGCACCCTGAAGAAGGCGTTGCGCTCCGACGCCGAGGATGTCGCCCGCCGGATCGACGTACCCGCGCTCGTGGTGCGCGGCGAGCGCGACCCCGTTATCACCCAAGCCTGGGCCGAGCGGCTGACCGGGCTGATTCCCGCTGCGCAGCTGCGGGTCGTCGAGGGCGGCACCCACGGCGTGCCCGGTCAGTCCCCCGAACGCCTGGGCGAGGTCATTCGCGAGTTCTTGCTCTAATCGACTTGCCCCAGCCACCGCAGCAGGCCGGTGTAGCAGGAGTGGAGATCACCGACCGGGCAGAACTCGTCGTCGGCGTGGGCCTTGCCGGGGTCTCCGGGGCCGAAGTTCACCGCCGGGATGCCCAGCTCGGCGAACCGGGCCACGTCGGTCCAACCGAACTTGGCGGTCGCCTGCCCGCCCACGGCGGCCAGGAAGCTCGCGGCGGCCGGCCTGTCCAGCCCCGGCCGGGCCGCGGGCGAGCGATCGGTCACCTCGAAGGAGTAGCCGTCGAAGAACTCGGCCAAATACTGCTCGGCCTGTTCCTGCGAGCGGTCGGGGGCGAAGCGGAAGTTGATCTCGATCCGGCAGGCGTCGGGGATGACGTTCCCGGCGATGCCGCCGTCGATCCGCACCGCGTTCAGCCCCTCGTGGTAGTCCAGCCCGTCCACGTCGACGATCCGCGCCTGGTAGCCCGAGAGCCGGCTCAGCACGTCGGCGGCGTCGTGGATGGCGTTGTGGCCCAGCCACGCCCGCGCCGAGTGCGCGGCCACCCCGGCGAGGTCGATGGCGATCCGCATCGTGCCCTGGCAGCCGCCCTCGATGCGCGAGTTGGAGGGCTCGCACAACACGGCGAAGTCGGCGGCCAGCAGCTCGGGATGCTCGCGGCCCATGATGCCCAGGCCGTTGAGCTCGGCGTCGACCTCCTCGTTGTCGTAGAAGATCCAGCTCACGTCCCGGTTGGGCTCCGAGAGCGCCTTGGCGGCGGCGAGTTGTACCGCGACGCCGCCCTTCATGTCGCACGTGCCGCGCCCCCAGATGACGTCTTGGCCGTCGAGCTCGATCCGCTTGCTGGGCAGATTGTGGGCGAGCGGCACGGTATCGAGGTGCCCGGCGACGACGACCCGCTCGGCGAGGCCCAGCGTGGTTCGCGCGACGACGCAGTTGCCGAGGCGCTGCACGCGCAGGTGCTCGCACTTGCCCAGGGCCGCCTCGACGGCGTCGGCCAGGGACGCCTCGTTTCCGCTCACCGACTCGATATCGACGAGCTGGGTCAGCAGAGCGGCGAGGTCGGCGTCGAGGTCGAGCACGGCAGGCGCGGGGGAGGTCACGGCACCCAACTTAGCTGTGTCCGCGATAGCCTGGCCACCATGAGCGCCAGTGATCCCACCTTGTCCGCCGACGAGCAATCCCGACCCTCCTGGGGTTGGGGGCTCGCCACGATCCACGACAGCGGCGAGGTGCTGGACACCTGGTTCCCGGCCCCCGAGCTTGGCGCCGGCCCCGAGGGCGAGGAGGAGGCCCCTGAGAGCCTGGTGGCGGGCCGCGACGACGAGCGCCAAGTGAGCACCCAGCCGGTGCTGGTCCGGATCGATCTCGACGAGGCCCCGGCGACCACCCCCGACGCCTACCTGCGGCTGCACCTGCTGAGCCACCGCCTCGTGCGGCCGCGCCAACTGAACCTGGACGGCCTGTTCGGCCAACTCCCCAACGTCGTGTGGACCACGCAGGGGCCGTGCCGGGTCAGCGGCTTCGAAGCGGTCCGCGGCGCGCTGAGGGCCGCGGGGCGCTACCCGATCGTGTTGGGCATCGACAAGTTCCCGCGCCTGGTGGATTACGCCTGTCCCACCGGGGTCCGGATCGCCGACGCCGATCGGGTTCGCCTCGGAGCACACCTGGCCGAGGGCACCACCGTCATGCACGAGGGCTTCGTCAACTTTAACGCCGGCACTTTGGGTCACTCGATGGTCGAGGGCCGGATCTCCCAGGGTGTCACCGTCGGCGACGGGTCCGACGTCGGCGGCGGGGCCTCCATCATGGGGACGCTTTCGGGCGGCGGCACCGAGGTGGTCTCCATCGGCGAGCGCTCGTTGTTGGGCGCCAATTCCGGCCTCGGCATCGCGCTGGGCGACGATTGCGTCGTCGAGGCGGGGCTCTACGTCACCGCCGGCAGCAAGGTCGTCACCCCCGACGGTTCGGTGGTCAAGGCCGCCGAGCTGTCCGGCCAGGACGGGCTGCTGTTCATCCGCAACTCCGTCACCGGGGCCGTGGAGGTTCGTGGCCGCGCGGGCCGTCGCGGCGTCGAGCTGAACGCCGACCTGCACGCGAACTAGGCGCCGGTTTCGCCGCCCTGGTCGTCATTGAACACGCTGCCGTCCTTCAGCCGGACCACCCGAGCGCACCGGGCCGCCACTTCAGGGTCGTGGGTGGCAAGCACAACCGTCATCCCGGTACTCCCCTGCAGCTCGAGGAGCAGGTCGAGGATCTCCATGCCGGTGGTCGAATCGAGGTTGCCGGTGGGCTCGTCGGCCAGCAGGAGAGACGGGTGGTTGATCAACGCGCGGGCAATCGCGACCCGTTGCTGTTGTCCCCCGGACAGCCGGGAGGGCAAGGCGTCTTTCCTGACAGCGAGACCGACCGCGTCGAGCAACTCGCGGGCGCGTGCTCGACGGTCGAAGCCGGTGCGGTAAGGCAGCAACGGCGCGAGGACGTTGTCCTCGACGCTGAGCGCGGGGAGGAGGTGGAAGCGTTGGAAGACGAACCCGATCCCGCGGCGGAATTGCGCCAGCCGGCGACGGCTCAGTCCCGAGAGCCGAAGCCCGTCGACAACGATCGTGCCCGAGTCGGGGATGTCCATTGCCCCGATCAGGTGCAGCAGAGTCGATTTGCCCGATCCCGAGGCTCCCACCAACGCCACGGTGCTCCCGGAGCCGATCTCCAGGGATACCGCATCGGTGGCGACCAAGTGGGAGTCGGGGCCAACCGCGTAGCTCTTTGTCACGTCGGTCAACTCGACTAGAGCACCCGCCTTGCTGCTGTGCGGCATCAGTTCTCCTCCGCCAGCAACATGATGATGGGTGCCCGCCGCAGCAACACGGCGGGCACCAAGGCCGCCACGATCCCCACCAGCACACCGGCCAGGGCGCAGAGGATGGCAATCACCACCAGCCCGATCGGCAACGCGCCGACCAAACGGGCCAGGGCCGCGCAGCCGGCCGTCGCTCCCCCCAGGCCGCCGAGCGTACCGATCGCTGCACCTTGCACCAGGACGATCTGAAACACCGCCCGGTCGCTCCATCCCGTGGCGCGAAGCACCGCCAGCTCGGCGGCCTGTTCATGGGCGGCGAGATAGAGAACGTCGGCGACGCCGGCCGCTCCCAGGGTGGCGATGGCCACCAGGGCCAACAGATCGGGCACCCGCACTTGGATCGTGACCGCGTCTCCGAGCAGCGATCCGACGACCACGTTGCGGAACACCTGCTGCACGGCGATCAGGAAGGTGGCCGCTCCCACCGCGACGGCTAGGCTCACCGCTCCGAGCGCGGTTCGCCCGGGGATCCGACGCAACCCCTGGACCGCAAACCCGGCGACCGAGCGGACGGCCACGGGCCGGCGAGGGGCGGTGACCTGCGGGCGGACCGCGTCCATCGGCGCCGCCCGTGCTGCCCGAACCGCCGGCGAGACACCGGCGAGCGAGGCCAACAGCATCGCCGCGGGCACAGCGAGCGCGGCGCGGCTCAGCGAAGCCGGCAACCCCAACAGCGCCGACGCGCCCGCGGCGAGTCCCGTGCCCACCACCCCGGCCGCCAAGCCGATGAGGATCAGCTCGGCTTGGACGACGCCGAACAGGCGTCGAGCCCCCCACCCGAGGCAGGACAACACACCAAGCTCGATGCGACGCGTGCGGACCGCGGCCGAGGCCGCGTTGCCGACGACCAGCGCGCAGACCGCCAAGATCAGGATGAACAAGGCGAGGCTCTTGCGGTCGACCGCGTCGACGAGGTCGTAGGCGACACCCTTGCGGGCCCAGTCCTCCCGTAACCGGAGCTCGGGCCGGCCATGCTCTCCCGCGGGCAGGACCACCGTGGTCGGAACCCCCGAGGCGCCCGCGACGATATCGACGGCTAGCATCGTCTGCTGGGCCACGGCCAGCGCCACCTGGTTCAGCCTCTCCCGCGACACGGGATCAACTCCGGTAACCCCCGTGACCCGGACGCGGACCACGCTGATGGGCGCCGTCGGGTCCGCGCCACGGTACCGCTTGGAGTCCAGCAGCGGCGCGGCGCCCGCCAACGTGGTGAGCAAGGTCGGCGGTTGGGCGGGGTATCCGCCCAGGTTGGTGCTAGGCGCCAGCGGTTGATCACCCAGGACATCGCGGCTGACCTCGTCGGCGCCGGGCAGCAACGGGCTCGCGTAGGTCTCACTGCTGAGGCCCGACAGTTTCGCGTTCAGGCGCACCTTGGTGGGGTCGTATTCACCCACGACACCCAGCAGCGGGTAGTCCCGCTGATTCGGTTTGATCGGCTGCCCCGTTACCTCGCGGACGGCACGATCATCGCTGCCCACGGGGACGGGGATCGCGTCCTCCGCGGAGCGGTAGACCGACTCGGGATTCTTGACAGGTTGCACTTCCAACGCCTTCCCGGGCCCATCTCGGTAGTTGGAAGGCCCGACCGTCCAATAATTCTGGACGAATGACGGCTGTCGAATTGCCTCGGCGTAGCTCGCATCGGCGCCGACCGGTTCGACCTGGCCAACGACGGTAGACGACAGACGCGCCACTGCCGCCACCACCCCCTCCTGCCCGGTCATGGCGTCGCTGAGCAGCCGCCCTCGCGGCGGGGTGACCCGCTCGATCGTGGCCGACACCTGCTGATCCACATCGGTCTTGTCGGCGGCGAGGACCGGCATAACGGGGTTTCCTTGCGCCCCTTCCGTCACGGTGTCGTCGCCGGAGAGTGCTCGCCCGGACACGACGGCCTGATCCAGACCCGATAGTGAGGACTCGGCACCGGGATCGACCGCCGTCAACAAGACCGGAAGCGACACCGGGATGGCCGTCTCTATCGACGATGGGTCTCCCGCGCCCGACGGACCGTCGATCGAGTTGCTCGGAGTCGTTGTGGTGTAGTAGCACCACATGGCAGGCCCGGACGCCGCATAGGGGTCACGGTAGCCAAAGGGGGTATCACCCCGATCGGTCTCCGCGGCGGTCGCGGACTTGTCGATCGAGTAGTTCGTGCACACCGGAACCGGATTCTTCCGTCCCGGCACCACCTCGGCGAACGCGGGCTGGTCCTGGAAGTCCAGAACGCCACGCGTGTTCGGGACGCGTTCGAGGACGGTCGTGGTGTTGCGGCTCACGTACACGTAGAGCGGCGCACCGAGGAAGCGGCTCGTGCCGCGGTCCATCGTCCAGGTAGGCCAGATCCGGAACAGCTGCTGTGCGTCACGGTTGAGATAGCGCCGCAGCGACACCACCACGGCTCCTTGCAGGGAGACGTAGCCGATGTTCGCAACCGGCGCGGCCACCTCCACCCCGGGTGTCGCCCGGATTGCCGAGACTTGGTCTTGGGTGATGCCGCCGAAGATTCCGGACTGGTAGTTCGGCCGCACCAGGCCCTGCTCTCGTTCCGAGGACGCGTACGACGAGGCCGGGCGCACCAGCAGGTCGTAGCTTGAGCGGAAGTTCGACTCCACCGTGCCGCGCACCTGTAAACGGGTCGTCTCCACCGCTCCGGTCAGCAGCACGAAGCTACCGGTGGCAAGTGCGATGGCCACCAGCAAGGCCAACGAACGTCCGAACCGATGTCGGAGTTGGCCAATCGCGACCCGCAGCACAGCTACCACTTTGTAGCTTTGTCACCCACCGCGCAAGACCCTCGTAAGACCACTGCGGAACATCGGGACGCCGTTCTGGGTCGCCTCGCGGGGCCGGGCCGAACGCCGATCTGGACGCCAACCAGTCCCCGTTGGACCATCGAAACGCACGCTCACAGGGATGGCGGGCCGTGTCTGCGCTTGGCGGTCCGCTCAGGGACAGTTTGCGCCGGCCCGGGTAGGGTGGCGCGCATGATCGACCCCGCTCCCGACGCCCGCGGCCGCTGATGGCGGCACGCGGTTCCAAGGGGTGCGCGGGGTTGCTGCTCCTCGGTATCCTGGCGCTCATCGGGGCCCTCGTGGGCGGGTATGCGTTGCTGCGGGCGAACGATCGGATCGAGCCGCGGATGCTCGAACGCCGCTGTGTCCTCACCGCCGACGATCACTCGGTGGCCCTGGACCTGGATCAGGCCCGTTACGCGAGCATCATCGTCGGGATCGCGCAAAAGCGGGGCCTCTCGGCCCGGGCCGGGTCCATCGCGATGGCCACCGCGTTCCAGGAGAGCCAGGTCCACAACATCGACTACGGCGACCGCGATTCGGTGGGACTGTTCCAGCAGCGACCCTCCCAGGGCTGGGGCACGGTCAAGCAGATCATGGACCCCTACTACTCCACGAACAAGTTCTACGACGCGCTCGTCAAGGTGCGCGGCTGGGAGCTTGGCGACATCAACGACGTGGCCCAAAAGGTGCAGCGCAGCGGCTTTCCCGAGGCCTACCGCGATCACGAGGACGACGGTCGGACGGTCTCGAGCGTGCTCAGCGGCTATTCCCCCGCGGGTATGAAGTGCCTCTATCACGACCCCAAGCGTGCCGACGCCGACGGCCTCGAGACCAGCCTGCGCAAGACGCTGGGGGTGAGCAGCAGCCTCGGCCAGGAGGGAGCGGTCACGGTGCAGGTAGCCTCCAAGCGGCAGGCCTGGGCCGTGGCCCACCACGCCCAGGCGAACGCTCAGCGCTTCGGCGTGGTCTCGATACGCGTAGGCGGTCGGAGCTGGAAGCCGAAGAAGAATAAGCTCACCGGGTGGCAAGACGCCGAGTCCATTGCGGGGAAGAGCGTCGTCATCCGCCTCAACGGCTAGCCTCGGGCCTCAACCGGTGGCCGCGTCCCCGGCCAGTCGAGTCGCGGCGGCGCGGACGCGTTCGTCGGTGCCGGTGAGCGCCACGCGGACGTGCTGCCGCCCCGTTTCGCCGTAGAAGTCCCCCGGGGCCACGAGGATTCCCAACTCGGACAGCTCGTCCACGGTGACGCGGCAGTCCCGGCCTCTGGTGCACCACAGGTACAACCCGGCCTCGGAGTGATCGATCGTGAAGCCCGCCTCCCGCAGGGCCGCGCCGAGCACCTGGCGGCGACGGCGATAACGCTCGCGCTGCTCATCGACGTGACCGGCATCCTCCAGCGCCGCGATCATCGCGCGCTGGATGGGCCCGGGCACCATCATGCCCAGGTGCTTGCGCAACTCCAGCAGGGGTTGCACGAGCCGCGGGTCGCCGACGATCCAGCCGGCCCGGTAGCCGGCCATGTTGGAACGCTTGGACAGCGAGTGCAGCACCAGGATCGAATCCAGGCTGCCGTCGTTCACCTCGGTCTGCAGCACCGAGGCGGGTTCGACATCCCAGCCGAACTCGCCGTAGCACTCGTCGGAGGCGAGTACGGCGCCGCGTTCGCGGGCGAAGCGGACCCACGCCGCCAGTTCGTTCGCGGTCTGGGTCCAACCGGTGGGGTTGGCCGGCGAGTTGATCCACACCAGGGCGGGCCGCAGATCGCCCAGGTCCTCCGGCCGGTCGGCGAGGCGGACGCTCGAGCGCGTCATCGCCGCGCCGACGGCGTAGGTCGGGTAGGCCGTGACCGGGATCACGATGGTGTCGTCGGGCCCCAGGTCGAGCAGCGTCGGTAATCCTGCCACGACCTCTTTGGTGCCGATCACCGGCAGCACCTGCCGGTCCTCTACGGCCGACCAGCGCCGGGTCAGGTAGTGCTCGATGGCCTCGCACAGCTCCGCGGTGCCGGCGGTTTGCGGGTAACCGGGCGCGTCGACGGCGTCGGCGAGGGCTCGGCGCACGACCTCGGGCGTCGGATCGACCGGAGTGCCCACGGACAGGTCCACGATGCCGTCGACGTACTCGGCCGCCCGCCGTTTGGCCGCCGCGATCGTGTCCCAGGGGAAGTCCGGTAAGGCCCGGCTCACTTACTCGCCTTGGGGCTGGGGAGGCAGTGCCTCGATCAGCGCGTGGTCCTTGTCGATGGGGCCGGTCTTGGCCGCCCCACCGGGCATGCCGAGGCCGTCGAAGAACTGGACGTTGGCGTCGTAGTACTCCTTCCACTCCTCGGGCGTGTCGTCCTCGTAGAAGATGGCCTCCACCGGGCAGACCGGCTCGCAGGCGCCACAATCGACGCACTCCTCGGGGTGGATGTAGAGCATCCGGTTGCCCTCGTAGATGCAATCGACGGGGCACTCCTCGACGCAAGCCCGGTCCTTCAGGTCCACACAAGGCTGCGCGATGACATACGTCACGGTCCTACTCCTTCGCTGCGTTCTTCCAGATCGTCGGAGGCGAGTCCAACGTGTTCTTGTCCAGTATGTCGCAGAGCGTTCAATTCGTGCACTTGATCTCGTCGCCCGCTGAGTAACGCCACGAGTAGTCCTGCTTCTTCACCCGCTTGCCGTCTTGGTAGAACAGTCGCGAGTAGTCCACGTCGAAACCCTTGATGGGCGCCTGATACTCGCACTTGGGGCCCGACTTGGTGATGGTCCGCCCGCTGGTGTAATTCGACTTCACCGGATCACTCGAGGTGATCTTGTCGTACACCTTGGTGGACCAGATTTTGGCGGTGATCGAGCCTTTGCCGCCGGGTGAGGCGGCCTTGGTCGACGCCGTGACGACCACACCGTAGGGGGTGTCGTTCTTGAAGCGCAGATCCAGCGAGCCGTAGTAGACCGTTGCCTCGCGCCCGGCCGGGTAGCGGTCGAAGTACAGGGTGTGGGGGTGGTGCTCGACGTCTTCCAACCCGGCGAAGAACCCGGCGTTGTACAGGGTCGTGGCGGCCTGGGAGACCCCGCCGCCGGACTCCTTCTTCAGCACCCCGCCCTGGATGACGTAGCCGTCGACGTAACCGTTGGCCGAGGTCCGCTCACCGGCGATCTGGTTCAGCGAGAAGGTCTCACCCGGCTCGAGGAAGGTGTTGTTCACCCGCTTGGCGATCTGAGCGAGGTTGACGTTACGGTAGTTGGCGTAGGGGTAGGAGGTGGTGAACTTCCCGGTCACCTCGGTGACCTTGGCCTTCTCGGCGTCGGCGGTGGAGTAGCTGGCGTTGGAACCCGACAGCTTGAGGTCGACGGTGCGGTCCTTGCCGGATTTGGTCAGCGCCGGCTCGACGGCCTTGGCGAGATCGTCGGCTTTGACCTCGGTGCCGTTGATCGCCTTCACGAGCTTGGGCTCACCGCCGCTGATCTTCCAGCGGGCGTTGCGGGGCTCGCTGATGTTCAGTTCCTCGATGTCGTTCTTGGCGGCCTTATAGAGGTCCTTGGAGTCGAGCTTGGGAATGAGCTCGCCGTCCTTGGCCTCGAAGCTCAACGCCTTAGCGATGGCCGACTCGCTGACCTCGAACTTGCCGGCTCCCCCTCCGGTGTCGACCGTGATCGGGTCGCTGATGGCGGGCCTCGCCACGTTCTTGGCGGCCTCTTCGGCCTTGGCGGTGCTGATGTCGGCGTCGGTCACCGCGGCGGGCAACGTGATTTCGGCGGAGTCGGCGGGGTAGGCCCGCTTGATGGCTTTGATGGAGCCCTGCTGATCGAGGTCGATGCCGGTAACGGCCTCGGTGATCTTGACCTTGGGAGTCTTGGACTTGGTGTTGAAGCCGACTGCGGCGTTTTGGGCCTTGCGGTCGTGCTCCTCGGCCACGGCGGCGACGGCCTCGCTCAGCTTGGCCTCGTCGGTGCTCACCACGGGTTGATGGTCACGGCCCCCGGTCAGCACCCGCCAGATGTGCGCCGGGTTGGCGCTGCGTCCGGCCCCGGACTGCTCGACGGTGGCGGCGTAGTCGATGCCCAGACCGAACTCGGTCGGATCGATCGCGACCGCCGCCAACTTGCCGTCGAGCCCCTCGATTTTTGCGTCCATCTCGGCGTTTGCCTGCTCGGCCAGCTCGGTCTGGAGGGTCTGCTCGGCCTGGTCTGCGGTCATGCCGCCCACGGCGACGCCTGCCACCGACGCGTTGCGCGGCAGGTCGTCGCCCGCCATGGCGTAGCCCACCCCGTACGCGCCGCCCAGGATCAGGACGGCCGCTCCGACGCCGATGCCGGTGAACAGCTTGCCTCGTGGCTTGGCCGGCGAGGTGCCTTCCGAGGCGGTTTCGGCGGGTTCGGGAGTCTGATGAGAGGTAGTCACAATGGCAGACAGCCTAATCGCTGAGCCCTGGCGGGGCGAGCGGAGCGACTTATCGCCCGCCCGTGACGGCGGCACCGCTTAGTTCCAGCGCCGGAAGCCGCCCTCGGTGCTGATGATCTGTCCGATCACCCAACGCGCGTCTTCGCTGACCAGCCAGGAGATCAGGCGAGCGGGATCGTCGGGCTCGCCGAACCGGCCGCCGGGGAACGCCTTCAGCACCTTGGGTAAGGCTGCAGGGTCCTTGTCCGTCGTCTCCAGGTTGAGGTAACCCGTGTTCACCGGTCCGGGGTTGACGGTGTTCAGCCCGATCCCCAGCTCGATGAGCTCGTCGGCGACGGTGGCGGTCGCGCCGGCCAGTGCGGCCTTGGACGTGACGTAGGCGACCTCGCCGGGCATTGGGCCGAGTTGCTGGCCCGAGGTCAGCCAGACCACCCGGGGCTGCGGCTCACGATCGTCCACGTCGAGCGACTGCCGATGCTTCGCGAAGGCCTGGGTCAGCAGCAGCGTCGCCCTCGTGTTGACGTCGAAGTGGCCGTCGATCTGCTCCGGGCTGAGCGAGAGCAGCGGTCCGTCCCCGCCGCTGCGGGCCTGATTGCAGACGAGGATGTCCAGCCCGCCGAGCCGATCGACGGCCGCGCTCACCACCCGCTCCGCGGTCGGGGCATCGCTCAGATCGCCCGCGACCTCGACGACCTCACCCCCGCCGGGCACCGCGCGAAGCTCGGCCAGCACCTCGCTCAGGTCGTCGCCACCCCACGGTTGGTCGTCATCGTG
The DNA here is from genome assembly GCA_038259365.1 of Propionibacteriales bacterium. Taxonomy (GTDB): domain Bacteria; phylum Actinomycetota; class Actinomycetes; order Propionibacteriales; family Propionibacteriaceae; genus JBBSOW01. The sequence goes on from JBBSOW010000004.1 coordinate 53,989, forward strand.
GGGGCGGTGGTGGTGGACGCACACGCTCGCGCCCTCGATCAGTAGTCGCCGGGCGGTGGCGAAGCCGATGCCCTGGCGGCGGCTGGCGCCGGTGACGAGCCCTCTTCGGTCTATCAGTTTCTGGCTCATGGGCTGTGGAAACCGCCCCGGAAGTAGATCAGCGGCGAACTGTCGTCGTCTTCCCGGTAGGCGCCGACGACGCGCCCCAGCACCATGGTGTGGTCGCCGGCGGGGATGGCGGCCTCGGTCTGGCACTCCAGCCAGGCCATCGCGCCGACGATCCAGGGTGCGCCGGTGATGAGCGAGGGGGTCACCTCCACGCCGTCGAACTGGGTTTCGAGGTCGCGGCCGGACTTGGCGAAGCGCTTGGCCGCGGCGGACTGCTCGGCGTTGAGGATCGAGACCGCCCACCCCGTCGAGCCCATCAGCACGGGGTGGAAGCGGCCCTCCTTTCGGATGCTCACCATGACCAACGGGGGGTTGAGGCTGATGGCGGTGAAGGAGTTGGCCGTCATCGCGTGCGCCCTACCGCCGTGAATGGCGGTGACGACCGAGACCCCGGTGGCGAAGTTCGCCATGGCCGAGCGCAGCGCCCCGCCAGGATCCCCGTTGCCGATCAGGTCGTCGCGGAGCTCTTGCATGTGCCACCTTTTCCGTCGGTCTTGGGGCTAATCGGTGATCAGTTCGAGCCCCGCAAACAGATCGTCGCTTTGGCGCGCCGGCAGGGGAACGCCCGAGGCAAATCGATAGTACTCAGCCGCGTCGGGGCTGTCGGTCATCTTGGCGAACATGGAGAAGAAGGGGCCCTCCCAATCGATCTGGGTGGCGTGGGCCTTGAGCGCCGCCAGTTTCTTGGCCCCCAGGCCGGCGCCGGAGATCCGCACCGCGATGTCGTCGTCCTCGGCGGCCATCGGCATCTCGCCCTCGGGGTCGAAATTGGCGAAGGTCTCGGTGTCGCCGGATTCGCGCAGCGCGCGGATCCCGGCCCGCATGACGTCGGCGCTCATCGTCGTCCACAGCACGCGCTGGACGGTCCAGGGTTCCCCCAGGTCTCGCCGATAGCTCGGCACGCCGGCCAGCGCGGCCGCGTAGGTGGCGATGCGGTGGGCCATGACGTGATCGGGGTGGCCGTAGTTGCCGAACTCGTCGTAGGTGAGGATCACCTGCGGCTGGCGATCCCGGATGATCGGGACCAACTCGTTCGCCGCCACCAACAGATCGACCCGCCACAAGCAGTTGGGGTGCACCTCGTCGGCGGCCATGGCCATGCCGCGCTCGTCGTAGACCATGCCGGAATCGCGGAAGCGACCGTCGCCGCCCAGGCGCACGTGGTCGGTCACGCCGAGCGCCGCCATGGCCCGGTGTAGCTCACCGAGCCGGTGCGGGCCGAGGCTGTCGGTCTCGGCCGAGGAGAGATAGGCAAGCTCCGGCACGAGCACCTCGCCCTCTTCGCCGAGGGTGCACGTCACCAGCGTCACCTGGGCGCCCTCTTCGACGAGCTTGGCCATCGTCATCGCGTTGGACGAGCTTTCGTCGTCGGGATGGGCATGGACGAACATCGCCCGCCTGGTAGGCAGGTCGGGCTCGCCCGGGATCTCAGCAGATAGCGTTGTGCTCACCCGTAAACAGTAGTGCCAATAGCCAACCCTCGGCCCGCTCGTGGGAGGGCCTCAGCCGTTGGTCTGAGCCACCACGTGGCGGACCTCGGCGAAGTGACAGGCCGAGCTGTGCTCACCAGCACCGTCGTCGCGCAACTCCAGGGGCGGCTCGGTGGTGCTGCAGATCTCCTGGGCCTTCCAACAGCGGGTGTGGAAGCGGCACCCGGACGGCGGGTTCGCCGGGCTGGGCACGTCGCCGGTGAGGACGATCTGGTCCCTCTTGTCGCGCAGGGTCGGATCGGGCACCGGGACCGCCGATAGCAAAGCTTGGGTGTAGGGATGGGTCGGCCGTTCGTAGATCTGGGTCTCGTCGCCGATTTCCACCAGCTTGCCCAGGTACATCACCCCCACGCGGTGCGAGATGTGGCGCACGACGGAGAGATCGTGGGCGATGAAGACGTAGGCCAGGCCCAGTTCTCGCTGCAGCTTCTCCAGCAGGTTGACCACCTGCGCCTGGACGGACACGTCCAGCGCCGAGACGGGCTCGTCGCAGACGATCACCTTGGGGTTCAGCGCCAGGCCGCGGGCGATGCCGATGCGCTGGCGCTGACCGCCGGAGAACTGGTGGGGGTAGCGGTTGATGTGCTCCGGGCTCAGCCCGACCAGCTCCAGCAACTCCTGGACCCTGCCCAGCCGCTTGTTCTTCGGCAGCAGATCCGAGTGGATCTCGTACGGCTCGCCGATGATCTTGCCGACCGTCATCCGCGGGTTGAGCGAGGTGTAGGGGTCCTGGAAGACGATCTGGATATCGCGTCGCATCCGGCGCAGGTCGCTGGTACCGACGCCGGACATCTTCTTCCCGTCGAAGGTGAGCTCGCCGGCGGTGGGCTCCTCAAGCTGAACCAGGAGACGCCCGAGCGTCGACTTGCCACAGCCCGATTCGCCCACGATACCGAGCGTTTCGCCGGGATACAGATCGAACGACACCCCGTCCACGGCCCGCACCGCGCCGGTCTGCCGGCGGAGCACCCCCGAACGGATCGGGTAGTGCTTGACCAGGTCGTGCGCAGTGAGGATGGGTTCCTTGCCCGACTGCGCCGGGTCTTCGGCGTGGGAGTCCGTCGAGGCGGACCGTTCCCCCGATCGAGCCGGCTCGAACTCAGTGTATTCAGTGCTCATTGCTCAACACCTCCTCGGCGAAGTGGCAGGCGGAGACGCGATCCCGGCCGATCTCGTACAGCGGTGGCGGCGGATCCTGCCGGCAGACGTCCCGGGCGTAGGCGCAGCGAGGGTTGAACGCGCAGCCCGGGGGGATCTTGGTCAGGTTGGGCGGCAGGCCGCCGATAGCGGTGAGCTCCTGCCCCTTCTGATCCAGGCGCGGGATGGAACCGAGCAGACCCTCGGTGTAGGGGTGCCCGGGGTTGGCGTAGATATCGAGCACCTCGGCCCGCTCGACGATTCGCCCCGCGTACATGACCGCGATGCGATCGGCCACGTCGGCGACGACGCCCAGGTCGTGGGTGATGAGGATGAGGCCCATCTTGAGTTCGTCCTGCAACTCCTTGAGCAGCTCCATGATCTGCGCCTGCACCGTGACGTCCAGGGCGGTGGTCGGCTCGTCGGCGATGAGGACGGGCGGGTCCAGGGCGATCGCCATCGCGATCATGATGCGCTGGCGCATGCCGCCGGAGAACTGATGCGGGTAGGCCTTCACCCGATCCGCGGCCGCCGGGATGCTCACGCGCTCCATGAGCCGGATGGCCTCGGACTCCGCGTCGGACTTGTTCATGCCGCGGTGGATGCGAAACATCTCCGCGATCTGCCAGCCGACCGGGAACACCGGGTTCAGCGAGCTCAGCGCGTCCTGGAAGATGATGGAGATCTCGGCGCCGCGGACGTCCCGGCGCTCCTTCTCCGACACCTTGAGCAGATCGGTGCCGCAGTAGCGCACCTCACCGCCGGTGACGAAGCCCGGCGGGGTGTCGAGGATGCCCATGATGGCCTGGGCGGTGACGGACTTGCCCGAGCCGGATTCGCCGAGGATGGCCAGCGTCTCGCCCTGATCGAGGGTGAAACTGGCCCCGTTGATGGCCTTGGCCACCCCCTCTCGGGTGCGGAACTCGACCTCGAGGTCGACGACGTCGAGCAACCGGCCGCCCTGCGGCTTCCAGCGGCTTTCGCCCCGCGTCGATCCGCGGTTGCTGACGTCGAGCGTCTCTTTGCGTGACATGTCGCTCCTTAACGTAGCTTCGGATCGAGGGCCGAGCTGACGGCGTCCCCCAGCATGATGAAGGCCAGCACGGTGGCCGACAGGAATATCGAGGGGAAGATCAGCATGTTGGGCGCGATCCGCACCAGGCCGATAGACGACGCGTTGGAGATGTCGATGCCCCAGGAGACCGCCGGCGGCTTCAGCCCGATGCCGAGGAAGGACAGCGTGGCCTCCACCGAGATGTAGACGCCGAGGTTGATCGTGGAGACGACGATCACCGGGGCCACCGCGTTGGGCAGGATGTGTCGCAGGATCATCCGGACCGGGTTGGCCCCCAGCGCGCGGGCCGCGTTCACGTAGTCGTTCGGCTTCACCTGGAAGACGCTCGAGCGCATCAGGCGGGCCACGCTGGGCCAGCCGAACAGCACGAGGACCCCGACGATCTTGAGGATCTGAACGACCAACGGGGTGTCCAACCCGCTCGGGAAGACGTAGAGGGCCAGGATGCCCGCCAACAGCAGGGGGATGGCGAAGAAGACCTCGCCGAGGCGAGAGAGCACCGCGTCCAGCCATCCCCCGTAGAAGCCGGAGACGAGGCCGACGATGCCGCCGAGGATCACGGTGCCCAGGCTGGCCAGCACGCCGACCATGATGGAGGCCCGAGCCCCGTAGATGGTGCGGGCGTAGACGTCGTAGCCCAACGCCGTGGTGCCGAAGACGTGCGCCTCCGACGGGGGCTGCCGGGCGTCCTTGAGCACCGCGTAGTAGGGATCCGCACCGGTAAACAGGCTCGGGGCGATCGCCATCACGACGAAGACGAGGATCAACACCGAGGAGATCCAAAACAGCGGGTTGCGCCGCAGCTCTCCCCAGGCGTCGGACCACAGCGACTGCGGCTTTCCGTAGCCCTCGCCGGTTTCGCCGGTGAACTCGCTTTGCGCCTCCTCCTCGCGCGGACCCCGGTGGTGGGTTTCTTGTTCAGTCATGGCTGATCCTCGGATCCAGGGCTCCGTAGAGCAGGTCGACTAGGAGATTCACCAGCAGGTAGATCAGCACCAGACAGGTGACGGTACCGACCACCATGTTGCCGTCCTTGAGGGTGACGCCGCGGAAAAGAAACCCGCCGATTCCGTTGATGTTGAAGATCCGCTCGGTGACCACCGCGCCGCCCATCAGGGCGCCGATGTCGTAACCGATGAAGGTGACCACCGGGATCAGCGAGTTGCGCAGGGTGTGCACCGAGACTCGCCGCACGTTGGACATGCCCTTGGCCTTGGCGGTGCGCACGTAGTCCGATCGGAGGTTCTCCACCAGGGTTCCGCGCATCAGCCGGGCGATGTAGGCCAGCGAAAGGGCGCCCAGCACGAGCCCCGGCAGCAGCAACTGCTGCCAACTGCCTTGGGTGGCGGTGACGGGAAACCACTCCAACCGCAGGCCGAACACCAGCTGGGAGAGCCCTCCGATGACGAAGATGGGGATGGAGATGACGACCAGGGTGGACAAGATGACGAGATAGTCGAGAAACCGGCCGCGGTTGATTCCGGCCAGGATGCCCGCGACGATCCCGACGATGGCCTCGAAGACCAGCGCGATGAAGGCGAGCTTCAGCGTGGTGGGCCACCGGAGCAGCAGCTCACCGCCCACCGACAACCCGGAGAACGTCTGCCCGAGGTCGCCCTGGAGAAGCTTGCCGAGGTAGTAGCCGTATTGCACGATGAGCGGATCGTCCAGGTGGTGCTCGGCGGTGAACTTCGCGATGTAACCCGCCGGGCAGGCCCGCTCACCGCATCGCCCCGCAATGGGGTCCCCGATGCCGAAGACCATCGCGAAGATCAACGCCGTTGATCCCAATATCACCGGGATCATTTGGAGAACCCGCCGAATAATATAGGCCGTCACAACCCCACCCTCCTCCTCGAGGAACCACCGACCGACCGCTGTCGCACCCGGTTGACAATCCGTCGGCCCCAGGGCGGGTTGCCCTGGGGCCGTTGATCGGACCTGCTGCTTACTTGAGCTTGATCTGGCTGAGGTCGGGCGTGCCGAACGCGGTAATCTTGACGTTCGTCACCCTGTCCGACCAGCCCATCGTGGCCTTGTTGTAGTACATCGGGGCTGTCGGGAAGTCCTCGGCCAGCATCGCCTCGGCCTCCTGGTACAGCTTGTTGGACTCATCGGCCGTCGGCGCCGCAGCGGCCGCCTCCAGCTTCTTCTGGAAGTCCGGGTTGTCGTACTTGGACCAGTTGGAATCCGCGCCCTTGGAGTAGATCGGGGCGAGGAAGTTCTCGATGGACGGGTAGTCCATCTGCCAGCCGGAGCGGAAGATTCCCTTATAGGAGCCGTCGTCGATGCCCTTTTGGAAGGTGGCGAAATCGACCACCGAGTTCAGGCGGCAGTCCAGGCCAAGGGTGTTCTTGATCGAGTTGCAGGTGGTCTCGCCGATATCGGCGTTCCCGGCGCCATCGACGTTGGTCGTGTAGGTCAGGGTGCCCTTGTAACCGCCGGCTGCCTTGTAGGCGGCCTTGGCCTTGGCGGGATCGAAGACACACGGTTCACCGCAGGCATCGGGCTTGTAGCCGTCCACCACTGGGGAGACCCAACCGGTGGCCGGGGTAGCGGTGCCGCTCAACACCTGATCGACGATGGTTTGGCGATCGATGGCCATCGAGATGGCCTTCTTCAGGTCCGGGTTGTCCTTGAGCTGCTTGTCCTCGGGCGAGTAGGTGATCCAGCGGATGCCACCGGTCTCGCGATCGCCGTTGCGATCGGGCAAGTCGTCCTTGTAGAGATTGCCCACCATATTCTGGGTCGGGATCGCGTCGATCAGGTCCAGGTTGTTGGCCACCACGTCGGTGTAGGCCGCGGCCGGATCCTGATAGATCCGGAAGGTGACCTTGTCCACGTTGGCCGGGGCGACGCCCTTGTAGTCGGCGAATTTGGTGAGCACCGTCTCGGTGCTGCTCACCGACTCGATCTGGAAGGGTCCGGCGCCGATCGGCTTCTTCTCGAAGGCGTCCTCGTCGGCGAAGAAGGCGTCGGGCTGAGGCGCGAAGGCCGAGTAGCCAAGGCGCACCGGCAGGTTGCCGACCTTCTCGGCGGTCTTCAGCGTGAAGGTGTGATCGTCGACGACCTTCAGTCCCGACATCTTGAGGCTCTTGGGCTTCTCCGCGCACTTGGCGTCCGGGCACTGCAGGTCGTCGTAGCCGGCGAACGCGCTGTAGAAGTAGGAGCCGGCCTGGCCGTTGGGGCCGTAGGAGGTGTAGTTCCAGGCGTCCACGAAGTTCTTGGCCTTCACCTCGGTGCCATCGTGGAACATGTAGCCCTGCTTGAGCTTGATGGTGAAGGTTTGGTTGTCGTCGGACTCGATCGACTCGGCAATGTCCATCTCCGGGGCGGCGTTGTCGGTGTTGTAGTGCACCAGCTTGGCGGTGAAGGCGTCCACCACGTTGCCGCCGCAGGTCTCCGAGGTGTTGCCGGCGACCAAGGGATCCTTCGGCGTGCACCCGTTGACCGAGATTTCGCCGCCCCCTTGGGAGGTGTTGTTGTTGGCTTCGGTGCCACTGTCGCCACCCGAGCCGCAGGCGCTGGCGAACAACGCGACGGTGGTCAGGGCGGCGGCGGCCATAAGACGAGATCTTCCTCGCATGGATGTCCTCCTTGGGTTTGCACGCCCGGGTCTCGAGCGCTTGGGGGGCAAGCGGTGAGAACCGTTTTACCCACACAGAGATAACTCGTTTCTATGCCATCGCCGCCCGCTCGGCAAGCACAACAGGGCTTCCCCGAGCCAGAAGAAATACGATTGTGACCTGGGAGGCCGCCTCGGGCGCCCGGCCGACGGTGTGCTATGGGCTAGTCGGCGCCGCGGGCGGGTTCGATGGCCGCGACCGCTCGCCGCAGGGCGTCCGCCCCGTCTATGAGGGCGCGCCGGATGGCGGAATTGAGGCCGCTCTCTGCACATGCCGCGGCGGCCATAAGACTGACCTCGGGCCGGTTGGCGTGCCTAGGGAAAAGCTTGGCAGCCACCTCAGCCAACGCCCAGCCGCGGCGGAAGACGGCCGTCGCGTTGATCTGCTCGAAATACAGCGGCACGAAGTCTTCGGTCAGCTCGTCCTGCTCGGCCAAGAAGAAGCCGGCCGCGCTGGCGTACAGCTCGTAGGCGCTCAGGGTCGAGGGCCTCACCAACAGCCTCCAGGCGGTGAGCTTGGCCTCGAGCGTGGGCAGGCTGGCCCGGCAACGGGCCGCGTGGGCCAGACCCGACGCCGAGTGATCGATCCCGATCTCCTCGGTGATCAACGACTCGGCCCCGGTGAGCACGCACAGGCGCCACACGACGGCCCAGCGCAATTCCTCGTCCAACGGGCGGCCGTCGATCTCTTCGTCACCGCGCAGCAGGCTCGACAACCGCGTGCTGTCGCTGGTGGCCCTGAACCACACCCGCAACACGGCGAGTTGATGATCCGATCCGGGCTCGGCCGCGGCCAGCAGCGTCTCAGCTACCGAGGCGAACCGTGTCAGCCGCGCGGCCCGCTCCGCGCGCGGGCAGTAGGCGCCGGACAGTTCCGTGGAGCAAAAATCCGCGATCGCGCTCAGCAGCAGCACATTCGTCTCGTGCGAGAGCTGCGCGAGCAAGAGCTCGAACGCGATCTCGGGGGCCAGCTCGGCACTGCGCACCCCGTCGCGGATGCTGTTCACCAGCAAGACGCGGACGCTGAGGTCGGTGATCGAGGACAACGCGGGGAGCTCCGGCCATCCCGGGGCGGGGCGAATTCGCGCCCAGGTGGTGTCCGAGCTGTCGGGAATCCAGGCCGCCGCGCCTTCGCGGGCGAGGATCAGGTCTTGAGTCTCCCCCGTGGCGATGATGACCGCCTGGGTTTCGATCACCGTGCCGTCGGGGTCGAGGGTCGCCACATCGATCGCGTGCCGGCGGGCGGCGGACTGCTCGGGCGGAGCGGTGCAGGTGAGCCGAGCGGGGCTGCCGCGGGCATCGATCTCCAACCGATCCAATCCCGTCGTCTGCAACCACGCCGCCACCCAACCCTGGAGTTTCTCTCCCGACGCGTCCTCCCAGGCCCTGATCAGGTCGGCCAGCGTCGCGTTGCCGAAGCGATGCTCGGTGAAATACGACGCCAGGCCGGCGTGGAACACGTCCTCACCAAGGAAGCGAAGCAGCTGGCCGAGCACGGCGGCGCCCTTGGCGTAGGAGATGCCGTCGAACGAGGCCAGCGCGGAGGACGTGTCGGCGGCGCCGTTCCCGGCGACGGGATGGGTGGAGGGGGCCTGATCGGCGATGCTGCCCCAATCCTTGCGCGAGAGGCTGAAGTCTGGCCACGTGTCGTACTCGGTAGCCGAACTGCAGACCCGGTTGGCCATGAACTCGGCGAAGGACTCGTTCAACCAGAGATCGTCCCACCAGCGCATCGTCACCAGATCCCCGAACCACTGGTGGGCCATCTCGTGCGCGATGGTGTTGGCGCGAACTCCGCGTTCGTCCCGGGTGGCCGCGGCGCGGAAGATGAACTGGTCTCGGAAGGTCACCAACCCCGGGTTCTCCATCGCGCCGGCGTTGAAGTCGGGCACGAAGGCCTGGTGATACTCCTCGAAGGGGTACCGGATGCCGAAAAGCTCGTGATAGGCGTCGAAACACTTCCTCGTAACATCCAAGATGTCCTCCGCCTCGGCCGCCAGCGGTCCCGCCAACGATTGGCGGCAGTGCACCCCAAGCGGGATGCCATCGTGCTCGTCGATCACGGTGGCCCACTCCCCGGCGATGAGGGATACGAAGTAGGTGCTCAGGGGCTTGGACGGGGCCAGCCTCCACAGTCCCGGCGAGGTCTGTTCCGCGGGGCTGTTGCCCGCCACCGTCCATTCCTGCGGCGTGCGCACCGTGAAGGCGTACGGGGCCTTGAGATCCGGCTGATCGAAGCAGGGGAACCAGCGAGGGGCGGCGTCGAGGAAGGACATCGCGTAGAGATAGCGACGCCCGTCGGCGGGATCGAGGTGTTGATGCAGACCCTCACCATCGTTGCCGTAGACCATCTTGCCCCGCACGACGAGGCGGTTGCGGTGCGCAACGGTGATCGCGATCCGGCCGTCCGCCCAGCGATCGAGCGGCACCTGCTCTCCGTTCAACTCGACCTCCAACAACTCGTTGCCGTGGAAATCGATGAAGGTCTGCACCGCCTCCTCAGACGCGCTGAACTCGATGACGCTGGTGGAGGCGAACTCCTCGGCGTCGCGCAGATCGAGCTCGACCTCGACCGAAGAGATCTGCAGTAGGCTGCCGCGAGTTTCCGCCTCTGTGCGCAATAAGGAAGCCATGGCTACAAGCTAGGCCATTCCCGCTCCCCTAAACCATAATCGCGCGATCCTTCGCTAGCCTGCGTCTGAACGCAAGTGGGGATCCAGGGAGCTGGTGCCCCAACCCCACGAATCCGAGGAGCCCCATGAGCCCGGACGTCCGAGCGTTGGAGCAACCCGACGCCGAGGCCGCGCACGCGCTGCGCCACGAGGCCTTCGGCAACCCGCGGAGCCAGGGCCAGGCCCTCCTCCCCAAGCACCGGCAGAATTTCGGCGCCTTTGCTTCCCCCGGGGGCCTAATCGGCTGCCTCGGCGTCATTTCCGACGCCTCCTACTTCGGCGGTCAAGCCATCCCGAGCGTCGGCATCAGCGGTGTCACCGTCGCCGCAGAGCATCGGGGGCGCGGGGCCCTCACGCCCCTGTTCGATACCGCGCTGCGCTACGCGCTCGATCAGGGGGCGGTTCTCGCCACGCTCTTTCCCACCGCAAACGGCATCTACCGTCGCCTCGGCTTCGAGATCATCACCGATCTCGTCGCCGTCAGCATCCCGATGGCCCCGCTCGGCTCGCTCACGGCGCCCGCCGACGTGACCCTGCAACGCGCCGCACCGGCCGACGCCGCCGCCATCCGCGGGCTGTACGACGATTGGGCTCGGGAACACAACGGCCCCTTGGCCCGCACCGGCCCGCTCTTTCGGCGTAGCGACGAGGCGCTGGTCCAGGATTCGAGCGCCGTGACCCTGGCCCTGCGCGACGGCCAGGTCACCGGGTTTGCACGGTGGGACCGGAGCCCGGGCTACGGCGACTTCGCCCACGTTGAGGTTCGCGAGCTCGTGGCGGCCGATCGGGATTCCTCGATTGCCCTGGTGGCAATGCTGGCCACCTTTAGCCCCGTGGCCGGTGAACTGCGACTGCCCTCCTCGGGGTTGGACGGGTTGCGCACCGCCCTGCCCGGCCTCGATTGGACGGTGACCAGGCGCAATCCCTACATGCTCCGCGTGCTCGACGTCGCCCGAGCCTTCACCCGGCGCGGATGGCCGCCGATCGAGACCTCCGTGCGCTTTGGCGTGCACGACGATCGGATCTCGGGGAACACCGGCGTCTGGTCCATCGCGCTGGACGGTGGCTACTCGACGTGCGAGCGCGAATCGGACGTCGTGAACGCGGTCGATGTCCCATGCTTCACCGCTGCCGGTCTGGCCATGGCCTACTCCGGCGCCTGGCCGTGCGCGAGCATTCGGCGGACGGGCCAGCTCGGCGGGGGTTCGGAGTCCGACGCGCTGCTCGACGTCGCGTTCGGTGGTCGTCAAACCCACATCCGCGACTACTTCTAGCCGGCAACTAACTTCGTCCGAGCCGCTGTTTAGGCTAGGCCCATGTCTGCTCTGCGTTTCGGATTGTTCATCCCCCAAGGCTGGCGCTTTGATCTGGTCGGCATCGAGCCCGCCCAGCATTGGCCGGTGATGACCTCGCTGCTCAACCGCGCCGACGCCGACGAGGCTTGGGAAAGCGTGTGGGTATACGACCATTTCCACACGAGGCCGACACCTTCAGATCAGGCGACCCACGAGGCGTGGTCGCTGATGGCGGGGTTTGCGGCGGTGTCGACGCGGGTGCGGCTCGGCCAGATGTGCACGTGCATGGCCTACCGCAATCCGATGTACCTGGCCAAGGTGGCCTCGACGATCGATCACATCAGCGGCGGGCGGCTCGAGATGGGTATCGGCGGCGGTTGGTACGAGCACGAGTGGCGGGCTTACGGTTACGGCTTTCCGCGACCCCGGATTCGGCTGGGGATGCTGGACGAGGGCGTCCAGATCTTCAAGCAGGCCTGGGAGACCGGCGCCGCCACCCTCGATGGGAGGCACTACCAAGTAGACGGCGCGATTTGTGCGCCCACTCCGCTCCAGGACCCCTCGATCCCGCTGTGGATCGCTGGCGGTGGGGAAAAGGTCACGCTCAAGATCGCGGCCAGATACGCCCAATACACCAACTTCGACGGCAGCGCCGAGGGCTTCGCCCACAAGAGCGGGTTGCTGGCGGGACATTGCCGCGACGTCGGCACCGACTTCGAGGCGATCACCCGCTCGTCGAACTACAACATCCTCATCGGCTCCACCGAGGCGGAAGCCGCCGACAAGCTGCGCGAGTACGCGGATCGACTCTCGCCCTTCCTGGCTGGGAAGCAGGTCAGGGCCCAGGTGGACGACCTAGCGAAAAGCCCCGGTTACGGGACACCCGAGCAGATCGCGGAGAAGTTGTCCGCCGTCAGGGACCTCGGCATGGGGTACGCCATCTGCTACTTCCCCGAGGCCGCCTACGACGCTAGCGGTATCGAGCTCTTCGAGAACGAGGTCATGCCAGAACTTGCCTGACCTCTACTCCAGGGCCTCGCCCGCCTTCTCCGGCAGGAGGACGACCGCCATGATGGCGGCCGCGGCGAAGGCGGCGGCAAAGACGCCGAAGGTCAGCGGCTGCCCGCCGGCCCCCATGAAGACCGGCACGAGCAGCGGGGCGACGATGGAGGCCAGCCGCCCGAACGCGGCCGCGGCACCGACTCCGGTGGCGCGCGAGAGCGTCGGGTACATCTCGGGGCTGATCGCGTACAGCGCCCCCCACGCACCCAGGTTGAAGAACGACAACGCGCACCCGGCGGCGATGATCTGCGTCGGCGAGTCCGCAAAGCCGAAGAAGCCCGCCGCGATCGCCGAGCCACCGAGGAACGTGGCCAGCGTCGCGCGTCGGCCCCAGATCTCGATGAGCAGAGCCGCGAGGGCGTAACCGGGCAACTGTGCCAGCGTGATGATCAGCGTGAACTCGAATGAGCGAACGAGGGTGAATCCCTTGCCCACCAGCAGGGTCGGCATCCAGATGAAGGCGCCGTAGTAGGACAGGTTGATGCAGAACCAGACGATCCACAACCCCGCCGTGCGCTTGGCCAACCGGGGGGCCCAGATGGATTCGGCCGCCTCCTCGACGCCGTCGTCGATCTCGACCGGCGCGGCCACGGGCTCGACGCCAGCCGATTCCTCGAACAGGCGGACGGCTTTTTCGGCCTCGGCGTGGCGATCCTTGCCCTCCAGGAAACGCACCGATTCCGGCAGGCCCCAGCGGACGACGACGGCGTACACGGTCGGCACGATGCCCACTGCCAGCGCCCAGCGCCACCCGTTATCGCTGGTGGGAACCAAGAAGTAGCCGAGCAGCGCGGCGAGGACCCAACCGACCGCCCAGAAGGCCTCCAGGGCCACGACGACGCGGCCGCGGATCTGGCGCGGCGCGTACTCGCTCACCAGGGTGCTGGCGACGGGAAGCTCGGCCCCGAGGCCGAGACCGACGACGAAGCGAAGGGCGATGAGCACCGCCAACGAGCCGGCGAGCGCCGAGGCGCCCGTCGCGATCCCGTAGACGAGCAGGGTCAACGCGAACACCTGGCGACGGCCGATCTTGTCGGCGAGCAGGCCGCCCAGGCTGGCGCCGATCGCCATCCCGACGAAGCCGATGGAGGCGATCCAGGACAGCTCGCCCGGGGTGAGTGACCATTGCACGGCCAGGGCCGCCATGACGAAGGAGATGAGCCCGACATCCATGGCGTCGAGGGCCCAGCCGATCCCGGCGCCGCCGAGCAGCTTTGTGTGCTTACGGGTGAACGGCAGCCGATCCAGCCGCTGAGACCGCGTCAGCGATTGAGTCTGGGAAGGCTCGCTCTTGCGTTGAACGCTCACGCTCTTGGCCTTTCGGTGTGTGCCGATGAATACCGGTGCCGTCGACCCGAAGCCGCCGCCGTGGACGCGCATAGGATACCGATTACCGCCTGCCCGTTTCATCTCGACCCACTCGGTTCAATGCCGCGGCTCAGGTTCAACCCCAATCCGCTCGGGTTGGCCCCTCCGCTCGCCTTCCGGCACGGCGCGCTCGGGTTGGCGCTTCCCGCTCAATCCCTAAATCACGCTGGAAGCGCCAAGTCGGGCGTGGTCAATGGCATGCCGGGGCTGGCGCACCAGCCGGAATTCCTCCAGCACCACGAGGGTGTCGTCGTCGACGGTGAAGTCGGGATCCACCAACGACTCGCGCATCTGCGGGCTGGTGAAGAACGCCTCGTGCCCGGCCCGCCAGGTCGTCAGGTCGGTGTCACCCTCCCCCTCGGCGACAACGTGCTCGAGGTCGACGGTGCCCAACGCGACCGTGCGCACCCGCGTCCCCTCGACGATGCCGAGCGGTAGGCCAGCGGAATCGACGAGGATCGAGCGCTCCCCGACCTCGGGCAGCGCCTCGCCGGCGGCGAGATAATCCGCCAACAGGCTCGTCGTCGAGGTCTTTTCCCCGCTCAGGATGGCGGCCACGAGGCGATCGCGGAGCGCCCCGGGGAAGCCGAACTCGGCCATCGCGAGCGAAGCGGGCATATCGAGCGCCGGCAGCAGCTCGACGAGCAGCGGGGCGTAGTCGTCGGCGGTCGGTCCGCGAGGGTGGATCCAACGGAGGGCGTCGATCTCGGCCCGGGGTTCGGCGCTCTCGATCTCCGACCGGTAGCTGAAGACGGCCGCGTGCACGTCCGTGCCGGGCTCGTTCGCCGCGGGGGTGACCCACTCACCCAAATCGATCAACTCCTCGGGGCGTAGCTGCAGCCCGACCTCCTCGCAAATCTCGCGCACCGCGCAGGCGCGGGCGCTCTCCCCCGGTTCCGGCTTGCCGCCGGGGAGCATGAACTTGGCCGTTCCACGCTTGCGCACGGTCAGCAGCTCGCCCGCGGCGTTGAACAGCGCCACCGCCGACACCGTGATGGGGGCGTTCATGGTTGGTTCGTCACCATGGCGGACAAGCTACCCGATGGGCTCGGGCCTACGGGGCCGAGAGCGGCACGCCGATCCCTCCATTGCCGGGCGGCAGCTCCGCCGCTCCAATCCAGATCGTGAGCTCCGTTCCGCTAAGTCGGCTGGCGGGCAGGTCGACAACCTCCGGCCAGATCGCGTGCGGTCGATCCGCTGAGCGGGGCAACTGCGACCCACCTCAGTCTGGTGACGATCCGTCGACCAGTTTTGACGATCCCTTACCGTTCAGACCTGCGGGACGAGGTGCGTGAGGTCGGGCAGGGAGCGATGCAGGCCCTCATCGAGGGTGGCCAAGACCCCAGACCTGGCTGCCGCCAGGGAGGTAAGATAGGCGTCGGTTACTTGGCGATGCCCGCGGACGTGGGCAAGTTCGGAATCGGCGTAGGACACCGAATCGGGCCAAAACTCATAGCCCGACCGTTCGCGCACCAACCGAAGACTGTGCACCGCCTCATTCGGGGCGACCCCGAGGCGCACCGCAAAGCGGACAACCGCCCCCTCTACTATTGGGCACACCGCGAACTGATCGACACCTGCTGCCCATCGGGTCACCCGTTCGTGGTGAACGTGCTCACGCGTCACCAGCGCGATGAGCACATTGGCGTCGAGAAGCATCCGGCTCATTCATCATCCAAAAGCGCGGTCACGTCCTCCGAGGTGATCGGGCGGCCCAGGCTCATCACGGGGAAGCCGGAGCGAGGATCAATGTCGATCGTCATCGGTGCGTCGAACTCGCTAAGACCACGAATAGTGAGGTCTGCGATCGTCGCCGACAGCGACTGGCCACGCGACTTCGCTAGTGCCTCGGCCCTCTTGCGCACGGCAGGAGGCAGGTCAACGCTTGTTCTCATCCATGCATCATAGATGATGTAGCGCTGCATCAGTAGCCGGCGTTTCGACGTGGCAAACTCCAACGTGTGCCCTCGCTGATTCACGACCTGACCCTCACCCTCTTGCGGTTGACGAAGAGGAAGGGTCCCAGTCACGATCCCGCGGCGTTCAAGCGGCAGTTCCTCGCCCAGTTCCCCCGCGAACCAGGGCGGATCCCGGCCTGGGTGACCCCCACCCAGACGGTCGGGCTGGATTGTTGGGAGTACGCGAGCGCCGCCTTCGATCCGCAGCGCAGCCCCGTCATCGTCTACCTGCCCGGCGGCAGCTACAGCAGCCCGATCCACGGGGTGCACTTTGCGTTCGGGAAGAAGCTAGCCGACGCTGTGGGCGCGCGGATCGTGTTCGTCGGATACCCCTTGGCGCCGGAACACACCTGGCGGGATTCCCGGGACCAGTTGGTCGATCTCGTGGCATCGACGGCTGCGGAGGCTCCGCGCGTGATCCTGGCCGGCGATTCGGCGGGCGGCGGTTACGCGCTCTCGGTGGCCCAAGGAATCCGCGACGCCGGCGGCCCGCAACCCGACCGCTTGGTGCTGATCTCGCCGTGGTTGGATCTGACCGGCTCCGCCCCGGGGATCGCACAGGCGGCCGATAACGACCCATGGCTGCAGTTTGCGAACCTGCACATCTTCGCCAACTGGTGGGCCGGTACGGACGCCGTCTCCATTCCCGAAGTCAGTCCCGGCCTCGGCAGCCTGGCCGATCTCCCGCCCATCCTGGCGCTATGCGGCACCCGCGACCTGCTCTATCCCGAAAACAGGGTCCTGGCCGATCGTGCCCGGGACTCGGGCGCGGCCTACACCCTCATCACCGAGTCCGACCTGTGCCACGTCTACCCGATCCTGCCGAGCCCCGAGGCTAAACGGGCCCTCAACCAGATCGTTGGTTTTGTTCGCTAGGTTTCGCAACCTCCGGTGGTTAATTGCCTCGCCGACGCCACCGAGACGAGGGCCCGGCCGGTGCTGCCACCGGACAACAGGGATTCGAAGGCCTGCGGGACCCTCTCGATCCCGTCAAAGACGGTGTGGAGGCTGCGGACTCTTCCCGAGCGAAGCCAGCCGGACACCTCATGCTCGAACTGTTCGCGCAGATCCTCGTGGGCGGTGACGGTGAAACCGCGCATGGTGAGTTCTTGGTGGATGAGATTCCGGTAGTTGGCCGGGCCCCTGCCGGACTCCGCCGAGACCGCGCCGCAGACCACGACTCGACCGCCGAAGTTGAGCACCCCCAACGCGGCTTCGAGCTGTTCGCCGCCGACGTTGTCGTAGTAGAGGTCGATGCCATCGGGGGCCGCCGCGCGGAGCAGCTCGAGCGCCGACCCGTCGTGGCGGTTGATGGCTTCGTCCGCGCCGAGGGTATCGGTGAGGAGGGCGACCTTCTCGGCCGAGCCGGCGACGCCGATGACCGTCGCGCCGCGGGCCTTGGCGAACTGGACGGCACAACTGCCCACCCCGCCGGCGGCCCCGGAGACGCAGACGACGTCATCAGGACCGACTGCCCCGACGTGGATCATTCCCGTGTAGGCGGTGAAACCGACGTGGCCAAGGATCGTGAGATGAGCGTCGAGCTCTTCATCCGAGGATGGTTCGCCGATCTTGCGCAGATCGGCGGCATCGACGACGGCGGCTGTGCGCCACGGCAGCTTGCAGACCGCCAGGTCTCCACGCCGAAGGTCGTCGACGGCGGACTCGATCACCTCGACCACGGCGTCGCTCGCGGGAACGTCGCCGACCCCCACCCCCGGTCCGTAGGCCGTGGCCTTGCCACCGAGACGGTGAGCGAGTCCGGCGTTCAGGCCGAGCCGGCGGAGTCCGACCAGCACTCGCCCGGGCTCCGGTGATCCTGCCTCGGCCTCGACGACGCCGAAGTTGCTCGCGGTGACGGCCCCGTCGGGGATCTCCGTCAGCTGGACCTCAAGGCATCGCATGCCTCGACCCTAACTGGGTGGGGGTGACCGCAGCCACGGTCGCAGCTACCCAGGGTCCGGCCGGAGGCGCGCACCCGGTTGTGGATAACCGAGTCCCCGCGGGGCGCAAACGGCGCAGACTACGTGGTCTCACCCAAGGAGGACCAATGGAACTCATCGATCTCCCCACGCCGGCACGGTCGGGAACGCTCTGGACCGACGACGACTACGAGTTGGCGCTGGATGAGGTCAAGGCCGGCGCGGGCGTCGATCGGGTAGCCGAGGCACTCCAGCGCAAGCCGGAGGCGGTGGCCAACAAGCTGCGCCGGTTGTTGCCCGTGCAGCAGCGGAAGTGCCCGCCGGACCGCACGGTTCCCGCTCTCCGGGCCGCCATAGCCGATCCCCACTACGACTGGCGCCAGGTCGTGCTGGAAGTGCCTCCTGACCCGCCCGTCACTCAAATTGTCCGCAAGGGGCTACCGGGACTCGACGCCACCGATCTCGCCCGCATCGTATACACGCTGGCCACCATCCGGATGGGCGGAGCGGACGAGCTGCTGCATCGAGGTCTGGAGGAAGTGAGCGCACGCGGCCTGGATTACCTACTGATGCAGGCGCGGGCCACGGCCCTGATTCAACAGGACTCTCCGCTCACGATGCACGAAGCCATGGAATGTGCCCGCGATTGGCTGGAATCCCTGCACGACGGCCGTTCGGTCTACTTCGATGAAGACTCGCGGCCGCGCCGCATCCACTGGTGAGCTTTCGGATCAAACAAGCTCTGGTTGGATCAGCTCAGTACCGCATAGGTCTCCAGGACGGCGTGACCGCTCAGGCTCAGCGTTCGTCCCCTCGCCCATTCGACAACCCCGGTGTGCTCCGGATGCGATGCCACCAGCAAGGGCACTGCGACGCTCGTGTCGAGCGCCGCAGTAGGTGTTGAGGTCAACGTCGCCCTGAATCCAGAGCGGCATACAACATCTCGTCGGTCACGACGGTGTCCCCGCGTGAGACGAGGCGGCCGTCCGCCTCACGTTCGAGTCGTGCAGTGCGGCCGCCAGGGGTGATATGAACCCCGCTCCCGTAGGCCGCGATATCCACGCTGCTACTGGAGTCAGGCCCAAGGCGTCGCACAGCGGCTTGGGCAACACCACTCGCCCAGCCGAATCGATCACGGCATCCATGGGATTGGGATACCAGTGAGATCCCACTACTACCCGACCCTTCTCGAAGGCGCCGGCGCGGCAACCATCCGAAACGGCCTCGTAGTCGACGATCCGACACCCGGTGGACCCTCGGCGGTATTGCCAATGGGGTGGCTCCACCGCCGTCTCCGTTCCCGTTCGTTAAACTTCTCCCTTCTTCAGCGCATCGGCCAGGTACTCCGCCTGCCGGATGGCGAGGGCCACGATCGTCAGGGTGGGGTTCGCGGCGGCGCCTGAGGTGAACTGGGAGCCGTCGGAGATAAAGAGGTTCGCCACGTCGTGTGCCCGGCCCCACTTGTCGACCACGCCGTCCTCCGGCCGTTCGCTCATGCGGGCGGTACCGAGGTTGTGAGTGGAGGGGTAGGGGGTCGTGCGGTGGGTGGAGACGGCGCCGACGGAGCAGTAGAGCTTTTCGGCCGCCCGGTAGGCGTGCTCGCGCATCGCCACGTCGTTGGCGTGATCGTCGAAATTCACGTTGGCGACGGGCAGGCCGTGCTGATCGGTGACGGTGGAGTTCAGCGTGACGGCGTTGGACTCCTGCGGCATGTCTTCGCCGATCAGCCAGCAGCCGGCCATCTTGGCGTAGTCGTCCAGGAGCTTTGCGAACTCTGGCCCCCACGCCCCCGGCTCGACGAAGCTCGCCATGAACGCCGGACCCAGGGAGATCGTCTGGATGTAGTAACCACCGGCAAAGCCACGCGCCGGATTGTGCACCGACTCGTCGGTGATGCACCCCGCCATCGTCTCGCCGCGGTACATGTGAACCGGCTCGTCGAATTGGGCGTACACGCTGCCGGTCATGTGGCGCATGTAGTTGCGGCCGACCTGCCCAGAGCTGTTCGCGAGACCGTCGGGGAACATCGACGAGGAACTGAGGTGCAGCAGGCGGGGCGTCTCGATCGAGTTACCGGCGACACACACCACCTTGGCCGCCTGGCGATGCAGGTTGTCCTCCGCGTCGAGATAGAGGACCGCGTTCACTCGGCCGTCGCGGCCGTGCAGAATCTGCGCCACGTGGGAGTCGGGCCGCAGGTCCAGCAGGCCGGTCTCCAAGGCCCGCGGGATCTCGCGGACCATCGTCGACCATTTGGAGCGGTTCTTGTCGCCCTGGAAGTTGAACCCGTCCTGGATCGAGGCCGGGCGGCCGTCGTAGGGCTCGGCGTTCGTGGCGTAGGGGCCGGTGGCGTAATGCCGGTAGCCGACGTTCTCGGCACCCGCCGCCAGAACCTTGTAGTTGTTGTTCGCCGGCAGCGGCGGACGGCCACCGGTATGGGTGGATCCCAGCGCGTCCTCGGCCCGCGCGTAGTAGGGCTCGAGTTCGGCCAACGAGATCGGCCAGTCGATGAGGTTCGCCCCGTCGATGCGGCCGTAGGTGCCGCGGGCCCTAAACTCGTGCGCCTTGAACCGGGGGGTGGCGCCGGACCAGTGGGTCGTGGTGCCACCCACCGCCTTGACGATCCAGGCGGGCAGGTTCGGGAAGTCTTGGGCGATGCGCCAGGAGCCCGACGTGGTGCGGGTGTCGGTCCAGGCCATCTGATTGAAGGCCTCCCACTCGAGGTTCATGTAGTCCTCGTTGCGCAGGTAGGGGCCCGCCTCCAGCACGACGCACTCGATCCCCTGCTTGGTCAGCTCGTAGGCGAGGGTGCCCCCGCCGGCGCCGGAGCCGACGATGACGACGGTCTCGGTGTCGTGGTCGATGGTGCTCATGCGTTTCTCCTCCCGGTTCCGGCGCTTCCTGATGAGGCGCTGCTCTGTCCGGCCGGGACGGCCGCTCCCTGGGTGCTCCGCGTGCTGGCAGCAGTTGGCAGGTCAGAGACGACGTCGGTCAGCGGATCGCCGTCGTAGGCCTCGATCCGCGCGTCGGGCAGCCAGTCGAGGTCGTCGAAACCGCGGTCGACGTAGCCCCCCATGTCGAAGGACGGCCCCTCGTAGCCGAGCGCTTCCCAGACCTCTTCGTCCTCGTAAAAGTTCACCACGACCGTCTGCCGCACGAAGCCGAAGAAGGTGGTGTGCTGGACACGTAGCAGAACCAGGTGGGCCTGCTGCGGGGTTAATTCGTGAAAACGACCGTCGGTGAGGCCCTGCAAAGAGTCCAGCCCCTGCGCGAGCTTGAGCTTCATCCACGTGCTCTCGCCCGCCCGGTTCTCCACCGTGGCCGCCGCGCGCTCGTAGGCGGAGTCCGGCACGCCCTCGTGGGGGAACGCCGCCTTGATGAGCGCGATCAACGTGCGTGTGCCTTCAACTGTTCCTTCGACGTCGTTGACTACGTCGCCGCTCTGCGATGAGTTCATGACATCTCCTTTCCACGGCTTCCTCGGCCAGTGAGACTCATCTCAACCTAGGCAGCCGATGCCCCGGCGGCAACGGTAATTATCACCGGGCGAGAAGCTCGGCGAGCAACAATCCTTGGCCTCGCGTTAGGCGTGAGGGCCGCCCAGCCGGTACACGCGGCCGGCGCGGTACGCGCAGGCCCGCACCCGTTCCTCGACGTGACGGGTTCTGCCGGCGAAGGCGGCGACGGGCGCGGACACCGCCACGGAGCCGATGAGCCCACCGTCGTCCGCCCTAATCGCCGCGGCGACGCAGTCGGTCCCGAGCTGAAACTCCTGGTGCTCCCAGGCGATGCCACGCCGGGCGACCTCGTCCAGCTGGCCACGCAGCGTTTCGGGGCCGGTGATCGTGCGGGCGGTGTGGGCCCGCAGCTCCGCGGCCGCGAGGTAGGCGTCACGTTGTTCGATCGTCAGGGAGCCAAGCCCCATCTTGCCGAAGGCAGTGGCGTGTGGGCTCTCGTGGAAGCCGAAGCCCATCGGAGTCAGGCGCGGAAACTGTGGCGAATCGGCGACGAGGGTGACGACGAAGTCGGTGCCACGGTGGATCGCCAGATACGCGGCCATTCCGAGTTCGCGGTGCAGGGCGTGCACCTCTGCCCGGACCCCTCGCGGGATCGCGAGGTCCTCGTGAAGTCCCACCGCGAGGCGGTGCAGCCGGTAGCCGAGCGCAAAACGCTTCTCGCTCTTCAGGTGCACGAGGTATTCGGCGCGCATCAACTCCTGGGCGATCCGGTACACCGTGGGAAGCGGAATCTCGGTGGCGTCGGCGATGGTGCGCGCGGTGCTGCTGCCACGTTCGGCGACGAATTCGAGCACCGCGAAGGCGCGGGCGACATGGCCGGCGGTAGAGCCGTCTCCGCGTTCGTGAATCCGCTCCATCGCGCCCCTTTCGTGATCGCTCCATCATTGTGTATCAGTCGCCCTTCTCGCCTTGCGAGATTCCTACTTCCCGAACACCTGACTGAACGGGCAGGCTGTGTCCAGATCGTTCTCCGAGCAAAGGACCCCATCATGATCCACATCAACGTGAAGTTCCCCGTGAAGCCGGAGTTCGCCGACCGGTGGCCGGAGCTGTCTCGGGAGTTCACCGAAGCGACGCTGGCCGAGCAGGGCAACCTGTGGTTCGAGTGGTCGCGCAGCGTGCAGGAGCCCAACACCTTCGTTCTGATCGAGGCCTTCACCGACGAGGGTGCTGAGCCGCACGTGAAGTCCGCGCATTTCAACAAGATGCAACAGGAGTTCCCGCAGTACCTGAGCGCGACCCCGCTGATCGTCTCTCACCAGGTGGAGGGCGACGGATGGGCGCCTATGGGTGAGCTGACCGTCGAGTGACGAAGGCTCCCACCTCCCGATAGGCAATAGAACAGGGGCCGAGAATCCTCGGCATGTGCCGAGCAATCCGGTTACGCGGTCCTTCGCAGCTCCGTCAGAGCCTGGCGGCTCGGCAGCTGGTCAGCCGGCATATCCATATAGGGTGACGGGGATAGATGGGTCCACCGGGCGGGTGCATCCACCCTCGAGCGAAGGGTCTGCTGGTCTCGATGTGGTCGAGCAGCGCCCATAGGGTGAAAAAGCGGCAGCTGTCCGAGCCGCCCTTCGGCCTGCCGCATGACGACCGTCGCCCGCGAGGCAATGACAACCGGTAAGGCGTCGAGCTTCGACCAAGGCGACGATGGTTGTCGCCGACGATCCCACCTGCTAACTCAGTGGCGCAACAGGGCAGCCCTGCCACAGATTTGTATGCCCCTTAGAGTGGGTTGATCTTCACCTCACGTCCCGTCCCGGCACATTCCTCATCCAGACTTTCCGGCAGAATCAGATGAGAGTGAGGCCAACC
>JBBSOW010000005.1:0-73953 GCA_038259365.1 Propionibacteriales bacterium
CTAGTCTCAGCGTCATGCACGAGCAACGCGACGATCCGCCCATGACCGAGGCTGTCGACGAGGGCCGCCGACGACACTACGGGCACTTCTACGGCCTCGAGCCGCTCCCGGAGAACGGGCTGCCCCTGCTGGTGGTGTGGGGCAACTGCCTGGCCGAGTCGGTGCGGGTCTGCCTCGGCTCCCACGCCCACGAGCCCGATCTGGACACCGTCCGCGTTCCGCCCGTGCACGAGCTGACCGCCGAGGATCTCCCCCACGTCCGCCGCCTGCTGGCCCGCACCGACGTTTTGTTGGCCCAGCCGGTCCGCGACGGCTATCGCGACCTGCCGCTGGGCACCGACGAGGCGGCCTCGCTGCTGGCGTCGGGGGCACGGGTCGAGCTGTTTCCCAGCGTCCGGGACAACGCCGCCCACCCCTACCAGGCGTTGGTGCACGGCGACGGTATGAGCGACCCGCCTGTCTCGCCGTACCACGACCTCAGGCTCATCGCCGACACGGCGGGGCTGCCCGGAGGCCCCGGCACCCTAGACGCGGGCGAACGGGCCGAGGGCTGGCGCCAGGTCTCCGCCGCCTCCGTGGCGGAGATGGCTCGCCGAGCGGCAGGGCAGGGCACGCTCGACGTGCACGACCTCGTCGAGGCCTCTCCCGGCCGGTTCTGGACGCTCAACCATCCCGACAACGGCCTGATCCGCGGGCTGACGTCCCGGCTCCGGATCAAGCTCGGGCTCGACGACGCCGTGGACGACCCCGGGCGGGTGTTGCTCGGTTCGGTGCGCGCCCCGGTGGACGCCGAGGTGATCGCGTCGCTGGGCCTCCCCCGCTCGGCGGTCTCGCACTGGCTGATCGACGGTGCGATCGTCGAGGCCGGGACCGTGCGCGCGGCCCACGCCAGGTTCTACGCCGAGCGCCCGGGGGTCGTGGCGGCAGGCGTCGCGGCCCACGCCGACCGGTTGCGGGTGCTGGGGTGGCGGCCGTGACCCAGCCCTATGCCTCTACCCCGTGTCTTCCGAAGGCAGCACCGCCAGGCCCATCTCGGCGATGTTGGCCAATTGCGGATGCTTGGGCACGACCCGAAAGGTGTAGCCCCGGGTACCTGGGCGCGTGGCGGGCCGCTCGTATTCGTACTTCAGCAGGCCGTCGCCCAGGTCGGTGATCTGGGTGACCGGGTAGGTGTGGATGTCTTGCAGCTCGTCCTCGGCCGTCACCTCGCCGGCGACGACCTCCACCTCGACGTCGTCGGGGCTGAGCGAGCCCAGGCGGATCTGGGCGGCGGCGCAGATCGTGCTACCTACCTCGACCGTTTCGCGGGTCATGCTGTCGACGCGCTCGATGACCACCGATCCCCACCCCTGGCGGACGCGGTGTTTCCAGGCCGCCAGCGCCTCGGCCTGGTCGGCGATCGCGGCCTCGGACGCCGCCGCCGGCACGTACAGCTCGGTCACGTAGTCGCGGATCATGCGCGAGGCGATCACCTTGGGGCCGAGACCCGAGATGGTGTCGCGGAACATCGTGATCCACTCCATCGGCAGGCCGGCCGCATCGCGGGCGTAGAACTTGGGCGCGATCTCGCTCTCGATGATGTTGTACAAGAAGTTGGCCTCGTGGCGGTCCCGTTCGGCCGGGTCCGTGATGTCTTCCGCCGAGGGGATCTCCCAGCCGAACGCCGGGTCATACCACTCCTCCCACCAGCCGTCGCGGATCGAGAGGTTCGCGGCCCCGTTGAGGGCGGCCTTCATTCCCGAGGTGCCGCAGGCCTCGTAGGGGCGCAGCGGATTGTTCATCCAGACGTCGCAGCCCGGGTACAGCGGCCGCGCCATCGACATGTCGTAGTCGGGCAGGAAGACGATGCGCTGACGGACATCGGCCTGATCGGCAAACTGCACCATCTGCTGGATCAGCGATTTGCCGGTCTCGTCGGCCGGGTGGGACTTGCCGGCGATGACGATCTGGATGGGTCGCTCGGGGTGATTCAGCATCGCCTTGAGCCGGTCGACGTCGGAGAGCATGAGCGTCAACCGCTTGTAGGAGGCCCCGCGACGGGCGAAGCCGAGCGTCAGCACGCCCGGGTCGAGCGCGCCGTCGATCCAATCGGTGGAGCCGGAGAGCCCGCGATCGCGGTGGCTCTGACGCAACCGCTCGCGGGCCATACCCACCAGGTCTGCGCGCATCGAGCGCTTGAGCGAGACGATGGTGTCCGGGTCGACACGGTCGAGCGCCGTCCAGTCGTAACCCTCCAGGATGTGCTCGAAGTCGCCGGTCGGCGTCTCCAGCAGCTCCAGCAGCTCGGGGTGCATCCAGGTGCGGTGATGCACGCCGTTGGTGATGGAGCCGATCGGCACCTCGGTGGTGTCAAAACCCGGCCACAGGCCCTGGAACATCTCCCGGGACACCTCGCCGTGCAGCTGGGAGACGCCGTTGGCGCGCTGGCCTAGACGAAAACCCATCACGGCCATGTTGAACCGGCTGGGATCCCCGCCCGGATAGTCCTCCGAGCCCAGCGCCATTACCCGATCCAGCGGCAGCGGGTCGAAGCCGGCGAACTGGTGGCTCACCATTTGCAGCGGAAACCGGTCGATGCCCGCGGGCACGGGAGTGTGGGTGGTGAACACGTTGCCGGCGCGGGTTCGCTCGACGGCGGTGGCGAACTCGTCGCCGTCGTTCATGTATTCGCGGATGCGCTCCAACCCGAGGAAGCCGGCGTGGCCCTCGTTGGCGTGATAGACACTGGGCTCGACGGCGCCGGTGACGCGGCAGTACGCGCGCAGGGCGCGGACCCCGCCAATGCCCAACAGCACCTCCTGGACCATCCGGTGCTCGGCCCCGCCACCGTAGAGCCGGTCGGTGATCTGACGATCCGCGGGGTTGTTGACCCCGAGGTCGGTGTCCAGCATCAGCAGCGGCACCCGGCCGACCTGGGCCACCCAGATGCGCGCGAAGAGCAAATGATCGTGCAGCGGCACGTCGATGACGACGGGCTCGCCGTCGGAGAGCAGCAGGGTCAACGGCAACGAGTTGGGGTCGAGCAGCGGGTAGCGCTCCTGCTGATAACCGGCCGCGGTCAGTGACTGGCGGAAGTAGCCGTGGCGATACATCAACCCCACCCCGATGATGGGCACGCCGAGGTCGCTCGCCGCCTTGAGGTGGTCTCCGGCCAGGATCCCGAGGCCGCCCGAGTACTGCGGCAGCACGTCGGCCACGCCGAACTCGGCGGAAAAGTAGCCGATGGCCTCGGGGGCCTGCGGGTTCTCGGCGCGATGCCGCTGGTACCACAGCTCGGCGCTGAGGTATTCGTCCAGATCGTTGCTGAGCCGGTGCACGTTACGCACGAAGCGGCGGTCCTGGGCGAGCAGTTGCAGGCGCTCGGGATCCAGGCGGGCCAGCATCGCCCGCGGGTCGTGATCGACGCTCTCCCACAGCGGGGGATCGACCGATCGCAACAGCTCGCGGGTCTCGTTGTGCCAAGACCAGCGCAGGTTGAGGGCCAGCCGACCCAGACCCCGCAGTTCTTCGGGCATGACGGGTTGGGTGATGAATCTTCTGAAGGCGCGCACGCGCAGAATGGTAGCGGCTCGACCGGCCAGAGCAGAACTTCGACACCTCTGGGTGCTGGCGGTACGTGCTGGCACACCCGCGGCGGCGGGGCCTGCGCGACAGTTTACGGCTGAGCCGCTAGTGTCGGCTGAGTGAATCAGCCCCATTCGGCAGACCACGTCATTGCCACGAATGCCATCGAAGACCCCCTAGCCGACCCCGACTGGTTCAAGCGCGCCGTCTTCTACGAGGTCATGGTTCGCTCCTTCCACGACTCCAACGGCGACGGCATCGGCGATTTCGCCGGGCTCGCGCAAAAGCTGGACTACCTGCAGTGGCTCGGGGTGGATTGCCTCTGGCTGCCGCCGTTCTTCCCCAGCCCGCTAGCCGACGGCGGTTACGACATCTCCGACTACACCGACGTGCTGAGCGAGCTGGGGACCGTCGAGGAGTTTCGTGGCTTCGTCGACGGGGCTCACGAGCGGGGCTTGAGAATCATCATCGACTTCGTGATGAACCACACCTCCGACGCTCATCCGTGGTTCGTCCAATCGCGCAACGACCCCGACGGCCCCTACGGCGACTTTTACGTGTGGGCCGACACGGACGAGGAATACTCCGACGCGCGAATCATCTTCGTCGACACCGAGTTGTCCAACTGGACCTTCGATCCCGTCCGCGGCCAGTACTTCTGGCACCGGTTCTACTCCCACCAACCGGATCTGAACTTCGATAACCCGGCCGTGCTGGAGGAGATGAAGACCGCCATCCGGTTCTGGATGGACATGGGCATCGACGGGTTCCGGCTCGACGCCGTCCCCTACCTCATCGAGGAGGACGGCAGCAACTGCGAGAACCTCGGCGGCACCCACGACGTCCTCAAGGCCGTGCGGACGATGGTGGACGAGGAGTTTCCCGGCCGCATCCTGTTGTGCGAGGCCAACCAGTGGCCCTCCGACGTCGTCGAATACTTCGGCGCCGACGGCGACGAGTGCCACATGGCCTTCCACTTCCCCGTCATGCCCCGGCTCTACATGGGGCTGCGCCAGCAAAACCGCGAATGCATCTCCGAAATCTTGGCCCAGACCCCCGAGATCCCCCCGAACTGCCAGTGGGGCACGTTCCTGCGCAACCACGACGAGCTCACCCTCGAGATGGTCTCCGACGACGAACGCGACTACATGTGGGACGAGTACGCCCCCGACCCCCGGATGAAGTGCAACATCGGCATCCGACGGCGCCTCGCTCCCCTGGTGGACGGCGACCTGAGCCGGGTCCACCTGCTACACGCCTTGCTGCTGGCCATGCCAGGTTCGCCCGTGCTCTACTACGGCGACGAGATCGGCATGGGCGACAACATCTGGCTCAACGACCGCGACGGGGTCCGCACCCCGATGCAGTGGAGCGCCGAGACCGGCGCCGGCTTCTCCGAGGCCGACGAGGACGACTTCCACCTCCCCCTCGTCCAGGATCCCCGCTACCACCGCGAATCGATCAACGTCGACGCCCAGATGGCCGACCCCGGCTCCATGCTGGCCTGGCTGCGCGCCATGCTGCGGATGCGCCGCTCGCACGACGTCTTCGGCACCGGCGACTTCACCGACCTCGGCGGGGAGAACATGGCGGTCTTCTCGTTCCTGCGCCGCAACGCCGACGAGACCATCCTGTGCATCAACAACCTCAGCGATTCTCCCCAAGACGTCACCCTCGATCTCACCGCCTACACCGGCGTCGAGCCCGTCGATCTGCTGCTGGACAACCCCCGAGACCCCATCGCCGACGGCCGCTTGTCCGCCCACGTCGCGCCCCACGGATTCATCTGGTTCGATCTCTCGGGCGAGCCGCTCTCGGACGAGGAGCCGGCGGACGAGCCCGAGATCACCGACCCCATCGCGCACCGTGACGCCCTGGTCTGGGAGCACCTCAGCGGGGCTCGCTGGTACGGCGGCAAGGGCCGCGCGGGCGAGTTGGCGGGGCTGACCGAGCTGCCCTGGATGAGCGAGCTCAGTTCGGGACTGGCCGTGCGCTCCGAGGTAGCCGAGGTCGCCTTCGCCGGCGACGACGCTCAGCACTACCAACTGCTGCTGGCCTACCGACCGCTCGAGGCGGAGATGACCGAGGCCGTCGAGGGGGCCGAACTGGGCCGGCTCATCCTGCCCGACCTCGGCGAGGTGCGGGCCTTCGACGCCGCCAAGGACCCCGAGGCGATGAGCGTCTGGCTCGGCGCTTTCATCGGCGGCGAACGCGGCGACGGCTGGCGCACCGGCTTCAGCCATCACCCCATCGCGGCTGAGCACGCCACAGAACCGCTGACCGCGGACCTGCACCCTTACCTCTTCGGCGGCGAACAGAGCAACACCTCGGTGATGTTCGGCGACGTCGCCATGGCCAAGCTGTTCCGCCGCCTCGAGATCGGCCGCAACCTCGACATCGAGGTGCATGAGGCGTTCAGCCGCGACGACGCTGTCGATGCCGCCAAGCTGTACGGCTGGACCGAGGCGTTCTGGCCCATCGAGGACCGCATCGTCCGCGCCGATCTGGCCATGGTCGTGGAGCAGTTACGCAACGCCCACGACGGCTGGGATGTCGCGCTGGAAGCCTGCCGTGCCGACCGGTCCTTCACCGAGGCGGCTCGTCTCGGTGCCGCGCTGCGCAGCGTGCACGAGGCCCTGGCGCGGCACTTCGCCGTCGACATCGCCCCGGGGGCCGTGACCGCCGACACGATGAACCACCGCCTCGACGAGGCCGTGCTGAACGCGCCGCAGCTGCGCCCCTACTCCGGCGCGTTGCGCGCGATGTTCGCCCGGCTGAGCCCGATGGATCTGGAAGTCCAGCGCGTCCACGGAGACTTCCACCTCGGCCAGGTGCTGTTCACCGACGACGGGCCGAAGATCATCGACTTCGAGGGCGAGCCGTTGAAGTCGATGGCCGAACGAGTGCTGCCCGATACCCCATGGCGCGACGTCGCCGGCCTCATCCGGTCCTTCGATTACGCGGCCGGCACGGTCGCTGCCGAGGAGCCCACCCATCGGCCGGGGGTGGAGCGGCTCGAGACCGCCGAGGAGCGCCGCGTCCGGGCAACGCGTTGGGCGCAGGCCTGCCGCCGCGATTTCCTGGCGGCCTATGCCGGCCGGCTGAGCGTCCAGCAGGAGTCGATCCTGGCGGCGTACGTGGCGGATAAGGCGGTCTACGAGGTCGTCTACGAGGTGCGCAACCGTCCCTCCTGGGTCGATATCCCGCTGGCCGCCATCGATAACCTGACCGCCTCCCCGCTGCTCGCCCCTGAGCACACCATCGAGAACGATTCTGCCACCCACGAAGGGACACCATGATGTCGCACGATCTAACCGGCGGCTTGACCGGGGAACACCTCAAAGGCTTCCACTCCGGCGCCGATACCGAGCTGTGGCGTCGCCTCGGCAGCCACGCCGCCACAGTGGAGGACGACGAGCGGGGCCGCCTGCAGGGCACCCGTTTCGCCGTCTGGGCACCCAACGCGAAGGCCGTCAGCGTCATCGGCGATTTCAACGGGTGGAACACCGACGCCAACCCGATGCGCTTCGTCGACGGCGCGGGCGTGTGGGGTGGCTTCGTGTCCGACATCGGCCCCGGCACGGTCTACAAGTACCGGATCCACTGTTACGACGGCGTATGGCGGGACAAGGCCGATCCGATGGCCACCTTCGCCGAGGGCCCGCCCGCCACGGGATCGATCGTGCACGAATCGAGCTACGAGTGGTCCGACGACGCGTGGCTCGACAAGCGCGGCAAGGCCAAGGCGCACGCCGAGCCGATGAGCATCTACGAGCTGCATCTGCCCTCGTGGCGCCCCGGGCTCACATACGTCGAGTTGGCCCAGGACCTGGTCGATTACGTCACGTGGCAGGGCTACACCCACGTGGAGTTCATGCCCCTGTCCCAGCATCCGTTCTCGGGCTCGTGGGGCTACCAGGTCACCGGATACTACGCCTCGTACTCCCCGTTGGGCACCCCCGACGAACTGCGTTATCTGATCGATCGGCTACACCAGGCCGGCATCGGCGTCTTCATGGACTGGGTGCCCGGGCACTTCCCCAAGGACGAGTTCGCGCTCGGGCGCTTCGACGGCACCTCGCTCTACGAGCACTCCGACCCGCGCCAGGGCGAGCAGCTGGACTGGGGCACCTACGTCTTCAACTTCGGCCGCAACGAGGTCAAGAGTTTCTTGGTCTCCAACGCCTTGTACTGGGTGCAGGACTTCCACATCGACGGCCTGCGTGTGGACGCCGTCGCCTCCATGCTGTACCTGGATTACTCGCGCCCCGCCGACGGCTGGGTGCCCAACGCGCACGGCGGCAACGAGAACCTCGAGGCCATCGACTTTTTGAAGTACGTGAACAAGCACCTCTACGAGCGGGTGCCCGGAGTCATCACCGCCGCCGAGGAATCCACCTCCTTCCCCGGGGTTACCCGCGAGGTGCACAACGGCGGGCTGGGCTTCGGCTTCAAGTGGAACATGGGCTGGATGAACGACTCGCTGGGCTACCTGGAGCGTGAGCCGATCTACCGGCAATACCACCACCACGAGATGACGTTCGCCATGGTGTACGCCTTCACCGAGAACTTCATCCTGCCGATCAGCCACGACGAGGTCGTGCACGGTAAGGGCTCGATGGTCAACAAGGCGCCCGGCGACGACTGGCAGAAGTTCGCCTCGCTGCGCGCCTTCTACGCGTTCATGTGGTCCTTCCCCGGCAAGAAGCTGATCTTCCAGGGCTGCGAGTTCGGCCAGCGCAGCGAGTTCAGCGAGCTCAAGGGCCCCGAATGGTGGGTCAGCGATCTGTGGGGCCACAACGGGTTGCAAAAGCTGTTCCGGGACATGAACCTGACCTATCGCGCCCACTCGGCCCTGTGGGAACTCGACAGCGAGCCGGAGGGTTTCCGCTGGATCCGCGCCGACGACAGCGGTGCCAACACCTTCTCCTTCCTGCGCAGCGACGCCAAGGGCAACCACCTCGCCAGCGTAGTGAACTTCTCGGCCAGCCCCCTCACCAACTACCGGATCGGCTTGCCCGCGGCGGGCTCCTGGCGGGAGGTGCTCAACACCGACTCGGAGTCCTACGACGGCACCGGGCAGACCGGAAACCTGGGCTCGGCAACCGCGATCGAGGGCGACTACGAGGGCTTCGCCGCCTCGGCCGAGGTCTCGGTCCCGCCGATGGGTGCCGTCTGGCTCGCCTTCGGACCCGGTAGCGAGGACGGCCACGACGTCTTGGACGGAGTCATCGAAGCCGACGCCGAGCTCGCGTGAGCGAATTCGAGATCAAGCTGTCCATCACCGACGGCGTCGGGGTCCTCAACTGGGCCGACAGCACCGATCCGGATTCGCTCGAAAGGGCCGTCAGCGCGGTCTCGGACGACGCCCTGATCGGCCACGAGCTGCGGCGCCTCGAGGTCTCGCTGCCCGCCGAAGATCGAATGGCGCGGCGAGCCCTGCTGCGGGCGGGCTTTCACCTCGAAGGGGTGCGTCGTCAAGCCCTGCGCGTGGGCGAGGACGAGTATTCCGACGTCGCGATATTCTCCCGCCTGGCCAGCGACTCCGCCTACGGCAGTTCGGCCCACTCGGCGGTGATGAACTCGGTGTTACCGCGCAAACGCGCGATCGCCCACGTGCTGTTCCGCAACCCCGCGGGCCAGGTGTTGTACTGCAAGACGACGTTCAAGGCCGACTGGGAGCTGCCCGGTGGGGTCGTGGAACCCAACGAGTCACCCGCCCGCGGAGCCGCCCGCGAGGTCTTCGAGGAACTGGGGGTCCGGCTGCCTATCGGACGCCTGCTCGTCGCGGACTGGATGCCGCCCTACCTCGGCTGGGAGGACGCCTTGGAACTCATCTTCGACGGCGGCGTCATCGATCCCGCCGAGGTGAGCCTCACCCCCGATCTGCACGAGATCGCCGAGGTGCACTGGGTCAGCGTCGAGGAGGCCACGACCCACCTGATCCCCCTAGCCGCGGATCGGCTCCGGCTGATCGACGCCCTCGGGCCCGGCGAGACCCTCTACACCGAGTCCGGCCGCCGGCTCTGAGATCTCAGCGCCCGAGGAGGCCCTTCTCGATCTCGTCGAGCGCGGCTCGGGCGTAACCCTGCCACATACGCTCGAACAGCGGCATGGCCACGGCGGCCACCTTCGAGGACGGGTGCACGGTCCAGCGCCAGGTGATCCGGGTTCCCGTCCCCGCCGGTGAGAAGCGCCACTCGCCGTCGATGGCCTCGGCGATCAGGCTCGTCGGTCCGGTGATCTCGGTGAGCCGGTACGTGAACGATTCCGAGCGTTGGACGGTGAGCAGGGTTTCGGTCAGGCTGCCCCCGCCGGCCAGGAAGATCCTCCGGTTCTCGCCCGCGGTGCCCCATACCCCACTCTGTTCGGTGTGGGTGATCGGCGGCAGCACCGCGAAGCGGCGAGAGAAGATCGTCGGGAGCGGGGCGGGCAGCAACCAGTCGAAGGCGTCCTGCGGGCTGACCGGGTAGGTGCGGGAGCGTTCCATAGGCGCACTCTAGACCCGTTGTCCACAGCCTCCCGTCGGCGATGAGTTATCCACAACATCGCAGGCGTTCGGTCGGAAGCCACCACGACGCCCCATGCTCTGGGTGTGAATCGACACCTGCTGCCGTCGGCAGAACACCGCGAGTTGGCCGAACTGCAGAGCGGAATCCTCACCCGAGAGCAGGCCGTGGCCCACGGACTGAGCGACAACGCCTTAAGAAATTTCGTAGACGAAGGCTGGTGGCAACGTATTCGGCCAGGCCTCTTCCACACCGCCAATGCCGCACTCGAGTGGCGGGCACTCGCCTGGGCCGGGGTGCTCCAGGGGGGCGACGAAGCCCGCCTGCACGGCCTGTCCGCCGCCTACGAAATGAAGCTGATCAGCACCCCGCCATCTCCGATTACCGTGGCCGTTTCCAATAGTCGCCAAGTGCCCTGGGATCCCCGGTGGCACTTCCATCGCAGCAGACGACTTGGCCCCACCAGAGGCACGTTGCCGCGATCAACTACAGAGGACACGGTATTGGACCTCATCTGCGCTAACCCCGATTCGATGGCCGGCTACGTCACCGACGCGGTGAACCAGCGAGTCACCACCATCCCCAGGCTTCGCGAGGCGGCGGGAGGCAGAGCGGGGCTTCCTCGCCGCGCCCAGCTGGACTTGTTGCTGGCCGATGTGGGGGAAGGCAACCAGAGCCCTTTGGAGTTGCTCTACTACCGCGATGTAGAGCGCGCCCACGGGTTGCCCAAGGGTCGTCGTCAGGTGCGCCAAGCCAACAACACCGTTGTCGATGTGAGCTACGAGCCGGCGAGTGGTGGCGGGAGCTTGGTCATCGAGCTGGATGGGCGCCGCGGCCACTCGGGCGCGGGGGCCTTCAGGGATATGCACAGGGACAACTACCAGGCCGAGCGCGGCGTCCTGACGCTGCGCTTCGGCTGGGCCGATTACACGTCGCGGCCGTGTGAGGTGGCCAGACAGGTGGCTGCCCGCCTCGCCGGCCTCGGCTGGACCGGTCAACTCCGCCCTTGCCGAGCCTGCCAGCGCTCGTCAAATGATTGAGTGTGATCTTGCTGCGTCTGACACCAAGATCACACTCAATCCCTAAAAGAGGGCGGAGCTGAGGTCGCGACGGGCCTTGTTGACGCGCGGATCGGCGGCGCCGAGGGTCTCGAACAGCTCCAGGACGCGCTTGCGCAGGAGCTCGCGGTCCTCGCCCAGGGTGAGCCGCAGCAGCCCGATCAGGCGGGAGAAGGCCTGCTCGGCCTGGCCGGAGACCAGCTCGACGTCGGCCGCGGCGAGGGCCTTCGGCACATTCTTGGGTTCGGCGTCGGCCTCGGCGAGCACGTTGTGTGCCTCCAGGCCGACGGTGCGCGCCAACAGCGCCGCCTGGGCCCTCCCCGCCTTGGCCTCGGCGTCACCCGCGTCGGCGGTGAGCAGCTTGTCGAATTCGGCGACCGCGGCGGCGAAGTCCCCCCGTTCCAGGGCCGCATCGGCCTCGGCGAAGCGCGGATCGGACTCGGGCTCGATCTCCTGCGCCTCCCCGGCCGCCTCCTCGCCGGCGGGCACCCGACCCACCAACCCGTTGGAGACCGCGGCCTGGAGCACCTGTTCGATGACGGCCTTGACCTGCTCGGGCGGCTGCACGCCCTGGAACAGCGGCAGCGCCTGGCCCATCATCAGCGCCAGCACGGTGGGGACGGCCTCGACGCCGACCGCCTGGGCGAGCTGCGGGGCGGCATCCACGTTCACCCGCGCCAGCAGGAAGCGTCCCTGGGCCGCGGCGGCCTCGGAGATCAACGCCTGCGACAGCTGATCGGCGTTCTGAGCGCGCGGGGAGTAGAACTCGACGACGATCGGGTACTGCTGGGAGCGAGTGATCAGGTCGTTGAAGGTCTCCTGGCCGACCTGCTCGACGTAGCTGCCCTTCCCGCCGCCCGATCCGCCGGCGGGGCCGCTGGCGGCCTGCTCGGCCTTGTTCTTGAGGGCGGACAGATCCATGGCGCCGGGTCGGCTGAACTGCGGTGAAGTCATGGCGTCCATCCTAGGAGCAAAGCGGGCCCAGGGCATTTCTCGGGCTCCCCGCGACCTCCCGCCCGGGGTTTGCCATGATGGTGGGCATGGCACACGAGCGCGCAGGACAAGTTGCACTCCCATCCGATCTGATTGACGTCGACGAGGTGGTGGGGGCCTACTACGACCGGACGCCCGATCCGACCAACCCCGACCAGCGGGTCGCCTTCGGCACCTCGGGGCACCGGGGTTCCTCGCTCGACACCGCCTTCAACGACGCCCACATCGCCGCGACCACGCAGGCGATCGTGGAGTACCGGGCAGGCCAGGGCAGCACCGGCCCGCTGTTCATCGGCAAGGACACCCACGCCCTCTCGCTGCCCGCCTGGAAGACCGCCATCGAGGTCCTGCACGCCCACGGGGTGGAGATTCGCGCCGAGCGCGACGACGAGTACACCCCCACCCCCGCGGTCTCGCGGGCCATCGTGAAGTTCAACGCCGAGGCCCCGCAGCACCCCGCCGACGGCATCGTGGTCACCCCCTCGCACAACCCGCCGCGCGACGGCGGCTTCAAGTACAACCCGCCCCACGGCGGCCCGGCGGGCTCCGAGGCCACGTCGGCGATCGCGAACCGGGCCAACGAGCTTCTCGCCGACCCGGGACGGGTCAAGCGCTCCAGCTACGACAAGATCGCCGCCGACGTGCCGCGCTTCGATTACATGAGCGCCTACTGCTCCGATCTGGTGAACGCGCTCAACATCGACGCCATCGCCGAGGCGGGGGTACACCTCGGCGCCGATCCCATGGGCGGCGCCGCGGTGGACTACTGGGCCTGGATCGCCGACAACCTCGGCATCGATCTCACCGTCGTCAACCCCACGGTGGATCCCAGGTGGGCCTTCATGACGCTGGACACTGACGGCAAGATCCGGATGGACTGCTCCTCGCCGAACGCCATGGCGAGCCTGATCAAGAACAAGGACGCCTACGACATCGCCACCGGCAACGACGCCGACACCGATCGCCACGGCATCGTCACCCCCGACGCCGGGCTGATGAACCCCAACGCCTACCTCGCGGTGGCGATCCAGTACCTGTTCGGCCACCGCGACGGCTGGTCCCCGGAGGCGGGCATCGGCAAGACGCTGGTCTCCTCTTCGCTGATCGACAAGGTCGCCGCCGACCTGGGCCGCCGGCTCGTCGAGGTGCCCGTGGGCTTCAAGTGGTTCGTGCCCGGGTTGAGCGACGCCAGCATCGGCTTCGGCGGGGAGGAATCGGCCGGCGCCTCCTTCCTCACCCTGACCGGCACCACCTGGACCACCGACAAGGACGGCATCCTGTTGGCCCTGTTGGCCAGCGAGATCCAGGCCGTCACCGGCAGGTCCCCGAGCGAGCACTACGCCGACATCGAGGCCAAGCACGGCAAGTCCTACTACGCCCGCACCGACGCCCCCGCCAGCCGGGAGCAGAAGGCGGTGCTGGCCGCCCTCAGCGCCGACGATATCTCCGCCACCGAGCTGGCCGGGGAGAGGATCACCGCCATCTTGACCGAGGCTCCCGGGAACGGTGCAGCGATTGGCGGGCTCAAGGTGTGCACCGAGAACGCCTGGTTCGCGGCCCGCCCCTCGGGCACCGAGGACGTCTACAAGATCTACGCCGAATCCCTGCGCGACGCCGATCATCTCCAGGCGGTGCAGGCCGAGGCCAAGTCCGTCGTGGATACGGTCCTGGGCTGAGTGGCGCCCCCAGCGGCGCGGAGACGAGGAAGGGCCACCGCGCCGAAGCTTGCGAGATCGAGCTGGCGGCTGGCCGTCCGCAACGCGCCCCTGGCCTTCTGGCGTGACCAGGCCTACGATCTGGCCGCCGGGCTGACGTTCCACTCCGTCATCTCGTTCTTTCCCGGCCTCTTGGCCGTCGTGTCGCTGCTCGGCCTCGTCGGGCAGAGCGACGCCGCCACCGACGCCATGCTGTCCGCCCTCCGCGAGGTCTCTCCGGAGGTGGCCACCCAGGAGTTGGGCGAGGTCCTCGACTCCATCGCCAGTTCGACCGGCTCGGGACTGGCGTTCGGCCTCGGCCTCGGGGTCGCGCTGTGGTCGGCCAGCCGCTACCTGGCCGCCTTCGCCAGGGCGATGAACCGCATCTACGACGTCGACGAGGGCCGCCCCGTCTGGAAGCTCCTCACCCAGTTGGTGCTCCTCACCCTGGCCTTGGTGCTGCTGGTGTGTCTGCTGCTGCTCGGGCTCATCGTCTCCGGCCCCGTCGCGCGGTTGGTCGGCCACCTGCTGGGCGTCGGCGAGGCGGGCCTCGGCCTGTTCAACGTCCTCAAGTGGCCGGTCATGCTCATCGTCGTGGTCATCATCGTGGCCCTGCTGTACTACGTCACCCCCAACGTTTCGCCCGTTCGGTTCCGCTGGATCAGCCTCGGTGCCCTCGTGGCGATCGGCATCTGGGTGCTGCTCTCGGTCCTGTTCGGCCTGTACGTCGTGAACTTCTCCCGCTACAACATCACCTACGGCGCGCTGGGCGGCATCGTGGTGTTCCTGCTGTGGCTATGGATCACCAACCTCGCGCTGCTGTTCGGCGCGGAGGTGGACGCGGAGGTGGAGCGGGCCCGACAGCTCCAAGAGGGCATCGAGGCCGAGGTGGACATCCAACTCCCCGTCCGCGACACCCGGCGCAGCGTCAAGACCGACGCCCGGCACGAGAACACGATCGCCCGCTCCCGCGAGCTGCGCGAATCCTTCGACGACGAGGATTCCGCGACGCCACCCGGGCACGATGCCGCACGGTCTGGGGGCGGATGGCAGGATCGGCGTATGCAACAACCAATCCTGATCTTCGACGGCGACTGTGGCTTTTGCACCAGATCCGTCAGGTTGGCCGAACGCCTGCGCAAGGATCCCGGCGACTACCGGATCGCCGCCTACCAGCACCTCGATCTGGAGGCCTATTCGCTCTCGCACGCCCAATGCGAGGAGGCGCTGCAGTGGGTGGACCGCGACGGCACGGCCCATTCCGCCCAGCACGCAGTGGCCCGGCTGCTGACCGCCTCGGCGTGGTTCGTGCGCCCGATCGGGATGGCTCTTGGGCTGCCCGTGATCAACCCGGTCGCCGGGGTCGTCTACCGCTGGGTGGCGGCGCACCGACACAAACTACCCGGCGGCACGCCCGCCTGCGCGCTGCCGCCGGCGCAACGCCCTAGCTGAGCCCGGTCGAGCGCCTCATGGGAGCGCGCCACGGCGCTAGAATCGCGCCGGTTCGGTGTAGGAACCCCAGACGTCGCGCAGCGCGGCACAGATCTCGCCCAGGCTGGCCTCGGCCCGCACGGCCTCCAGCATGGTGGGCAGGATGTTGTCCTCCCCCTTGGCGGCCTCGACGAGCTCGGCCAAGCGTTGGGCGATCAGCTCGCCGTCGCGGGAGGCCTTGCGGGCGGCCAGCTCGCTCACCT
This sequence comes from Propionibacteriales bacterium, assembly GCA_038259365.1. Lineage (GTDB taxonomy): Bacteria > Actinomycetota > Actinomycetes > Propionibacteriales > Propionibacteriaceae > JBBSOW01. The sequence goes on from JBBSOW010000005.1 coordinate 15,513, forward strand.
GATCCCTCTCCACCTCGTGCGAGACCCGCAGGATGTCGAGCTTCTTCGCGATCGTCGTGGTGTGGCAGTTCACCCCGACGACCTTTTTCTGGTTGTTCTCCACGGCCGTCTGGTAGGCGAACGCCGATTCGGCGATCTCGCCGGTGAACCAGCCGTCCTCGATCCCTTGCAGCAAACCGCTGGTGACGGGCCCGATCGGGTGCGGGTTACGCTCGCCCATCGCGATGATCCGGGCGAAGATCTCCTCCGCCTCGGCCTCGATCCGATCCGTCAGCTCCTCGACGTACCAAGATCCGCCCAGCGGATCGGCGACGTTGAGCACGCCGGTCTCCTCGGCCAGCACCTGCTGGGTCCGCAGCGCGGTCTCGGCGCTGGACTCGCTCGGCAGGGCCAGCGTCTCGTCCAGGGCGTTGGTGTGCAGCGAGTTGGTGCCGCCGAGCACCGCGGCGAGGGCCTCCACGGCGGTACGCACGACGTTGTTCACCGGCTGCTGCGCGGTCAGCGAGACCCCGGCGGTCTGGGTGTGGAACCGCAGCCACTGGGCCCGGGGCGAGGTGGCGCCGAAGCGCTGGGACATCCAGCGCGCCCAGATCCGCCGCGCGGCCCGGAATTTGGCGATCTCTTCGAAGAAGTCGAGGTGGGCGTCGAAGAAGAAGCTGAGACCGGGCGCGAACCTGTTGACCTCCAGGCCCCGCGAGAGGCCCAGCTCGACGTAGCCGAACCCGTCGGCCAGGGTGAAGGCCAGCTCCTGGGCGGCCGTCGAACCGGCCTCGCGGATGTGATAGCCCGAGACGCTGAGCGGCTTGTAGGCCGGGATCTCGGCGGTGGTGTACTCCATCAGGTCACCGATGAGGCGCAGGTGGGCCTCGGGATCGAACAGCCATTCCTTCTGGGCGATGTACTCCTTGTAGATGTCGGTCTGCAGGGTGCCGTTGAGCGCGCCGACGTCGGCGCCTTGGCGTTCGGCGGCGACGACGTACATGCAAAAGATCGGCACCGCGGGGCCGGAGATCGTCATCGACGTCGTCACCGCGGCGAGGTCGATCTCGTCGAAGAGGATCTCCATGTCGGCCACGGTGTCGATCGCCACCCCGCAGTGTCCGACCTCGCCGAGCGAGATCTCCTCGTCGGAGTCGCGGCCCATCAGCGTCGGCATATCGAACGCCACGCTCAGCCCGCCACCCCCGGAGGCCAGGATCATCTTGTAGCGCTCGTTGGTCTGGCGGGCGTTGCCGAAGCCGGCGAACTGGCGGATCGTCCAGGGCCTCCCGCGGTATCCCGTCGGGTACAGCCCCCGCGTGTAGGGGTACTGGCCGGGCCACTCGGCGTGCTCGGCCCCGTCGTCGGCCGGGCCGTAGGCGGGTTCCACCTCGCTGCCCGAGAGGGTGGTGAAGTCGGCATCGCGCACCTGGCCGCGCTCGAGCGCGGCGGCGTAATCGTGTTGCCATGTTTCCCGACCGGTCCCTCGGCCGTGGGCGGCCACGTTGTCCTTCGACTGCGTCATCGCAGCACCTTCCCGCTACGGCATCGGTTGCCCTGCGTGCTCGATACTAGTGCGCCCCGCCCCGGTTCAACCAGTGCGCTCGCGATCGCGGGCGATCAGAAGTCCCCGGCCGCCGAGCGCAGCCCGCGCAGGAGCCCGAACAGCTGTTCGGATTCCTCGGCGGTGACCGCGCCCATGGCGAACTCGGCCTGGGTCACCGCCTGGGTGGCCTGCTCCATGACCTCGCGCCCCTTCCGCGTCAGCGAGGCCAGAACGGCCCGACCGTCCTCGGGGTGCGGATCGCGTCGAATGAGCCCCGCCGCGCTGAGGCGTTGCGCCAGGGAGGTGACCGAGGTGGCGTGCACCTGCAGGCGCTCGCCGATCTTGCCCAACGGCACGGCCCCGCGCTTGGAGAACGACAACAGCACCAACACCTCGTACCGGGCGAAGGTGAGCCCCAGCGGGCGCAGCACCTCGTCGAGCTCGGTGATCACCAGCTGGTGGGCCCGCATCAGCGAGGTGACCGCCCGCATCCGCGCCACCTGGCCGTTACCGTGTTCGGCCCACAGCGCGGCGGCCTGCTCGATGGGATCGAACGGCAGCCTTTCCCGGTTCATCAGGTGCCGTCCTCGGAGTTGGCGTCGTCGATGGTTTGGATGCGGGAACGCAGGCCCGATCGCTGGATGACCCGTTGGATGGTCAGGTCCCGCTCGTTGGGCCGCCCCACGAAGCGGATGTCGCGTAGGGCCTGATCCTGGGCGGCGGACTCGAAGACGAAGTGTCCGTAACCCAACACCCGGCCCAAAAGCGGCCGGTTCACCGCGATATCGAGGATCCGCGACATCGGCATGGTGGCGGTGTGACGGCTGAACACCCCGTACACCCGGAACACCCGCATGTTGGTGATGACGAACCGATCCATGTGCTCGCGCAGGAGCCGATAGAACCCGATCGCACCCACCACGAGCCCGAGGAAGAACACCAGCCACCAAAAGCGTCCTGCCAGCGACACGAGGAGGAGAAGCAGTACTCCGGCGAGGACGATGACGGCGGGGAGGACCATCACCACCCGGTGCTTGCGGACCTCGTCGATGATCTTCTCGCCGTCGTCGGCGATCAGGTGCTGGGAGACCCGGGGATCGAACAACCCGGCCAGCCAGTCGAACACGGCCGTTAGCCGGAGGCCAGATTGGAGAAGAAGGTGCCCACCGATTCGAACATGCCGAAGAAGCTACGCACAGCGGCGGCCGCATCCTCGGGACGGGTCACCAGATAGTAGAGGGCAAACGCGACCACGAGGATGAGCAGGACCTTCTTGACGAAGTTCCACACGAGAGGATCCTTTGGATAAGGGGAAGTTTACTGAACACTTCTTAGCACTGAGGATAGTCAAACCCTGGCCCGACTCGCCGCAGCAGGCTACGATGTGCCCGATTCGAGACCGTCCAGGAGAGCATCGGCGGCCGAATAGGGGTCGAGGTGCCCGTCGCGGACCCGAGCGGCGAGATCGGCCAGCCGGCCCTGGCGATCGGCATGGAACTCGCGGCGCAACGTTCCCAGCGCCAGCGCCTCGACCTCGAGCTGGGCTCGCTCCAGCCTGCCGTGCTGCCAGCCGCCCGAGGCCATCTCGGCCTCGCGGTGGGCATCGACGCCCGCGAGCACCTCGGAGATTCCCTCACCCTTCAGCGCCGTCGTGGCCACGATGGGGGGCTTCCAGGCCCCGGCCTCGTACTCGCCCAGCGCGATCATCGTGCGGAGATCGCGGATCACCGCTTGCGCTCCAGAACGGTCGGCCTTGTTGACGACGAACACGTCGCCGATCTCGAGGATGCCTGCCTTCGCGGCCTGAATGCCGTCCCCCATGCCGGGCGCGGTCAGCACCAGCGTGGTGTCGGCGGCCGAGCAGATCTCCACCTCGGATTGTCCCACCCCGACGGTCTCGACCAGAACGGTGTCGAACCCTGCGGCGTCGAAGACCCGCATCGCCTGCGGGGCCGCGGCGGAGAGGCCGCCGAGATGCCCGCGGGTCGCCATGGAACGGATGTACACCCCGGGATCGCTGAAGTGGGCCTGCATCCGCACCCGGTCCCCGAGCAGAGCCCCGCCCGAAAAGGGCGAGGAGGGGTCGACGGCCAGCACGGCCACCCGCTCCCCGCGCTCCCGCAGGGCACGGACGAGTTCGGTGGTCGTCGTCGATTTACCGACCCCAGGCGGGCCGGTGATGCCGATGACGCGGGCTCGCCCGGTGTGGCTGGCCAGCGCGGACATCACCGCGCGCAACGAAGGGGAGTTGTTCTCCACCAACGAGATGAGTCGCGCGATGGCGCGCACCCGACCGGGTGATTCCGCGGACGCGGTTGCCGCCTCGACGAGCGCGGTCACCCTCGGGTTCGCCGCGGGCGGGCGTAAGCCGGGACTCGACGTCACATCGCTTCCAACACCAGCGCGTCGCCCTGCCCGCCGCCGCCGCACAACGCGGCGACGGTGCACCTGGCCTCGCCGCGGTGGAGCAGGCTCGCCAGGTGCAGGGCCAGCCGCGCCCCCGAGGCTCCCACCGGGTGCCCGAGCGCGATCGCGCCGCCATGCACGTTGACTCGCTCGTCGAGGTCACTCTCGCTGAGGCCGAGAGCCCTCGAACTGGCGATCGACACCGCGGCGAAGGCCTCGTTGATCTCGTACAAGTCGTAGTCGCCGACGCCGATTCCCGCTCGTTCGCTCGCCGCGCGGATCGCCCGTTCGGGTTGCAGCTGCAGCGAAGAGTCCGGCCCGGCCACCTGGGCGTAGGCCCCCACCCGGGCCCACGGTCGGCACCCCATCCGCTCGGCCGCCCGCTCGCTCATGACGACAACGGCCGCGGCCCCGTCCGATATCTGGCTGGCCGATCCGGCGGTGATGGAGCCTGCCGAATCGAAGGCCGGACGCAGCTTCGTCAGCGTCTCCACCGTCGTGGCGGGCCGCACGCCTTCGTCGGCGTCGACGATCAGCGGTTCCCCGCGTCGCTGCGGCACCGAGACCGGCTCGATCTCCGCGAAGTCTCCGAAGGTCCGGGCCCGGGCGGCTAGCCGGTGCGAGCGCGCCGCGAAGGCGTCCTGATCCTCGCGGCTGACACCGGCTCCACCGACGTTGCACGACTCGGTGAGTGCCCCCATGGACTGGTGGGTGAAGATGTCCCACAGGGCGTCGTAGGAGAGGCTGTCGACGAGCGTGGCGTCGCCGTAGCCCACTCCCTGCCGCGCTCGTGGCAACAGATGCGGGGCCTGGCTCATGGACTCCATCCCGCCCGCGACGACGACCTCGCAGTGTCCCGCGCGAATGAAGGCGTCGGCGATCGCGATCGAGTGCAGCCCGGACAGGCACACCTTGTTCACCGTGGTCGCGGGCACGCTCATGGCGATGCCCGCTTTGACGGCGGCCTGCCGCGCGGGCATCTGCCCCACCCCGGCGAGGAGCACCTGCCCCAGGATCACCTCATCGACCGCCCCCGGATCGACGCCCGCCCGCTGCAGCGCCGCCGCCACGGCGATCCCGCCGAGGTCGGTGCTCGTCAATCCGCTCAACGCCCCCAGGTACTTCCCGATGGGAGTGCGGGCTCCGCCCACGATGACCGATCCGTTAGCTGCCATGGCTTCAGCCTAAACTCATGTCCCCGGGCTCGGGAACCGTCGAGGTGAAACAATGGCCGGGTGGCTCCCTCTTCGCATCCCCTTGGCCCACCGCCCGATGGTTCCCGCGGTACTCGCGCGGACGCCATCACCGATCTGTTCGAGGGCATCGATCACGTCGGCTACGCCGTGGCAGACCTGGACCGGGCCATCGAATTCCACACCGCGGTCCTGGGCTGGCACCTGGTGCATCGCGAGCGCAACGAGGACCAGGGCGTCGATGAAGCGATGCTGCAGGCGAGCGTGGCGGCCCCCGATGCGCAACCCTGGCCAGCGCAGATCCAGCTGCTGGCTCCCCTGTCCGAGGAGTCGAGCATCGGCAAGTTCTTGGCCAGGTCGGGGCCCGGGGTTCAGCAGGTGGCCTACCGCGTGGCCGACCTAGCGGCGACGACCCGCGTCCTCGCCGAGCGTGGCGTCGGTGTGGTCTACCCGGAGCCGCGCCGCGGCACCGCGGGCTCGTTGATCAACTTCCTGCACCCTAAGGAAACTGGCGGAATACTGCTCGAACTGGTGCAGCATTTGGACGCGGACGGGCGCGCTGAGCACGAACGACGAGCGGCTAGCCTAGAGTCTCCACCCCTTCCATACCCTCAAGGAGTGATCGAAGATGGCCGATAGGTCCGGTCTGAGCCTGTTCGACGAAGCCGCCAGTGCGGCGGGGAGCTTCCCCCGCGCCCGTAAGGGCTACGACACCGAGGTCGTCGACGATTACGTGATCGCGCTGGAAGACGCGGTCAAGCAACTGCGTCGACAAAACCACCAGCTGGAAGCCGATCTCGCCGACGCCAAGGAGAAGGCCGCCACCGCTAAACCCGATGTGCAGCGCCTCGGGCGGCACGCGTCGACGATCATGCACGGAGCCGAACTGCAGGCCGACGAGACCGCCGCCACCGCCGACCGCGAGCGCACCGAGATCATCTTCGCCTCCGAAGAGCAGGCGCGCCAGATCGTGGATCGCGGCCGGGCCGAGGCCCAAGACGTCAAGGTGACCGCCCTGACCGAGGCGCAGGAATTGCGCGAGCGGTTGGAGCGGTTGTCCGCCGAGCAACTCGAGCAGGCCCGAGGCGACGCCGGCCGGATCGTCGACAACGCCAACAATCGCGCCCAGATGATCCTGGCCGAGGCCAACAACGCCGCGGCAACCGCCCGCGAGGGCGCGCGGCTCGAGGCCGAGAATCTGCGCCAGCGCGCCGCCCGCGAGGCCAGCCAGTTGCGGTTGGCGGCAGAGACCGCCCGCGAAGAGCTCCTGGCCAAGCTCGCCGACGAACACGCCGAAGCGTCGAGCACCACGGCCGCCCTGATGGCCGACGCCGAGCACCAGTCCGCGGTGGTCAGCGAGCGGATCGAGGCCAACATCGCCGAGGCCATCCGGGTGCGCAACGACGCCGTCTCCGACGCCGAGGTCGTCAAGGCCCGGGCCGCCCGGGTCAGCGAGCAGGAGGTCCAGCGGGCCCACGAACAGGCCGAGGCCTCGATCCGGATGGCCGAAGAGAAGGTCGCCCAACGCCAGCGCGAGATCCAGGCCGACACCGATGCGCTGAGGGCCCGTAAACGCGCCATCTTGAGCCAGCTCGCCAACCTGTCCCAGCTCGCGAGCAGCACCGCCGCCGACTTCCCCGAGGATGGCCCCGATCGCTCGGGTGCGGAACAAGCCGAGCCCGAGCAAGCCGAGCCGGAGCAAACCGAGCCCGAGCAAGCCGAGCCCGAGCAAGCCGAGCCCGGGGAGTCCCAACCCGTCGGATCGAGCGACGACGACCACGAGACGACGACGATGGTTCACCGCCGCAGCGATGGGTGGGCCCCAGACGGCGGCGAGCCGACGCTGGTCGATCAACCGGCCGTCGCGAGCGCTCCCCCGTCCGCCGCCCCCGGAACCAATGGGCCCTGAACCGGGTCGGGGGCAGCTGACGCCGCCTGCGGAGACGGGCTCGCGCTACGCCCGCTTCATCACCGCCCGACGGGCCGCGCTGGCCAACGGCGTCGGCGCTCGATTGAGCAAGCTCGCGCCGCGGCGCGAGTTCTTCGCCCGGTTGCTGATCGCGGCCTACTGGCTCGCGTCCGCATTGGCCATCGCGCTGACCTTGCTGCGTCGGCGCCGTCCCGCCGAGAACTCGCTGGCCGAGGTCGCCTTCGAGATGCTCAATCTGCCGTTGACCGCCTCGGTGGTGTCGGCGGTCGGGCTGGTCCTTCTCACGGGGGCCTTGATGCGGCGAAAGCGGGTCGCGCTGTACGTGGTGCTCGCCTTCCAGGTTGTCGGCGTCGGGGTGGGTGTCCTCGAAATCGGCTCGATCCTGGCCGGCGAATTCCGCTGGCGCTCGATGATCGAACTCGGTATCGCGTTGGTGGCCCTGGCGCTGTCGCTCGCCCTTAGCGCGGTGGCTTGGTGGCTGCGGCCGGCCTTTCCGGCCCGTCTGACGCGAGGTTCGTGGCTCGGCGGAGCCGGCGTGATCGTGGGTGGCAGCCTGCTGACGGTTCTCCTCACCCACGTCATGTTGCTGGCCACCAAATCGGCGACCAGTGGTTCGGAGCTGAAGGTATTGCGGGTCGCGGTGGCTCGCGCGCTCGATCTCTCCAGGCCCACTCGATCCGACCTGCGCAACATCCCGTTCTGGCTTCCCGAGGTCACGGCGGTGCTGTTCGCGATCACGCTGATCGTGGGCACGTGGCTGTTTCTCACGTCCGCCCGTCGCCGAGGCGGGTGGAGCGAAGCCACCGAGGTCACCATCCGCAGCCTGCTGGCCCAGCACGGCCAGGAGGATTCCCTGGGCTACTTCGCCACCCGGCGCGATCGCGAGTTCATCGCCGAGCCGGGAAACCGAGCCGGGGTTTCCTACCGGGTCCTCGGATCGGCCTGCATCGCCGCCGGCGATCCCATCGGTGACCCCCAACACTGGTCGGGCGCCATCTCGGCGTGGCTCGCCTACGCCCGCACCTACGGCTGGGTTCCCGGCGTCATCTCCACCAGCGAGCGTGGCGCCCGCGCCTACGCCGAACGCGGCCTGCAGATCCTCACCCTTGGCGACGAGGCGGTGCTGCGCGGCGACACCTTCGCGATCAACAGCACAACGCTGACCCCGGTACGCAAGGCCGCCGAACGCGTCCGGCGGGCGGGGGTCACCATCGACATCTGCCGACACGCCGAACTCGGCGCCGAGCAACTCCGGGAGATCACCGAGCTCGCCGATACCTGGCGCCACGGAGAGACCGAACGCGGATTCTCGATGGCGCTGAACCGGCTCGGCGATCCCGCCGATGGGCGCTGCATGCTCGTCGTGGCCAGGGCCGAAGGAGAACCGGTCGGGTTGTTGTCGTTCGTCCCCTGGGGCAACCGCGATCTGTCGCTGGATGTGATGCGGCGCTCTCCCGAGGCCCCCAACGGTTTGACGGAGGCGATGGTCACCGAGCTGATGGGCCAGGCCGGCGCGCTGGGCGTCTGCCGCGTCTCGCTGAACTTCGCGGTGTTGCGGCGAAGCTTCGCCGAGGCCGATCGGCTCGGGGCCACCCACGTTCAACGTCTGAACTCCTCGATCCTCGGGCTGTTCGATCGGTTCCTCCAACTGGAGCGGCTGTATCGCAGCAACGAAAAATTTCACCCGCAGTGGGTTCCTCGCTACGTGTGCTTCGACGGGACCCTCACGCTGCCCAAGCTGGTGCTCTCGGCCGGGCGGCTGGAGGGCTTCGGTCCGGCATGGCTACAACCAGCGGATCGCCGGGCGGAGCTGTCCGCCCAGGCCCTCGCCGAGATCGATCGGATCGAGTTCGCGCCCCAGGTCAGCTCCCTGCTTCCCAAGCGGAGTTCGCTGAGCCGGATCCGCCTCGAGCACGCTGAACGGCTGTCCCGGCTTGGCATGGCCCCCTACCCCGTGGGCGTCTCGGTGGAGCACAGCGTCGCCGGCCTGCAGCAGTGGAGCGGTTCGAGTGCCCGGATCTTTGGCCGGGTCACGCGCCTTCGCGACCACGGTGGCGTGGTCTTCGTCGAGCTGAGCGATGCAGGAGTGCGCGAACAGGCCATCCTGGAGCGCGAGCACTGCGCGCGCACGCGCGCGTTCGCCGACCTGATCGATGTCGGCGACCTCGTCGTCCTGCGCGCCCGCCGCGGCAACTCGCGCACCGGCACGCCGTCGTTGCTGGTCGAGGATTGGCAACCGGCCGCCAAGTCGCTGCAGCCGATCCCTTTCGGGGGCTGGGACGATCCCAATCAGCGCCTGCGGCGGCGAGCGACCGACCTGCTGGTCCATCCCGAGGCCGCCGCCCTGCTGCGCCAGCGCAGCCGCGCGATCGCCTCGGTGCGCGCCACCTTGAGCGAGGCCGGCTTCGCCGAGGTGGAGACGCCGATGCTGCAGACCGTGCACGGGGGCGCGAACGCCCGTCCGTTCCGCACCCACATCAACGCCTACGGCGTCGATCTCACCTTGCGCATCGCCCCCGAACTGGCGCTGAAGAAGCTTCTCGTGGGCGGGATGGGGCCGATCTTCGAGATCGGGCGCAACTTCCGCAACGAGGGAGCCGACGCCACCCACAACCCCGAGTTCACCTCGTTGGAGGCCTACCAGCCGTTCGCCGACTACACGACGATGCGGCTGCTCACCGAGCGCCTGATCAAGGCCGCCGCCCGATCGGTGCACGGCGCCGAGGTCCTCCCGCTGCTCGGCCGCGACGCCTCGGCAACCTCTACTACGACGGCCCCGCCGGTGGGATACGCCATGTCCGACATCTCGGGAGATTGGCCAGTCGTCACCGTCTGTGCGGCCGTGTCGGCGGCGGTGGGCCGCACCGTCGGCCTGGACACCGAGATCGATGAGTTGTTGGAGCTGGCGCGCGAGCACGAGGTCGCCGTGCGTGACGGCATGCGCCAGGGCGCGATCATCGAGGAACTGTACGGGGAGCTCGTCGAGGCCACGACCGTGACGCCGACGTTCTACTGCGATTTTCCCGCCGAAACCTCTCCGCTGACCGCCCCCCACCGCAGCGTTCCTGGACTCACCGAGCGCTGGGATCTGGTGGCCAACACGATGGAGATCGGCACGGCCTACTCCGAGCTGTCCGATCCGCTGGAGCAGCGTCGGCGCCTCACCGAGCAGTCGCTGAAAGCCGCCGCGGGCGACGTCGAGGCCATGCAGATCGACGAGGACTTCCTGCTGGCGCTGGAGAACGGGATGCCGCCCGCTGGCGGGCTCGGGATCGGCATGGATCGCCTCGTCATGTTGCTCACCGCCACCTCCATCCGCGACGTGCTGAGCTTTCCGTTCGTCAAGCCGCTGAACCGCCCCTGACGCCGCCAACCTGGCGCGAATAGAGTGCGGATCAGCGCGGCTAACGGACGGAGGGGGTCGGGATGCGGATCGCCATGGTGAGCCTGCACACCTCGCCCCTGGCCGCGCCCGGGGCCGGGGACGCCGGCGGGATGAACATCGTGGTGCTCCACCTCAGCGAAGCGTTGGCGCAGCTGGGCCACAGCGTGGAGATCCTCACCCGCCGGCAATCCGAGGAGGATCCGGATTGGGCCGAGATCCGCCGGGCTTCGGTTGCCCAACAACGAATCGGCGTGCGCTACCTCACCGCCGGCCCCACCCGTGTCCTGGCCAAGAGCCGCCAAGACGCTCACACCCCGGAGTTCGAGCGAGCGCTACGGCAGGTGGGCCGCGACGGCGAATCGAAGGGACGCACGCCGTACGACGTGCTGCACTCCCACCACTGGATGTCCGGCATTGCCGCCGAGCCCGTGGCGCGGCAGTGGGGTATCCCGCACGTGCAGAGCTACCACAGCATCGCCGCGTTGCCCGATGCTCCGCTAGACGAGGGCGAACCGCCGGAATCCCCCGACCGCAACGCCGGCGAGCGGCACCTGGCGCGGGTGAGCGATCTGGTCATCGCCATCAGCCGGGCCGAGGCGGCCACGATCATCGGGGCGGGCGTCAATGGATTGGGCGCCGATCCCGAGCGCGTGGCCGTCGTTGCTCCGGGCGTCGACGCCGAGCTCTTCCGGCCTCGCGTGGGACCCGTCGAGATCGATCCCGGCTACGTGCTCGTGGCGGCCCGGCTCCAGCCCCTCAAAGGCATCGACCTTGCGGTGGAGGCGCTGGCCGCGGTGCCCGCCGCGATCCGGCCGCGGCTCGTCGTGGCGGGCGATGTGTCCGATGACTTCATCGACTATCGTCGCCATCTCGCCAAGCTCGTCGCCGCCAACGACCTGGCCGAGGACGTGCACTTCATCGGGCCCCGCACCCGAGACGAGCTCGCCATCCTGCTCCGCGAGGCGCGACTCTGCCTCATCACCTCCCATTCGGAGACGTTCGGCCTCATCGCCCTCGAGGCGGCGGCCAGTGGGACCCCCGTCATCGCGGCGGATTCCGGCGGATTACGCGAGGCCGTGGCCGACGGGGTGAGCGGGTTGCTCGTCCCCGAGCGGGATCCGGCGGCGTGGGCCGCGGCCATCGTCCGCGTGCTCACCGACGCCGATCTCAACGCCGATCTGCGCCGCCGCGCCCGCCCGTGGGCGAGCGGGTTCACCTGGCGGCGGGCGGCGCGTCAGCACGCCGACCTCTACGCCAAGACCATCCTCGAACTCCAGCCCGGAAAGCCAGCACATGAATAGGCCAAACCCCCTCCACACGGTCGCCGATTGGGTGGGGCCAGTGCTGTTCGTGCACGCCCATCCCGACGACGAGACCATCGCCACCGGGGCGCTCATCTTGGAGTTGGTGGCACAAGGGATCCAGGTGGATCTGGTCACCGCCACCCGCGGCGAACGCGGCGAGGTCGTCCCCGGCTCCACCGCCGCCGCGGAAGGTAGCGTCGAGCTGGCCCAGCACCGCGAGGGCGAGATCACCCAGGCACTGTTCGTTCTCGGGGTGAGCCGGCGCTGTTACCTCGGGACCTCCCCGGCCCGGGCACACGGTCAGGGGCGCCGGTACTTCGATTCCGGCATGCGCTGGCTGCGACCCGGCCTCGCGGGTCCCGCCGAGGACTCGGGACCGCAGGCCTTGACGAATGCGCCGCTGGCCGAGGCGGTGGCGGACCTGTGCGCGGCGATCGAGACCTGGCGACCCGCCCGAATCGTCAGCTACGACGAGGGCGGGGGTTACGGCCACCCCGATCACGTCCGCGTGCACGAGATCGTCCGCGCGGCGGCGGTCCAGACCGGTGTGGCGCTCACCGAGGTCGCCACCGACCCGGCTGGCACCGCCGCACTGGACCTGTCCGCCCACCTGGATCGGGTGCGGCGAGCGCTTGCTGCCCATCGCAGCCAGGTCACCGTCGACGGCTCGGAGATCGTGCACGTCGGCGGTCAGCGAGAGCCCATCACCACCCAGATCGAGCTTCGCCCGATCGGCTGAATGAGGCTAGAAGAGCCGATCGTCGGCGTTGTCGAGCCCGCGGAGGGCGTCGTAATCCACCGTGAGGCATGAGATCCCGCGATCGGCGGCCAGGACCTTGGCCTGGGGCTTGATCTGCTGGGCGGCGAAGACCCCCTTGACCTCGCCGAGCAACGGGTCCCGGTTCATCAACTCCAGGTAGCGGGTGAGCTGCTCGACGCCGTCGATCTCCCCGCGGCGCTTGATCTCCACCGCCACGTATCGACCGCCCGCGTCGCGACACAGCAGGTCAACCGGCCCGATGGCGGTCATGTACTCCCGGCGCACGAGCGACCAACCGTGGCCGAAGGTGTGCGGGTGCTCGGCCAAGAGCTCCTGCAGATGGGCCTCGACCCCGTCCTTTTGCAGACCGGGATCGATCCCCAGCTCGTGGCTGGAGTCGTGGAAGATCCGCGCGATGGAGATCTGCAGCGTGTCGCCGTTCTTGCCGGTGACGGTCCACAGCTCGGTCAAGGGCTCGGCATCGGCTACGGCCTCGACCTCGGCCGGGGCCGGGGCGGTCGTCAGCGTGCACGGCGGGCTCATCCAGTTGAGCGGTTTGAACGCGCGGTCGTCGGCGTGAATCGAGACCGAGCCGTCCGCCTTCACCAGGATCAAGCGGTTCGCCATCGGGAGGTGGGCCGTCAACCGTCCCGCGTAATCGACCTGACACCGAGCAATGACCAACCGCACCCGATCAACCTACAAGAGAATCGCCCGACGGGCCGTTTCTCCTCGCTCGCCTCACCGTGACCCGACAGCGTCCTACGCAAACTGCCCGTCAGCGGGCCCCCGGAGGCACATAGGGCTCGGCGGGCCACTCACGGGCAGTTTTCGCACCGCTTGGGCTGGGGTGACGCGCCGGGGCGTGACAGACTGGTGGGCGTGAAAACTGCTGTGATCGGGCTGGGCACGATGGGGGCCGGCATTGTCGAGGTGTTCGCCACGGCGGGCCACGACGTCGTGGCCATCGATGGGGATCAGGCCGGGTTGGACCGCGGCCGCGAGATCCTCGCCCGCTCCACCGATCGAGCGGTGGCCAAGGCGAAGCTGTCCGCGGCCGAGCGGGACCGACTGCTCGATCGGGTTCGCTTCCAGCTCGGCCTGGCCGGCCTCACCGGGTGTGGGTTCGTCGTCGAGGCGGTCAGCGAGGACCCGGAGCTCAAGGCGCGCGTCTTCGCCGAACTCGACGAGTCCGTCGGCGATACCGCGATCCTCGCCACCAACACCTCCTCGCTCTCGATCACCGCCCTCGCCGCCGGGACCAAGAACCCGGGCCGGGTGCTCGGCCTGCACTTCTTCAACCCCGCCCCGGTGCAGCCGCTGGTCGAGGTCGTCGGCACCCTGAGCACCGGAGCGGACAGCATCGCCCGGACCCTGGAGATCGTCACCGCGCTCGGCAAGTCCCCGGTGCGCTGCGGTGACCGGGCCGGATTCATCGTCAACGCGCTGCTGGTGCCCTACCTGAACCGGGCCGCGACGCTGTACCAGGACGGCCTGGCCACCCGGGAGGAGATCGACGCCGCGATGGAGTCCATCGACTACCCCATGGGCCCGCTGCAGCTGCTCGATCTGGTGGGCCTCGACGTCAGCGTCGCGGTGCTGGACCGGCTCTACGACGAGTCCAAGAACCGCCTGCACGCCGCCGCGCCCCTGCTGCGCCAGTTGGTGGCGGCGGGCTGGCTCGGCAAGAAGTCGGGCCGCGGGCTGTACAGCTACGAGGCCGGCCGGGCCACGTCGGCAGCCGGGCCCGGGCCCCGCATCCGGCGGAACCGGGCCGATGAGTTGCCCGCGGCGCTGCTCATCGGCTACCTCAACGACTGCCTCACCATGGTCGAGGTGGGCTACGCCACCCCCGCCGACATCGACACCGCGATGTCGTTGGGTTGCGCGATGCCCCGGCCTTTCGATGTCCTCGCCGAAGTGGGGCCTCGGCAGGCGCTCGTGGCACAACAGGCCCTCTTCGCCGAGACCGGCGAGCCAGGCCACCGCCCCAGCCTGCTGCTCGAGGAACTGGCCACCGTCGACGACCCCGACGCCGCGCTCGAGGCGCTACGCGCTCCCGCGCCAGATCTCGGGCAGCCCTGATGGCCAAGCGGCCCAGCAAGCATCTACGTCCGGTGCGCCCGCTCTCGGCCGGCCACGCCAGCGGTGCCGCCAAGCGCGACGGCGCCTGGATCGTCCGCCCGTTCACCGGTGCGGCAACGGTGAAGACCTACACCTGCCCGGGCTGCCTGCGCCCGATCAACCCGGGCACCCCGCACGTGGTCGCCTGGCCGAGCGAGCCCGACTGGGCCACCCAAAGCGCGGTCGCCGAGCGCCGGCACTGGCACTCGGGCTGCTGGCAGCGCAAGCCGTGAGCGAGCGCCTCTACCGCAGGGTCGTCGGCGAGGGACCGGCGGTGGCGATGTGTCACGGGTTGTTCGGCCAGGGCCGGAACTGGAATCGGATCGCCAAGGCGATCGCCGCCGATCCGGGCCGAAGGTGCATCCTGTTGGACATGCCGAACCACGGCCGTTCGCCGTGGGTCGAGGAGTTCGACTACCTCGGGGCCGCCGACCACGTGGCCGAGGATCTCGCGGCCGACGGCCCGTTGAGCCTGGTTGGGCATTCGATGGGCGGGAAGATCGCCATGCTCATTGCGCTGCGCCACCCTCACCTCGTCGAGCGCCTCGTGGTGGTGGACATCTCGCCGGTGGACTACGCGGGCCTGAGCCAGTTCGACGGCTTCGTGACGGCCATGCGCGGCCTCGATCTCGACGGGCTCGACGACCGCCGATCGGCCGAACGAGCCCTGGAAGTGGCGGTCCCGGACAAGGTCATCCGCGGCTTCCTGTTGCAAAACCTGCGCCGGAGCGAGGGGCGCTGGGGCTGGCAGATGAATCTCGACGCCCTCGGCTCGGGGTTGGACGCGCTGGGCGGGTGGCCCGAGGTCGAGGCCGGGTACGAAGGACCGGTGCTCTGGGTCGGCGGGCAGAACTCGCCCTACATCAAGCCGGAGTACGGCGAGGCCATGCGCGCGCTGTTTCCCCGCGTACGGCAGGCCACAGTGAAGAACGCGGGCCATTGGGTGCACTCGGAGCAGCCGGAGACCTTCGTGGCCCTGTTACGCAACTTCCTACGCCGACCGGTGGACCCACCGGCCGGCTGACCATTCACCGCTCAGTGCGCGGCCTGCCCGTAGTCGTCGACGACGTGCGCGATCACGGGAAAGTCCACCGCATCGAAGAACAACAGCGCGCCCGCTCGGCGCGCGGCCTCGACGACGATCTCTCGGGCCGCCCCGGCCACCTCCTCGCCGCATTCGACGATGACCTCGTCGTGGAGGAAGTAGACCAGGCGGGCGGGCCCGTCGAGTCGGGCGAGCCCGTTGCGGATCTGCGCCAGCCAGCACAGCGCCCATTCGGCCGCGGTGCCCTGCACCACGAAGTTGCGGGTGAACCGTCCCCAGTCGCGCGAGCGCGCCCGCTCGGCCTCGGTGGCGGGCTGCTCGTCGAAGCGGCGGCCGACCCAGCCCGGGGCCGGTGAGCTGCGCCCCAGGAAGGTGCTCACCACCTCGCCACGCTCGCCGGCGCGGGCGGCGTCGTCCACCAGCCTCATCGCGCTGGGGTAGCTGCGGCGCAGCCGGGGCATCAGCCGGCCCGAGGTTCCCGAGGTGGCCCCGTACATGGCCCCCAACATGGCCACCTTCGCCTCGGCCCGGCTGCCCACGACCTGATCCTCGACCAAGGCCTGGTAGAGGTCGCGGGCCAGCGCCGCCCTGGCCATCGCCCGGTCCCCGGACATGGCGGCGAGCACCCGAGGCTCGAGCTGGGCGGCGTCCGCCACCACGAGCTTGGCGCCGGGGCCCGCGCGGACCGCCGAGCGGATCTCCTTGGGCAGCTGCAGCGCCCCTCCCCCGCTGGTGGCCCAGCGCCCGGTCACCACCGCCGAGGACTGGTAGTCGGGGTGGAACCGGCCCGCGCGTACCCACTGATCCATCCACGCCCAACCGTTGGCCGAGTGCAGCCGGGTTAGCCTCTTGTAGGTCAGGAGCGGTTCGATCACCGGGTGGTCGATCTCGGCCAGCTCCCACTTGCGCGTGCTCGCGACGTTGAGCCCCGCCCCGCGCAGCGCCCGCAACAGGTCGGGCTGGGAGTCGGGATTCAGCGCCGGCCGGTTCAACTCCGTCCGGATCTGTTCCACCAGGGCGGTCAGCTTGGCCGGGCGCCCGAGGCCTCGTGCGCCGAGCTGCTCGACCAGCAGGCGGTCGTGCTCGGCCACCTCCCAGGGCATGCCCCAGTAGCCCATCTCGCAGGCCACCAGGGCACCGGCGGACTCGGCGGCGGCCAGCAGCCGCAACCTCCCCGGCCGCGACGCGGCGGCGATGGCCCTCTCCTGCAGGGCGAACTGCCGTTCCAGGGCGTCGAGATCGGGGGTCGCCGTCGTGCCGGGCAGGTCGAGCAGGCTGGGCAGGTCGTCCGACGCCGTGGGCTGGGACCGCGCCCAGACCGCGTCGAGGGTGAACTCGGCCTCGCGGGAGTTCGCCAGCAGGGTGTGCACCATCGTGAGATCGCGACACTGCTCGGCGCGCAATCCGAGCGCCAACAGGTGCGGGTACACCAGCGAGGTGTCGGCCCACACCCAGCGCGGGCGGGCATGCTCGATCTCGCCGAACCGGGCCGGGAGTTGCGCCCAGGTGAGCCTCTCGTTCCAGCGGCCGCGGCGGATCAGCAGACCCTCGGCGTCGTCGACGACGAAGACGGGTTGTGCCGGGTTCGTCGTCATGGGTGGGAGATTAGCGGGCCGCGACGACACTTTCGCGCGCGCCGGGGAGCGGCCTCAGCCGACGGTGACCGTCTTGATCTCGGCCGGGTTGTTCGGCTTGCCGCCACCGGCCTGGCTCGAACCGTCCTGGCCCTCGGCCGCCATCCGCGCCACGACGCCCACGGAATCTTTATCCATCTGGCCGAACACGGTGTACTGCGGGGGCAGCGGGCTGTCCTCGTAGACCAGGAAGAACTGCGAGCCGTTCGTGCCGGGGCCGGCGTTGGCCATGGCCACGGTGCCCGCCCGGTACACCTCCTTGCCGGAGAGCTCGTCGTCGTAGGTGTAGCCCGGGCCGCCCGAGCCGGTGCCGGTGGGGTCGCCGCACTGCAGCACGAAGATGCCCGAATCCACGAGCCGGTGGCACGAGGTGTCGGTGTAGTAGTCCTGGGCGACCAGCGATTCGAAGGAGCTGATCGTGCATGGGGCCTTAGAGCGATCCATGGTGATGACGACGTCGCCCTCGGTCATGGCCAGCGTCGCCGTCGTCGTCCCCGACCTCTCGGCATCGGCCGGCGGTGGATCGACGGGCTTGGCGGGTTCGCCCTGGGCGTTGTAGACGCAATCGCCCGCGACCGGGCTCCCCTGCACCGACGTCGGCTCGGAGCCCGTGGCCGGAGGCGGCGTATCCGCCGGCTGCTCGGTGGGTGGCCGCATCGAGCCGCAGCTCGCCAACACAAGAACGATCAGGGGCAACAACACCAACCGGCGCAACATGGTCACCCGCCACACTCTGCCACCGCCGCAGGGCATGGGCGAAATCGTCGCCACGCCGATAGGCTCCGGTCCATGGTCATTCTCTCCAAGCTCTACACGCGCACCGGCGACGGCGGTCAGACCCGGCTCTCGGACATGTCGCTGACCGCCAAGACCGATCCGCGGGTGGAGGCCTACGGCGACGTCGATGAGGCCAACGCCGCGCTGGGGGTGGCGCTGAGCGCCGGCCTGCCGGACGAGGTGGCCACGATCCTGCGCCTGATCCAGAACGAGCTGTTCGATCTCGGCGCCGACCTGTCCAACCCGTTGGCCGCGGAATACGAGTTCGAGCCCCTGCGCATCGAGCAGGCCAGCGTTGACCGCCTGGAGGGCTGGATCGACGAGTTCGCCGATCCTCTACCCGCTCTGCGGTCCTTCATCCTGCCCGGGGGCTCGGCGGGGGCGGCCGCGCTGCACGTCGCCCGCACGGTCACCCGTCGGGCCGAGCGCCGCGCCTGGGCCGCCGCCGCGGCGTACGGCCACGAGCCCGCCAACCAGGACGCCCCTGGAGGGGTGAACCCCCAGGCGATCACCTACCTCAATCGACTCTCGGACCTGCTGTTCGCCATGGTCCGCCACGTCAACGGTACCGGCGGGGACATCTTGTGGGTTCCCGGCGGCGAGCGAGGCTAGGGGCGGCGTTCGCCACCGCGGTCCTTAGTGCTCCCCCGGCGGCGCGGCCTCGAGCCAGCTCCGCAGGCCGGTGAGGGCGTCCTGGCTCATCGCCAGCTCCCACTCGCCAGGATTCGCCGCCCTCTCGGGCAGCGGCTGATCGGGCAGATCGCGCTCGCCCTCCACGACGGACAGCGCCACCACCCGCTGGCCGTCGAAGAGCAACACCGACTCAATCGGGTTTGGCAAGCGGTCGTCCAACGCCCTGGTTCGGGGTCGGTTGAACCGCAAGCGCGGCTGAAAGGACAGCGAGAAGACGCGAAACCACTCCAGGTCCTCCTCGGAGTAACGCGCGACTCCGAGCACCCAACCGGCGCCCGAAGTCGTCGCCTTAAGCCTGAGGCTGCATTCGAACATGGACCCTTGCCGGGCCAACCAACGACGCCGCAGGAACAGCCAGACGAGCGGCGTCACACCGACCAGCACCACCACGAGGGCGGCAATCTCCGCCCAGGCCAGCGCGTCCATGGGCGGGGGCTACTGGACCTTGCGCGCCGCCCGGACCTGGGCCAAGGCGTGCTCGTAGCGATCGCGGGCGTCCTCGTCGTCGGCGTCGGCGTCCAGCGCGACCGTGGCCGCATCGAGCTCCCGCTTCGCGTCGTCGAGGGTGATCTCGGCGGCCAGCTGCGCGTACTCGCTCAGGATGGAGACTCGACCGTCCGCCACCGAGATGAACCCCGTGCCGACCGCAATGATCTCCCGGTTCCCGTCCTCGGTCTGGACCTCGACCGCCGAGGGCGCCAACACGGCCAGGACCGGGGAGTGGCCGGGCAGGATGCCCATGTCGCCCTCGATGGTCTTGGCGATGACGTTGATCGCGTCCCCCGACCACACGGTCCGGGCCGCCGAGACAACCTCCACGTGGAGTGTGGCCATGTTCAGTCTTCCTTCTGCAGTCTGTCCCAGTTCTCGTGGACCATGTCCATCCCGCCGACGTTGAAGAAGGCCTGCTCGGCGATGTGGTCGACGTCGCCCTGGCAGATCGCCTTGAACGACTCGATGGTGTCGGCCAACGGCACCGACGAGCCCTTGATGTTGGTGAACTTCTCGGCCATGTAGGTGTTCTGGGAGAGGAACTGCTGGATGCGGCGGGCCCGGCCCACCACGACCTTGTCCTCCTCGGACAACTCGTCCACGCCCAGGATGGCGATGATGTCTTGCAGCTCCTTGTTGCGCTGCAGGATCTGCTTGACGCGCACGGCGACGTCGTAGTGCTCCTGGCCGATGTACAGAGGATCGAGGATGCGGCTGGTCGAGGTCAGCGGATCCACGGCCGGGTACAGGCCACGCGAGGCGATCTCGCGCGACAGCTCGGTGGTGGCGTCCAGGTGGGCGAACGTGGTGGCCGGCGCCGGATCGGTGTAATCGTCGGCCGGCACGTAGATCGCCTGCATCGAGGTGATGGAATGCCCCCGGGTGGAGGTGATCCGCTCCTGCAGCTGGCCCATCTCGTCGGCCAGGGTGGGCTGATAGCCCACCGCCGAGGGCATCCGGCCGAGCAACGTCGAGACCTCCGAGCCCGCCTGGGTGAAGCGGAAGATGTTGTCGATGAAGAGCAACACGTCCTGGTTTTGCACGTCGCGGAAATACTCGGCCATGGTCAGCGCGCTCAGCGCGACTCGCAGCCGGGTGCCGGGCGGCTCGTCCATCTGACCGAAGACCAGCGCGGTGTCCTTGAGGACGCCGGCCTCTTCCATCTCGTTGATGAGGTCGTTGCCCTCACGGGTGCGCTCGCCGACACCGGCGAACACCGACGTGCCACCGAAGTTGTGCGCGATGCGGTAGATCATCTCCTGGATGAGCACCGTCTTGCCCACGCCCGCGCCGCCGAACAGGCCGATCTTGCCGCCCTGGACGTAGGGGGTCAACAGATCCAGCACCTTGATGCCGGTCTCCAGCATCTCGGTCTTGGACTCGAGCTGATCGAACTTCGGGGGCTCGCGGTGGATCGGCCAGCGCTCGGTGATCTCGATCGAGGACGGATCGACGTTGAGCACATCGCCGGTCACGTTCCAGACGTGACCCTTGGTGATGTCGCCCACGGGCACCGAGATCGGGGCGCCGGTGTCGCGCACCTCGGTGCCGCGCTGCATTCCGTCGGTGGGCTTCAGCGCGATGGCGCGGATCATGTTGTCCCCCACGTGCAGGGCCACCTCCATGGTCATGGTGCGCTTCTCGCCCATCACCTCGGTGTCCACGAGCAGGGCGTTCATGATGTCGGGCATGGCGTCGACGGGGAACTCGACGTCGACGACGGGACCGATGACGCGGGCCACGCGCCCGGTTCCACCCGCCTCGGTGGCTTGCGTATCTTGCGCTGTTGCAGTCATTTCACTTACTCGCTTTCGGCGTTATTCGTTGGAGCCGGAGTCGGACAGCGCTGCCGCGCCACCCACGATCTCTGAGATTTCTTGGGTGATCTCGGCCTGGCGCGCCTGGTTCGACTCGCGGGTCAAGGCCTCGATCAGTTCTTGCGCGTTGTCGGTGGCCGCCTTCATGGCCTTCTGCCGCGCCGCCAGCTCGGAGGCCGCCGACTGCAGCATGCAGTAGTGGATGCGGCTGGCCACGTACAGCGGCAACAGCTCGTCCAACACCGACTGGGCGTCGGGCTCGAACTCGTACAGCGGGTAGGTCTCGCCGGGGTCCTCGGGTGGTGCGTCCCCCTCGACGATCTCCAGGGGCAGCATCCGCACGACCTCGGGCCGTTGGATCAGCATGGAGACGAAGCGGGTGTAGACGATGTGGATCTCGTCGACCCCCCCTTCGTCGGTCGGCTGCAGGAAATGCTCGATGAGCGCGTCGGCGATTTCCCGGGACTGAGCGTAGCTCGGGCCGTCGGAGAAGCCGTCCCAGGAACGCTCGACGTCGCGCTGGCGAAACTTGTAGAAGGCCGCGCCCTTGCGTCCCGCGATGTAGGGAAGGACTTCCTTGCCCTCCCCGCGCAGGAGCTCAGCCAGGCTCTCGCCCGAGCGGATCACCGAGGACGAGTAGGCCCCGGCCATCCCCCGGTCGCTGGTGATCAGCAGCATGACGGCCCGCTTGGGATTCTCCTTCTCGGTCGTCAGCGGGTGATCGATGTCGCTGGCGTGGGTCGCCACCGCCGAGACGGCGCGCGTCAACTCGCGGGCGTACGGCGCCGCCGCCTTGGCCTTCTGCTGGGCCTTGATGATCCGCGAGGACGCGATGAGCTCCATGGCGCGGGTGATCTTCTTGGTCGTCGTGACCGAGGCCTTCCGCTGCCTGAGTTCGCGCAGACTTGACGCCATGGGTGATCAGCTCCGCTTCTGCTTGACGATCTTCTCTTGATCGACGTCGTCTTCGTCCATGGCCTCGGGCTCCTCGTGGCCGGCCAGCAGCTTGCCGTCCGAGGTTTCGAAGCCCTCCTTGACCTTGTCGATCTCCGCCACGAGCGCCTGCTCGGTGTCGGAGTCGAACTTGCCGGTCTCGGCAATCGTCGTCAGCACAGAGGAGTTGTGGCGAAGGTGCTCCAGCAGCTCCTGCTCGAAGCGCAGCACGTCGTCGACGGGCACGTCGTCGAACTTCCCGGTGTTGCCCGACCACACGCTGACCACCTGGTCTTCGACCGGGTACGGCGTGAACTGGGGCTGGCGCAGCAGCTCCATCAGGCGCTGGCCGCGATCGAGCTGGCGACGCGAGGTCGCGTCCAGATCGGAGGCGAACATCGAGAAGGCCTGCATGTCGCGGTACTGCGCCAGGTTGATCTTCAGCGAGCCGGACACGCCCTTCATGGCCTTGACCTGCGCGGCGCCGCCGACGCGGGACACCGAGACGCCCACGTCGATGGCGGGACGCTGGTTGGCGTTGAAGAGGTCGGACTGCAAGAAGATCTGGCCGTCGGTGATGGAGATGACGTTGGTCGGGATGAAGGCCGACACGTCGTTGGCCTTGGTCTCGATGATGGGCAGGCCCGTCATCGATCCCGCGCCCAGCTCGTCCGACAGCTTGGCGCAGCGCTCGAGGAGCCTGGAGTGGAGGTAGAACACGTCGCCGGGGTAGGCCTCCCGGCCCGGGGGGCGACGAAGGAGCAGCGACATCGCCCGGTAGGCCTCGGCCTGCTTGGTGAGGTCGTCGAACACGATGAGGACGTGCTTGCCCTGATACATCCAGTGCTGGCCGATGGCCGAGCCGGCGTAGGGGGCGATGTATTTGAAGCCCGCCGGATCGGAGGCGGGAGCGTGCACGATGGTCGTGTACTCCATGGCGCCGGCCTTCTCGAGCTGGCCACGCACCTCGGCGATGGTCGAACCCTTTTGCCCGATGGCCACGTAGATGCAGCGCACCTGCTTCTGGGGATCGCCGGACTCCCAGTTGCGGCGCTGGTTGATGATCGTGTCCAAGGCGATGGCGGTCTTGCCGGTCTTGCGGTCCCCGATGATCAGCTGGCGCTGGCCCCGGCCGATCGGGATCATGGCGTCGATGGCCTTCATGCCGGTCTGCATGGGCTCGCTCACCTCCTGGCGGTCCATGACGCCCGCGGCCTGCAACTCCAGTGGGCGGCGCTCGCCCACGTCCTCGAGCTCGCCGAGGCCGTCGATGGGCTTGCCCATCGCGTCGACGACGCGGCCGAGATACCCGTCGCCCACCGGGACCGAGAGGACCTCCCCGGTGCGCTTGACCGTGGAACCCTCTTCGATGCCCTCGGAGCTACCCAGGACGACGATGCCGATCTCGCGCACGTCCAGGTTCAGCGCGATGCCCGTGACACCGTTCTCGAAGGTCAGCAGCTCGTTGGCCATTGCCGAAGGCAGGCCCTCGACCCGGGCAATGCCGTCACCGGAGGAGACCACCGTGCCGACCTCTTCGCGCGAGGATGCGTCGGGGGTGTAATTCTGGACAAACTCATCCAGTGCTGCCCGGATCTCTTCCGGACGAATCGTCAGTTCCGCCATCGTTTGCGTCCCTAGCTCTCGTAATCTCGGTCAAACTTGTGAATGTGTGGCTTGTCATGCTCTTGCCGGCGAATCGGTTACCGGTGAATCAGTGGAATCTTTGCCGGGCGTCTTTGAGTCGACCGGCCACGGTGCCCTCGATGACCTCGTCCCCCAGCTCCACCCGGACCCCGCCCAGCACCGAAGCGTCGACGATGACCTGTAGATCGACCTCGCGGCCTACCTGCCTGGCCAAGACGGCCCGCAGTCGGTTCGATTGTTCCTCATCCAGCGGACGAGCGACCCGCACCACCGCCGTGGCCCGGTTTCGAGCCTCCGCCGCTAGGTTGAGGTACCCCTCGACGGTGGCGGCGAACGTGCGCTCGCGCGCCTTGACCGCCCGCTTGGCCAGGGCGGCCGTGATCATCTTGACCTTGCCCTCGAGAAGATTACCGACCAGATCTTGGCGGTGCGTCAGCGGAACCGTGCGGTCCCCGATCGCATCGCGCAAGCCCGGTTCGGCCTGGACGAGCCGCTCGAAGCGGAAGAGCTCGTCCTCCACGTCGTCCAACTGATGCTCCCCGGCAGCGGCGCGCAACGCGGCGCGGACGCCCTGCCGCTCGACGGCGGCGGTGAACTCTCTGCCTCCCGACCAGCGTTGAGCGGCGGCGTTCGCCACAATCTCAACGGCTTCATCGAGCACTTTGGTGTCGAACAGTCCGTGCGTCAAAGCCTCCCGGGCCTCGGTGGGAGTGCTCGGATCGGTCAGGCCACGACGCAGGGTCGGCTGCGCCTCCAAGACGTCGACGACGGCGAACAGGTCGGCCGACAACCCATCCACGGGCTGCTGGGAATCCAGCACCGTGTCGAGGACGTCGAGCCGAGCCTCCTGTGCGTGGGTCATAGCTGTCCGCTCTGCGAACCCACCGGGTCTGCGCCGGCGTCGCCCGCGTCGTTGTGGGCGGGCTCGTCTTCGCTCTTGGCCTCGAGATCGGCCAGGAAACGCTCGACGGTGCGCCGCGCGCGCTCGTCGTCATCGAGGGTCTCCCCCACGATGCGACCGGCGAGCGTGGTGGCCAGGCCACCGATCTCGCCACGCATTTGGCCCATCACCTGGGTGCGCTCGGCCTCGAGCTGAGTCCGGGCACCCGCGAGGATGCGGCTCGATTCGTTGTTGGCCTGTTCGCGCATCTCGGCCACGATCTGGGCGCCCTGGTTCTTGGCGTCTTCGCGGATCTTGGCGGCCTCGGAGCGCGCCTCGGCCAGTTGGGCCTTGTAGTCGGCCAGGGCCGCCTCGGCCTCGGCCTGAGCGTTCTCGGCCCTCTCCATGCCGCCCTGGATGGCGTCGGCGCGTTCGGCGTAGGTCTTCTCGAAGGCCGGCACGACCTTCTTGCCGATGATGACGGTCAGGGCGAGCGCAAAGACGACCGCGGCGATGATCTCGGACACGTGCGGCAGCAACGGTCCAAGCTCTACTTGGGGAACGATGAGCATCGAGCTACTCGCCTAGGAGCCGAAGACGAAGGCCAGCGCGATGCCGATGATCGCCAGGGCCTCGGTCAGGGCGAAACCGATCCAGGCGGTGCCCATCATGGCGCCGCGGGCCTCGGGTTGGCGGGCGGTGCCCTGGATGACGGAGGCGAAGATCAGGCCCACGCCGATGCCTGGGCCGAGTGTGGCGAGGCCGTAGCCGATGGAGCTGAGCGAACCGCGGATCTCCAGAGGAGTCATGTTTGTTTCCTTTCGAATTCTCTGCGTTGTGCAGGAAAAATGGGTGACGAGGTGAACGGGATCGTCGCTGTAGGGCTAGTGCTCTGCAGAAACGGACGAGGCGATGTATTGGGCGGTCAGGACGGTGAAGATGTAGGCCTGCAGACCTTGCACCAGGAGTTCGAGCGCGAAGATCGCCATCGAGAACAGCAGGGAGACGACGCCCGCGAGGTTGTTGACGATGCCGTCGGCCTCGAACACCAGGTACTCCCCGCCGAGCACGAACACCAGCACCAGCAGGTGGCCGGCGAACATGTTGGCGAACAGTCGCAGGCTGAGCGTGATGGGCCGCACGATCACGTTGGAGAGGAACTCGATCGGGACCACGACGAACCAGAGCGGCCACGGCACGCCGGGCGGGAGCACCGTCATCTTGAGGTAGCCGGTGGCGCCGTGTTTGGCGATGCCCGCGCCGTTGTAGACGACCCACACGATCAGGGCCAGGCCGTAGGCCCAGCCGACGTGGCTGGCTGTGGGTAGCAGGAAGAGCGGGAAGATCCCCCACAGGTTGTTGATCAGCACGAACGAAAACAGCGCGATCAGTAACGGCAGAAACTTGCGGAAGTCGTGGCCGATGATGTCGCGGCCGATCGAGTTGCGCAGAAAATAATACGCCTGCTCGCCGACGTGCTGGGTGCGGTTAGGCACCATCTTGTTCTTGTTGGCCATCCAGATCCAGAACCCGGCGATCAGAACGACCGAAATTATGGCCTGCAGCATGGGCTGGTTGAACCACGCCAAAATCGGCGTGTCGAAGTAGGGCGGATAGTTGAAGGAATCGACGCCCGGTGACTGGAAGCCACCCTCGCCACCTTCCAAGGGAATCAGGAAGGGTGTCAGCGCTCCCAACGTTCCTCCTCTCCCGCCGCCGGAGCGGCCGGGCTCACAGACTTGAGGGCCGCCGCGGTCTGCGGAGCCTTGGGCTCGCCGCTACCGCGGGGCGGAAAAGCCGCTTCGCCCAGCTGGCCGAAGCGGCGGATGATCAGATACACCGACAGCGCCGCGCCGAGCACGATGCCGATGGGAAGGAGGAAGCTCGTGTCGAGGTAACGATCCCCCAGCCAGCCGAGGCCGCCGTAGAGCAACACGCCAGCGATCAGGTAGGACAGAACCTGGATTCCCTGGTTCATCCCCTGGCTGTCGTGGCCCTGACTGTCGTGGGCGTGGGCGTCGTTGCTCGGCATGGTGGGCGTAACGCTACCAGTCTTCAAACTCACCATCACGCACCGCCACCACGTGAAGTGGGGTGAGAAGAATCATGCTCGCGGGTGGTCTCGGTGGGTTCGTCGTACACCGAAATCCGCAAGCGGGTGAACACCAATATCTCGGCGGCCAACCACCCCACGACCACCACTATGGTGGCGATGAACACCGCCTTGGGTTCCAGGGCGGGCCAGGCGTCGGAGTTTTGGTTGTAGGCCAACAAGACCAGGCCGAGAACGGCCACGCGCATGGTGTAGCTCGCCATCGAGACCGCCATCAGGGTGCGGGCGCCCGCGTCGGCGAACATCACCATGACCCACTGCCCCACGGTGTAGAAGAACAACACCATGGCCGCGGCGAGCAGCGCCGCGATCAGGCCGGGCCGACCGTACAGCAGACCCAGCCCGAGGATGGCGGCCACCGTGGCGACGACGCCACCGGCCAACCCGCCGAGCAGCAGCTTGCGCGCCCGGACGACGTGCACGCTCGGCGTCGCGGAGCGAGCGTTCGAGTCGGTCATCATGGCGGCGGGGTCCTAGGTGCAAGCTCGGGGTGGGCGGCGAGGCTGCACGCGCGGGCGCCACCAAGATCGGTCGGGATCGGCTATGAAGCTACCATGATCGGCTCAACCGTGTGGATCCGAGGCCCCCGGATGCGGTCGCCCTCACATGATCGGCGGGAGGTTCTCGACGGTCTCGGGCGCCTGTTTGCCGCCGAACCACGGCCGCAACGTGGCAAAGATCATGGCGACGGCGGCCACGACGACGCCACCCACCGCGAGCAGGCTGGGCATCAGCCCGACGACGATGGCGCCGAAGGACACCAGCGCCGACCATAGGTACAAGATCAGGACCGATCCGCGCATGCTGTGCCCCCGATCCATCAACCGATGGTGTAGGTGCTGTTTATCGGGCATGAACCACCACTGGCCGGCGTTGGCCCGCCGAAACCAGGCCAGGACCACGTCGAGCAGGGGCAAGGCCAAGATGGCCAGCGGCAACACCAGCGGTAGATAGGCCGGGATGAGGCCGCCCGCTTCGGCCCCCTCCTGCAGAGCCGAGGAATCGATCTGTCCGGTGAGGCTGATGGTGGAGGCGGCCAACAGCAACCCGAGCAGCATGGCGCCCGAATCGCCCATGAACATCCGCGCCGGAAAGAAATTGTGCGGCAGGAAGCCGACACAGGCGCCCGCGATCGCCACGGTGATGAGGCTGGACGTCGTCGCCCGCTCCAGATTCTGCTCGTACACCAGGAGGTAGGAGTAGGTGAAAAAGGCCAGCGCGCCGATCCCCACTACCCCGGCCGCCAGCCCGTCGAGTCCGTCGACGAAGTTCACCGCGTTGGTGCACAACACGATGAAGAAGACGGTGATGGCGATGGAGGCCACCCGATCCAGGGAGAGGATGCTGCCGGGCAGCGGAATCCAGTACATCTGGACCCCGTTGAGGACCACGACGCCGGCGGCCAGGACCTGCCCGGCCAGCTTCACGAGGGCGCCGAGCTCCACCACATCGTCCACCACCCCCACCGCGCAGATGACGGCGGCGGCGAGCAGCACCGCCCACGCGTCGTGACTCACCACCGGCTGGCGGCCCAGGAAGGGCAGGTTCGTCGCCACGAGGACCGCCGCCGCCACGCCCGCCAACATGGCGATCCCGCCGAAGTAGGGAATGGGCACGACGTGCACGTCGCGATCGCGCACGCGGGCCACCGCGCCGAAGCGCAGCGCCAGCCGCCGACACAACCCGCTCAGCAGGTAGGTGGAGGCCGCCGCGACGAGCAGCACCAGCAGGTACTCACGCATCGGTCGTCATGCCTGGCGTTCGGCCGTGGTCTGCACGCTGGGAATCAGCTGGACGATGGCCTCGAACGAGACCGCGCCGGCTCGAACGATGGTCGGTTCGTCTCCGGTGAAGTCCACGATGGTCGAGGGGGCGCCGGCTCCGGAGGGACCGCCGTCGAGGTAGACCGCGACCGCATCCCCCAGCTGGGCAATGGCCTCGTCCACGTTTCGCGCCGGCGGCCGCCCCGAACGGTTGGCGCTGCTGACCGCGAGAGGGCCGGTCCTGGTCAGCACCGCCCGGGTTCGGCCGTCCGCGGGCACCCGCACGGCAATGGTGCCTTCGGCGTCACCGAGATCCATCCGCAGGCTGGGCTGAGCGTCCAGGATGAGGGTGAGCGCCCCCGGCCAAAAGGCCTCGACCAGCTTGTGCGCCTCGGGGGGAACGGTCGCGGCCAGCGCGGGCAGCACGGCGGCGTCACCGATGAGAACCGGCGGCGGCATGTCGCGGCCGCGGCCCTTCGCGTCGAGGAGGCGTTGCACCGCGTCGGCGCTGAAGGCGTCCACGGCGATGCCGTAGACCGTGTCGGTGGGCAGCACGACGCACTGCCCGGCGTCGATCGCCTCCTTTGCTCGCTCCGCCGCCCGCTCGACGCCCGCACCGCGGCACTCGATGCGCGAGAAGCCCACCGCCGGCCCAACCGGGGAGGCCTCGGTGTCGGCGGCGTCCATATTCGCGTCTTGGTCGTTCACAACGTCATCTTGCCAGACGGGTCGCGGTGGTGAACCGAGGTCGATCGGTGAGGTCGCGATGATCTCGCACCCGTTCCCACCCCCCGTGGCCGGCGAACAACTCCACGGTCTGTTCGGCGTTCGCCTCGGCGTGTTCGACACAGATCAGTCCCCCCGAGCGCAGTAGCCCCGCTCCGCGCACGGTGAGCCGGCGCAGCACGTCGAGGCCGTCGTCTCCGGAGAACAACGCCAGCTCCGGATCGTGATCGCGCACCTCCGCCGGCACGCTCTCCCACGCCTCGAGCGGGATGTAGGGCGGATTGGCGATGACCAGGTCCACCCGACCCTCGAGCCCGATCGGATCGGCCAGGTCGCCCTCGTGCAGCTCCACCGGCGTCTCGCGCAGGTTGCGGCGCGCCCACCCGCAGGCCTCGGGGCTCAGCTCGACGGCGGTGATCGCGGCCTGGGGCACCTCGTCGTGGATGGCGAGCGAGATCGCACCCGATCCCGCGCACAGCTCGACGACACGGGGAGCCGCCACGCCATCGGCCAGTAGCTCGCGCAACCGGTCGATCGCCCAGCCCGTCATCACCTCGGTCTCGGGCCGGGGAATGAACACCCCTGGCCCGACGGCCACCTCGACGTGGCGAAAGTGGGCCCGACCCGTGATGTGCTGCACCGGTTCACCCGCGATCCGCCGCCGCACCGCCGAAGCGTAGTCGTCGCGCTGGGCGGCGCCGAGCTCCGGTTCGAGGGTGAGCCGCTCGAGACCCACGACGTGACACAGCAGCGCCCGGGCGTCCGCCCGCGGGCTCACCAGCCCCGCCGCCCGCAACTCGTCGGTGGCCTGGGTCAGCGGGCTCCAGGATCCGGCTCGGCTCACGGGCCGCCGGCCGAGAGACGCTCGGCCAAGTCCGCCTCCTGGAGCGCCGCGACGAGGGCGGACATGTCTCCGGCCAGCACCGCGTCGAGGTTGTAGGCCTTGAAGCCGATGCGGTGATCGGCGATGCGGTTCTCGGAGAAGTTGTAGGTGCGGATCCGCTCGCTGCGGTCCACCGTGCGCACCTGCGATTTTCGCGCGGCCGAGGCCGACTGCATCGCCTGCTCCTCGGCGGCGGCGACCAGGCGGGCCCGCAACATCCGCATCCCCTGCTCGCGGTTTTGCAGCTGAGAGCGCTCGTTTTGGCACGAGACGACGATCCCGCTGGGCAGGTGGGTGATGCGCACGGCGGAATCGGTGGTGTTCACTCCCTGACCACCCGGCCCCGAGGAGCGGTAGACGTCGATGCGCAGTTCGGATTCGTCGATCTCGACCTCGGTTTCCTCCACGTCGGGCATCACCAGCACCCCGGTGGCGCTGGTGTGCACCCGGCCCTGAGACTCGGTGATGGGAACGCGTTGGACCCGGTGAACCCCGCCCTCGAACTTCAAGATGCCGTACGGCATGGTGTCGGGATCGCCGGCGCTGCCCGCCTTGACGGCGGCGGTGATGGACTTGAAACCGCCCAGGCTGGTCTCTTGGGCGTCCAGGATCTCCACCTTCCAGCCGCGGGTCTCGGCGTAGCGGCTGTACATGCGGAACAGGTCGCCGGCGAACAGGGCCGATTCGTCCCCGCCCTCGCCCGCGTGGATCTCGACGATGGCGTCGCCGGCGTCGTTGGGATCGCGCGGGGCGAGAAGCCTGGTCAGCCGCTCGATGATCGCCTCCAACCGCGCGCTCAGCTCCTCGGCCTCGGCGGCGAAGCTCTCGTCCTCCGTGCTCAGTTCCCTGGCGGCGCTGAGATCGTCGCTGACGGAGTCGAAGTCGTCGAGGCCGCGAATGATCGGCAGCAGCGCGGCGTAGCGTCGCCCGACCTTGCGCGCCTTGGCCATGTCGGAGTGCACCTCGGGATCGGACAGCTGGCGCTGCAGTTCAAGGTACTCGGTGCGCAGCGGCTCCGCGGATTCAAACACTCTCGCCCCTGTTCAACGAATCGAGCACTCAACGTCTCCCGCTCATGAATTGATCCCATAACGACGCGACGCCGGTGGCGGACCGCTGGGGGTCGGCCACCGGCGTCGAAGTCCGGACGGGTTACTTCTGGTAGCGCTTCTGGAAGCGGGCCACCCGGCCACCGGTATCGAGGATCTTCTGCTTGCCGGTGTAGAAGGGGTGACAGGCCGAGCACACGTCCGCGCGCATCGTGCCGCCGCTGGCGGTGCTGCGCGTGGTGAAGGTGTTGCCGCAGGTGCAGGTGACCTCGGTGTCGGTGTAGGTCGGGTGGATTCCGGGCTTCATCTCGTGCTCTCCTAGGCTTGTTCGAAACCGGGTCGTCTGCGGGCTGCGGACGTGAACCGGGATCAGCGTCTCATTGTGCCTCAGCGCGGAGAACGCGGCAAATATTCCTGCCGACTCCCCGGGTGCCGCGGCGCCTGTTCAGGCTTGAACTCGATCCGCTCGGGCTGGAGCTAGCCGCTCGGTATCCATCAGCCCGCTCGGGCTGGAACTAGCCGCTCGGTATCCATCAGCCCGCTCGGGCTAGAACTATCCGCTCGGTATGCATCAGCCCGCTCGGGATATTGCCCAGCGCGCTTGCGTCGGCGTCTCGCGCTCGATTTGGGAACCGAGCGCGAACCACCAGATCGAGCGTGCTGTTGTCGAGCGTGCTGATTGGGGGTTGACGAAGACAGTGGCGGCGCCTCGCTCGGGTAGGCGCATCCGCTCGGCTAGGACCGCAAAATGCTAGGACCCTAAACGGGAGCGGATGTGGACCGACCCAGCAGATCGGGGCGGAGGCAGGCTTGGCGCGCCAGCCGAGCCCCGACCGGGCAGAAACGCTTTCCCTACCCGCCCGGGGTGGTCTTGCTGATTACGGTCAGGAACTCGGCGTTCGTCTGGGTCTTGCGCATCCGGTTCAACAACATCTCGAGGGCCTGCTGTCCGTCCATGCCCGAAAGCACGCGACGAAGCTTCCAGATGACCGCGAGCTCCTCCTTGCCCAACAGCAGTTCCTCGCGTCGAGTACTGGAGGCGTCGACGTCGACGGCGGGGAAGATCCGCTTGTCGGCGTACTCGCGCCGCAACCGCAGCTCGGAGTTACCGGTGCCCTTGAACTCCTCGAAGATCACGTCGTCCATCTTCGAACCGGTCTCGATCAGGGCGGTGGCCAAGATCGTCAGCGAACCACCGTGCTCGATGTTGCGGGCCGCGCCGAAGAAGCGCTTCGGCGGGTACAGCGCCGCGGAGTCGACGCCACCGGACAGGATCCGGCCCGATGCGGGAGCGGCGATGTTGTAGGCCCGTCCCAACCGCGTGATGCCGTCGAGCAGCACGACCACGTCGTGGCCCACCTCGACCAAGCGCTTGGCTCGCTCGATCGCCAACTCGGCGACGGTGGTGTGATCATCGGCCGGGCGATCGAACGTGGAGGCGATGACCTCACCGCTGACGCTGCGCTCGAAGTCGGTCACCTCTTCGGGTCGCTCGTCGACCAGAACGACCATGAGGTGCACCTCGGGATTGTTCACGGCGATGGCGTTGGCGATGCTCTGCATGACCAACGTCTTACCCGCCTTTGGCGGCGAGACGATCAGGCCGCGCTGGCCCTTACCGATCGGCGAGACGAGGTCGATGATGCGACCCGTCATGTTCGTCGGCCCG
This sequence comes from Propionibacteriales bacterium, assembly GCA_038259365.1. GTDB lineage: Bacteria > Actinomycetota > Actinomycetes > Propionibacteriales > Propionibacteriaceae > JBBSOW01. The sequence goes on from JBBSOW010000005.1 coordinate 48,261, forward strand.
TTCTCCAGCTTGAGCCGATCCTGGGGGTAAAGCGGCGTCAGCTTGGAAAACTCCGGACGGCCCTTGGCGTTCTCCGGGACGTCACCGTTGACGGTGTCGAGCTTGACCAGCGGAGTGAACTTCTCCTTGCGCTCTCCCTCGCGGGTGGTCCGTATCGATCCCGTGACGACGTCGCCCTTGCGCAGGCCGAACTTGCGCACCATGGACATCGGCACGTAGGCGTCGCTGGGGCCAGGCAGGTAACCCGTGCGTCGCACAAAGCCGTAGTTGTCTTTGATGTCGAGGATGCCGCTGGCTGCCTCCAAGACATCGTCCTCGGAGACCGTGGGCTCGGCCTCCATGCCGCCCATGGCGCCCCTGTCGCGGCCGCTGCTGGCGCCGCGCCGGTTCTGCCGGTCCCGGTTGCGACGCCGACGGCCGCGGCGGCCCCCGCCGTCATCATCGAAGTCGTTATTGCGGTCGTTGTTGCGGTCGTTGTTGCGGTCGTTGTTGCGGTCGTTGCCGCGATCGTTATTGCGGTCGTTGTTGCGATCGTTATTGCGGTCGTTGTTACGGTCGGCGTTTCGTCCGCTTCGGTTGTCGTTCCCGCGGTTGTCGTTCCCGCGATCGTTGTTTCCGCGGTTGTCGTTCCCGCGATCGTTGTTTCCGCGGTTCTCGTTGCCACGCTCGGCGGTACGGACGCTTCCGCGCTCACCCCGGTTATCGTTGCCGCGACTCTCGCCCCCACGGTCGTCATTCTCGCGATTGCTCGTCTGCTGATCGTCGCCGCGATTGCTCGTCTGCTGATCGTCGCCGCGATTGCGGGCACTCGCGGGCTCCTCGAGAGGCCCGAAATCGCGTGCCACCCGGGAGGCCACCTCCTCAGCGATGCTCCGCTTGCCGTCATCCTGGTTGGTCGGTTGGTCGGCGGCGTCTTTGGCCTGGTTGCCGCCCGTGCCGTCCGTGCTCGCGTCGTTCTTACCCGGCGGGCGCTTAGCCGCCGCCCGCTTGCTGGGTTGCCGCTTGGCGGGTTGCTGCTGCGTGCTGGATTCCTTGTTGCCCAACTCGCCGTTAGCGGTAGACGAGCCACCGCCCGCAGCACCGCCCTGGGCTTGGGAGCCCTTGATCGCGGCGATCAGGTCGCCTTTGCGCAGCCCCGTCGAGCGGACCCCCATCGAGGAGGCGAGTTGCTTGAGCTCGGGCAGCACCATGGATTCGAGACCGGAGCCTTTACGGCGGCGCGCAGTGCCTGCGGCCTCGCCGGTGGTCAGCTCGGGGGATTCTGTCACGTGTTTCCTTTCGGATTCGCCCGCATCGAATGAGGACGAAGACCGTTTCAGGTCGGAGTGTTGAGCAGATCTGTTTCGAGCAATCGCGCCGCATTGCACCCTCCGAGGGGGATTCAACTTTGGCGATGATTGTTCGGTGGCGAACCGTGTTGATGAGCAGACTTTCGCAGGCAGCAAACACCGTGCACGCCGCACCCGATCCGATGGGTGCTGTCCGGTTTGGTGAACCGGTGTCCCCAATGCTAGCACTGCCACCCGGTGCAGGTGTCAAAACGTCCGCCGAGACACCCCGCCGCGCGCTCAATATCGTGCCGGTCCCGCTCGGGTTCCCACTTCCGGCTCGGGTTCCCGCTGCCGGCTCGGGTTCCCGCTGCCGGCTCGATTCATGAACTGAGCCGGAAGCGCTATATCGAGCGCGGCGCAGCCGGCACCTCTGCCGAGACCAGCCGTGCCCCCTGGCCGATCTCCAGGTCGTGCCGGGTGAAACCGCGCCAGGCGGGTAGCCCGTCGAGCTCGGCGAGGCGGTCGCGGGTCAGCAGCGCCAAAACGGTCGGGCCCGCGCCGGAGATGAAGGAGCCCACCCCGGCGTGGCGAAGTTGTTCCACCAGCTCGACCGATTCGGGCATCAACCCACGGCGATAGCCCTGGTGCAGCCAATCTCGGGTGGCCTCGGCCAGCAGATCGGGGTCGTGCTCGATGGCGTGGACGAACAGGGCCGAGCGTCCGGCGTTAAGGGCGGCGTCGCGATGGGGAACCGCGGACGGCAACGTGGCTCGGGCACGCTCGGTGGCCACGAAGAGCTCCGGCACGAAGGCGACGGCCATCAGGTCGGGGTGGACCCGCCCCCGCACGGCGTGCGTCGTGCCCGCGGCGATGTCTCCCGCCGGGGCGCTGGTGCCCATCCAGGTCATGACGAACCCGCCGAGGACGGCCGCGGCCACGTTGTCGGCGTGACCCTCCAGCTGGGCCGCGCGGTGGACCAACGCCGCCGGATCCAACTCTCGGCCCGGATAGGCCAGACTCCAGGCGATCAGCAGCCCCGATATCAGCGCCGCCGAGGATGAGCCCAATCCACGCCCGTGCGGGATCGTGTTGTGCGAGCGCAACCGCCAGCCCGGGCACCTCACCGCCCACCGCTTCAGCGCCGATTCGGCCGTGGCGATGATGAGGTGGCTCTCGTCCAACGGGACCTCGCCCGCCCCCTCGCCGGTGACCTCGATGACACAGCCGCTCTCGATCACCTCGACGCTGACCTCGTCGGCCCAATCGACCGCCAACCCGAGCGCGTCGAAGCCCGGGCCGAGGTTTGCGCTGCTGGCCGGCACCTCGACGACGACGCGGGCACCGACCGGGAGCATTCGGGCCCCCGTCCCGGCGGGTGCCCTCCCAGTCCCATCCCCGGCGGGGGTCCTGCCGGTCCCAGCTCCGGCAGGGGTGCTGCTCAGCACTGCCGGAGGCCGCACGCCTCGGCCACGCTGACCACGTCGACGGGCAGGACCTCGGGATCGATGACCCGCCGCGAGAGCGCGGTGTCGATGTCCTTCAGACCGTTGCCGGTCACGGTGATGGCCATGAGTTGTCCCTCGGCCACCTCACCGCGCTCGGCCTTGACCAACAGCCCAGCCACCCCGGCGGCCGAGGCGGGCTCGACGAAGATGCCCTCGGTGTCGGCCAGGAAGGCTTGCGCGTCGAGGATCTGGTCGTCGGTCACCGATTCGATGAGCCCACCGGAGTCCTGTTTCGCCGCCAGGGCCTGCCTCGCCGAGGCGGGGTTGCCGATCCGGATGGCCGTCGCCAACGTGTCGGGTTCGGAGACCGGGTGACCGAGCACGAGCGGGGCGGCACCGGCGGCCTGAAAGCCCCACATCGCGGGACGCTTGCTCGACATTTCGGCCTCGGCGTAGTCGCAGTAGCCGGCCCAGTAGGCGGTGATGTTGCCCGCGTTGCCGACGGGCAGCAGGTGCAGGTCGGGCGCCTCGCCGAGGGCGTCGACGATCTCGAAGGCGGCCGTGCGTTGACCCGCGATCCGGTCCGGATTGACCGAATTCACCAGCGCGACGGGGTACACCTCGGCCAGCTTGCGGGCGATCTCGAGGCAGTCGTCGAAGTTCCCGTCCAGCTGGACGATCTTGGCCCCGTGCACGATCGCCTGGGCGAGCTTGCCCTTGGCGATGCGCCCCGCGGGCAGGAGGACGATGGGGGTCATGCCGGCCCGGGTGGCGTAGGCGGCGGCCGAGGCCGAGGTGTTGCCCGTCGACGCGCAGACGACCGCCTTCGAACCCTGCGCGGCGGCGCGACTCACGGCCACGGTCATGCCGCGATCCTTGAACGAGCCGGTCGGGTTGGCGCCCTCGACCTTGATCCACACCTCGCCCCGCACGATCCGCGATAGCTTGGGCGCGTGCACCAGCGGGGTCGAGCCCTCGCCGAGGCTGATCACCGGCCCGTCGTCCTCGATCGGCAACCACTCGCGGTAGCGCGCGATCAGGCCACCGGGGGTGACCGACGGCAGCGGCGACCAGTTGGTTTGCGCCGCCACCTGATTGTTCGGCTGCTCGCCCATCTCGTTCACTCCCCTTCGACCCGCATCACTGAAATCACCTCGTGCACCTCCGGCAGGGACCGCAGCGCCGCGACGGTGGCGCTCAGCGCCGAGTCCTTCGCCTCGTGCGTGATGAGCACCAGGCGGGCCCCGCTGACCCTGTTGCCCTCGTGCGCCGTCTCCTGGTGCACCGTCTGCAGGGAAACCCCGTACTCGGCGAAGCACTGCGCCACGCTGGCCAGCACGCCGGAGACGTCTTGGACCGACAGGCTGACGTGATAGCTGGTGATGACGTCGCCGATGGGGGCGGTCTCGCGCATCGTGTAGGTGGACTCCCCGGGCCCGCTGGTTCCCCGCACCCGGTTGCGGGCCGAGGTGACCAGATCGCCCAGCACCGCGCTGGCGGTCGGCACTCCCCCGGCGCCCTGACCGTAGAACATCAACCGCCCGGCCGCGCGCGACTCGATGAACACGGCGTTGTAAGCGCCGCCGACCGAGGCCAGCGGGTGTGTCCTGGGGATCATGGCCGGGTGCACCCGCACCGAGACGCGCGGCGGGTCCTCTTCGGTCAGGGCGCAGATGGCCAGCAACTTGACCACCGAATTCAACGATTCGGCGGTGGCGATGTCGGCGCGAGACACCTCGGTGATGCCCTCGCGGTACACGTCGGCCGCCCGGACTCGGGTGTGGAAGGCGAGGCTGGCGAGGATCGCGGCCTTGGCGGCGGCGTCGAAGCCCTCGACGTCGGCGGTGGGGTCGGCCTCGGCGTAGCCCAACTCCTGGGCCTGGTTCAGGGTCTCGCTGAACCCGGCGCCCTCGGTGTGCATCTTGTCCAAGATGAAGTTGGTGGTGCCGTTGACGATGCCGATCACGGCGGTGATCTGATCCCCCACCAGGGATTCACGAAGGGGCCGCACGATGGGGATGGCGGCCGCGACCGCCGCCTCGAAGTGCAGGTCGACGCCGTTGGCCTCCGCGGCGGCGAACAGGGTGCCACCGTCCTCGGCGAGCAGCGCCTTGTTCGCGGTGACGACGGACTTGCCGCCGTTCAGCGCGGCCAGGATGAGGGTCCGCGCCGGTTCGATCCCGCCGATGACCTCCACGACGAGATCGACGTCCTCGCCCTGCACCATGGCGAGGGCGTCGGTGGTGATCAGCGCCGGATCGATCCCGTCCCGCACGCGGTTGGGCCGCCGCACCGCGATGTGGGCCAGCTCCAGCTTGGCCCCGATTCGCGAGGCGAGGTCCCCGGCCTGGGCGCTCAGCAGCCGGGCCACCTCGGAGCCGACGACCCCGCAGCCCAGCAGCCCCACCCGCAGGGTGGCGGCGGGTTGGTCGGACGCGGTTTGTTCAGACGCTGGTTTATCGAACATAGCTTCCTTAGCTCGGCAGGACGTGATCGTGGCGGCGTAAGAACCGCGAGGGCCTCAGCCGACGTCGAGCGCCAGTAGGTCATCAAGGGTCTCGCGCCGCACGAGGGTTCGCAATTCGCCCTCCCGCACCGCCACCACGGGCGGCTTGAGCGCGTGGTTGTAGTTGCTGGCCATCGATCGGGAGTAGGCGCCGCTGGCCGGCACCGCCACCAGGTCGCCGACGGCGATATCGGCGGGCAGGAACTCGTCGCGGACCAGGATGTCGCCGCCCTCGCAGTGCTTGCCGACCACCCGAGACAGCCGCGGGCCGGCATCGGAGGCCCGGCTGGCGAGCGTCGCGGAATACTCGGCCGCGTAGAGGGCGGGCCGGATGTTGTCGCTCATCCCGCCGTCGACCGAGACGTAGAGGCGGGTGGCCGTGGCACTGACCTGAACGGGCTTCACGGTACCGACCTCGTACAGCGCCATCGTCGACGGACCGCTGATCGCCCGGCCCGGTTCGATGGACAGCTCGGGCGTGGCCATCTCGTGGGCACGGCACTCCTGAGCCACGATCTCGCGCAGCGAGGCGGCCAACTGGTCCGGGGTCTGCGGGCTATCCACCGACGTGTAGGCGATGCCGAAGCCGCCGCCCAGATCCAGCTCGGGCAGCTCGATCCCGCTCGCGGAGGTGAAATCGCGCAGCAACGTGATCGTGCGCCGGGCCGCCACCTCGAACGCGGAGGTGTCGAAGATCTGGGATCCGATGTGGGAATGCACGCCGCGCAGGTTGATGGACTCTGCCCTCTCGCAGGCCAGCAGCGCCTCCATCGCCCGGCCGCTAGCGATCGAGAAGCCGAACTTCTGATCCTCGTGGGCGGTGGCGATGTATTCGTGGGTGTGCGCCTCGACGCCGGTGGTTACCCGCACCAGCACCGGGGCCCGCACCCCGCGCTCGGCGGCCAGGCGCTGCAGCCGGGCCAGTTCATCGGCCGAATCCAGCACGATCCGCCCCACTCCGGAATCCAGCGCCAACTCCAGTTCCGCGACGGTCTTGTTGTTGCCGTGCAGGCCGATGATCGCGGGATCGACGCCGGCCCGCAGCGCGACGGTGAGCTCGCCGCCGCTGCACACGTCTACCCCCAGGCCCTCGTCGGCCACCCAACGGGCCACCGCGGCGCAGAGGAAGGACTTGCTGGCGTAGTAGACGTGCCAACCCGAGAACGCCTCGGCGAAACCGCGGGCGCGCTGACGGAAGTCGACCTCGTCCACGACGTAGGCCGGCGTGCCCACCCGGGCCGCGATCTCGTTGACCGACATCCCGCCGACCGCCACGGCCCCGTCCTCGCCGCGGCGCACCGTGGAACTCCACAGCCCGTCGAGGAGTTCGTTGACGTCGGGCGGAAGGTCCAGCCACTGCGGGGCCGGGCTGGTGGCGTCGGCGTGAATCGAGCCTGCCACGTGCATGTGCGTCATGATCGGCCACTTTGCCATAGATTCGGCGGCCGCCTCCGGGGTTACCAACCGCTGAGCGAGCAGCGGTTCAGCCCACCGAGACATCGAGGCGGCCGGTCACCTCACCGAGCCTGAGACCCGTCGGATCGGCGGTGACCAGATCTCCGTCGACGCTGAGCTTGACTCCCCCGCAGACCGCGCCGAGGCACTCGGCGTTCATCCGGACCCCCCACAGGGTGAAGAACTGCCCCAAGGTCACCTCCTCGGTGCCCTCGCCCTCCAGCCAGACCTCGCCGCCCTCGGTGTGGGTATGGGCCGGGGCCTGGACCGCGCGGTAGCGGTCCACCCCGATCCAGGCGGGAACGACGACGGGCTGACCGGCTACCTCGACGTTGAGCTGGAGCGTTCGTCGATTGCTCGTGGTGTCCAGCCGTTCCTGGGGCAGCCCGGCGGCCTCGATATAGGAGACGGCGTCCCTGGGCGCCGGCCACGGCGGCGGGGTCTCGCTGATGACGGCCGGCGCCGGGGGCGGTGGCTGGACGCAGGCCGCTAGATTGAGCGACGCCACCAACAGCGCCACGGTCTGCGGCATCTGGAACAGCCGTCGCCTGCTGGAGGAGCCCTCTGCGCGATCTGCTGCCACGTCGAGGGAGCCTACCCGTTCGTGGGTCGTGGCCGGTGAGCAGAAGCTGCTAAGGTTTCCACCGGCCCGCAACGGCGTCGGCCCCCGTAGCTCAGGGGATAGAGCACCGCCCTCCGGAGGCGGGAGCCGAGGTTCGAATCCTCGCGGGGGCGCCACAATCGCCAACCACCCCTACCCCCACCAGGCCACGGGGTGGGGCCTAGGTTGGGCGGGTGAGCGAACCCCTGAGCCCGTCGCCGCAGCAGTTGGCTAGCCTCCTGCTCCGCACGGCGCAGCTACCGTGGCCAACCACCGAAGCCGAACGGCTCGCTTATTTCGCTGCGCTGGGCTGGCACGACACGCAGGGCGAGGTCACCGACGACGGCTCGGACAGTGCCTTCCGCCGTTTTACCACTTCTCTGCCCGAGGTCGACGGAGACAGCTCGGCCTTTCGCGAGGACCACCTCGGCTTCTCGCTGTCCTGCTATAGCGAACGCGGGGAAGACCGGCCTGCGGCCCGTGCGGGTTTTGCAGCTGTACGGGAGCAGTTGAGTTCGGCCCTCGGCGATCCCGTCGAGGAATGGGGTTCTCTGCATCAACCGGCCTGCTTGTGGCAGCCGGGAATACTGAGCCTGGAGATGTACTGCTTTCAAAGAGGCAGCAGTAGCGTCATGGTCGGGCTGAGCCACACCGAACGATCCGCGGCCAACGATGCCGCTCACTGACAACTCTAGGGCGGGCCACGAACCCCTGCCCGAAGAACCGGGACGATAAGGGCGGCGGTCTCAAAACTCCAGATTCGCGTCCACCCTGAGCGGAACCCCCGTGGCCTCGCGCACCTCCTCGAGGCTGACGCCGGGGGCGAGTTCGGCCAGGGACAGGCCGTCGTCGCTCACGTCAATCACCGCCAGGTCGGTGATGATGCGGTTGACGACCCCGCGGCCGGTCAGCGGCAGGCTGCACTCGGGGAGAATCTTGGGTGAGCCGTCGCGGGCGACGTGCCCCATCAGCACGATCACCCGGCGGGCACCGTGCACGAGGTCCATCGCCCCGCCCGGGCCCTTGACCATCCTGCCCGGGATCATCCAGTTGGCCAGGTCTCCGGCGGCCGACACCTGCATGGCGCCGAGGATGGCCGCGTCGATCTTGCCGCCCCGGATCATGCCGAAGCTCAGGGCCGAGTCGAAGTAGGCCGCCCCCGGGAGCACCGTGACGGTCTCCTTGCCCGCGTTGATCAGGTCGGGATCGACGCGATCATCGCTGGGGTAGGGCCCCACCCCGAGGATGCCGTTCTCGCTCTGCAACACGAGTTCGACCCCCTCGGGAACGTAATTGGGCACCAGCGTCGGCAACCCGATGCCGAGGTTCACGTAGGCTCCGTCAGCGAGTTCGAGCGCCGCCCGGGCGGCCATCTCGGTTCTGCTCAGTGCCATCTCAGGCTCCTTCCGCCACGGTGCGGCGTTCGATGCGCTTCTCGACCCCCGCGCCGACGACGAGGATCCGCTCGACGTAGATGCCGGGCAGGTGCACGGCGTCGGGGTCGATCTCGCCGGGTTCGACGAGTTCCTCGACCTGGACGATGCAGACCCGACCGGCCATCGCGGCCAGCGGCGAGAAGTTGCGCGCCGACTTGTCGAACACGAGGTTGCCGTGCCGGTCGGCTTTGCGCGCGTGCACCAGGGCGAAGTCGGTGGCGATGGCCTCTTCGAGGACGAACTCGCGCGGTTCGCCGCGCACCTCGAACGTCGCGAGCGGCTTGGCTGGGGAGGCGATGTCGACGGTCCCGTCGGAACGGTAGCGCAGGGGCAGCCCGCCCTCGGCGACCTGAGTGCCGACCCCGGTTTGGGTGTAGAACGCGGCTATCCCGCTACCGCCGGCGCGCAGCTTCTCGGCCAGCGTGCCCTGCGGGGTCAGTTCGACCTCGAGTTCGCCCGAGAGGTAGCGACGGGCGAACTCCTTGTTCTCGCCCACGTAGGACGAGGTCATCTTGCGGATCAGGCCGTCGGCCAGCAGCACGCCGAGCCCCCAGTCGTCGACGCCGCAGTTGTTGCTGACGATGCTCAGCTCGCCGACCCGGGCGGCGCGCAACGCCTCGATGAGCACCATCGGTATTCCGCACAGGCCGAAGCCGCCCACCGCGATGCTCGAGCCCGGGGTGATCTGCTCGATCGCCTGCTCTGCGGATGCGACCACTTTGTCGATGCTCATGGAGTCCTCTCGCTTAGTGCCGCCGAGCGACACGTCCTTCGATGCCGAGCGACACGTCCTTCGATAACGGAACCGGCCTGGTCCGCGCCGTTCGGCGTCACGACGATCGTGTGGTGGCCGAAGCGCGTCCTCGACGAGCGCCACACGGTTCCACAGATGCAACTCGGGTCCACAGATGCAACTCGGGCTCCTCCCCGTCGAGATCGTGGTCGAGGTAGGCGGCCATCGTATCGTTCCAATACCGAGCGAGTAGCGGCTGCACCGGCCAGGCCAGCCGGGTCTCGAACCGCTCGGCGAGGATCGGCCGGGCCAGCAAACTGCGCCCGACGTCTATGGAGCGCCCCGTTGTGAGCTCAGAGCACTAAGATCGACCGGGTGATCTCCTCCCCTGCGCTCATGCTCTGCTGGAAGCTTCGTGAGTAGCAGCGACGCCGCCGCCGAGGCGACCCCATCGGCCCCGCCCACCCGGTTCGGCGCCTCGCGGCTGACCCTCGGCGTGGTGGCGCTGCTGTGGGTGGCGACCCGCGGGTTGATGCTGGTGATCTGGCAGGTCGAGATCTGGCAGTTCGAGCAATCGGTCTCGGGCGATGTCGGCTATTACTGGGCCAAGATCACCAACTACTCTCAGGTCGGTCTGGCCAACACGCTCATCGAGTACCCCACCCCCGTCGTGGGCATCTTGTCTTTGCCCTACGCCCTCGGCGGGGGAGGCCGCGGGGGTTACTACGTCGCGTTCATCGCCCTGATGATGCTGCTCGATGCGGTCTTGACCTGGCTGTTGTGGTTGCGAGGCGGGCACCGAGGGGCCCGAGGCGTGCTGTTCTGGATCGCGTTCGTCTTCTTGATCGGGCCGCTGTGTTACCTGCGGTTCGACATGATCCCCGCCGTGCTGGCCGGCTCGGCTTTGGTGTTGCTCAGCCGGCGCCCCGGGGTCGCGGGGGCCCTGATCGGCCTCGGCGCGGCGATCAAGCTATGGCCGGCTCTGCTCCTGCCGGCGCTGCTCGGCAAGCGGGACGGCCGCGTGCGAGCGATCGGTTCCTTCGCCGCTGTCGGCTTCGGGCTGGCGCTGATCAGCCTGATCGTCGGCGGCTGGCAACGGCTGCTCTCGCCGCTGACCTGGCAGGCCGATCGCGGCCTTCAGGTGGAGGCGGTGTGGGCCACCCCGATCATGATCGCGCGCGCCCTCGACCCCGGTGCGCACACGATCTCGATGTCGAAGTACCAGGCCTACGAGATCTTTGGGCCGGGAGTCGGGGCCATGACGACGGTGTCCACCGTCGCCACCGTCGTCGGTCTGGCCGCCATCGCGGCCCTCTCGGTCCGGGTGTTGTGGCGCAAGGAGTCCTCGCTCAGCACGGCCGCGCTCCTCATGGTCAGCATCGTGGCCATCATGATCATCACCAACAAGACGTTGAGCCCGCAGTACGTGCTCTGGCTCGGCGGCCCCCTGGCGGTGCTGTTGCTCGGCCGCCGAGTGGACCAGGACCGGCCGGAGTGGATCCGCAGGGCGGTGCTACGGCTGGCCCTGCTGACGCTGGTGGTGGCCGGGTTGACGCATCTGGTCTACCCCATCACCTACGGCGCCGTGGTGTTCGGCACCGCGGGGCCCCAACTCGTCATCGCCATGGTCGTCTTGGCGGCCCGCAATATCGCCCTGTTGATCATCGCCATCTGGGCGATCGCGCTGACGTGGCTCAGCGCCAGTCATGACATCCGCATTGTCGCGGCGCGCTAGCGCCGTGTCATCACCCCCGACCCGTCCGGACGCCCGTCCGGCGACACGCTGGGCCACCGGTGCCCCGTGGCGATCCGCCATTCGATAGCCTAAGTTCCAAGCCGCGTCATGGGCGGGCAGCGATTGGAAGAAGGCGATTGTGGCGACCACGCCAGACAGTGACTCGGCTACCGACTTCGGAGCCAACGACTGGCTCTTGGAACTGAAGCGCGAGCAATACCAAGACGATCCGGACTCGGTCGAGCCGAGCTGGGTCACGTTCTTCGAGGCACACGGCGCGGGCTCTAACGGTGGCGATCGGGACGGCTCGGAGCCGAAGGCGACCCAAGCGCAGAGGACGCCGGACTCGCCCAAGGAATCGGAGCCGACGACGGCAGCGGAATCGCCGAAGCGCTCGGGTCGGTCGTCGTCGGCCCGAAAGCCCAAGCCATCGGGGCAGCAGCCCGACTCGTCCAAGGCCACGACGGGCGAGCAGGAAGGCTCCGAGCGCAAGCTCTCGGAGCCGAAGACCGACCCTCCCCAGGCCAAGGTCGAGAGGCCGAATCAGGTGAAGGACCTGCACGCCCAGAAGTACGGTCACGTCGGCGGGTTACCGGCCGATCCCCCCAACCCCAAGGTGCGCCCGACCAGCAGCCCCGCCGAGCCGCAGAACAACGTGTTGCGCGGCTCGGCCATGCGGACCGCCAAGAACATGGACGCCTCGCTGGACGTGCCCACCGCCACCTCGGTACGCCAGGTGCCGATGAAGCTGACCATCGATCAGCGCGTGGTGATCAACAACCACCTGCGACGCGCCCGCGGCGGCAAGGTGTCGTTCACCCACTTGCTGGGCTTTGCCCTGATCCGGGCGCTGCGCGAACTGCCCGCGATGAACAACAGTTACGCCGTCATCGACGGCAAGCCGAATCTGGTCCAACCGCCCCAGATCAACCTCGGCCTGGCCATCGATCTGCCCAAATCCGACGGCACCCGGCAACTCCTCGTGCCCTCCATCAAGGGCTGCGAGAGCCTCGATTTCGCCCAGTTCTGGGCTGCCTACGAGGACCTGGTCGTCCGCGCCCGCGGCGGTAAGCTCGGCGTCGACGACTTCGCCGGCACCACGATCAGCCTGACCAACCCGGGCACCATCGGCACCAACCACTCCGTGCCGCGCCTCGTGCTGGGCCAAGGCGCCATCATCGGCGTCGGCTCGATTGCCTACCCGCCCGAGTTCGAGGGCACCGACCCCGAACGGCTGAACGAGCTCGGCGTCTCGAAGGTCCTGACCCTCACCTCCACCTACGACCACCGCGTCATCCAAGGCGCCCAGTCGGGTGAGTTCCTCGCCAAGATGCATGAGTTGTTGCTCGGCGGCGACGGCTTCTACGACGAGGTCTTCCGGGCGCTGCGGATCCCCTACGAGCCCATCCGCTGGGCCTCGGACAGCAGCGCCACCCACGAGCACCAGGTCTCCAAGCAGGCTCGGGTCTTCGAGCTCATCAACGCCTACCGCACCAGCGGGCACTTCATGGCCGACACCGACCCGCTGGAGTACCGCCAGCGCAGCCACCCCGATCTCGACGTGCAGACCCACGGGCTCACCCTGTGGGATCTGGACCGCTCGTTCGCCGCCGGCGGGTTCGGGGGTCCCGACCGCCAGTTCATGAAGCTGCGCGACATCTTGGGGGTGCTGCGCGATTCCTACTGTCGTCAGATCGGCATCGAGTACATGCACATCTACGACCTCAGGCAGCGCCACTGGCTGCAGGAGCGGATCGAGAAGAAGCACGCCACGCTGCCGCGCGAGGAACACCTGCGGGTGCTCGACAAGCTGAACGAGGCGGAGATCTTCGAGACCTTCCTGCAGACCAAGTTCGTCGGGCAAAAGCGCTTCAGCCTCGAGGGCGGCGAATCGGCCATCGTCGTGCTGAACGAGATCTGCGAGCTGGCCGCCAACGCCCACCTCGACGAGGTCTGCATGGGCATGCCGCACCGCGGCCGCCTCAACGTGCTCGCCAACATCATCGGCAAGAAGTACGGACAGATCTTCCAAGAGTTCGACGGCAACATCGACCCGAGCGTCGTCGAGGGCTCCGGGGACGTGAAGTACCACCTGGGCGCCGAGGGGCGGTTCAAGGCCAGCAACGGCGACACCATCCAGACGTCGGTGGCCGCCAACCCGAGCCACCTCGAAGCGGTCTATCCCGTCGTCGAGGGGCTCGTGCGGGCCAAGCAGGATCTGTTGGATCGCGGCAACGAGTTCCCCGTGCTACCGCTGGTCATGCACGGTGATGCCTCCTTCGCCGGGCAGGGCGTCGTGGTCGAGACCCTGCAGATGAGCCAGCTACGCGGCTACCGCACCGGCGGCACGATCCACGTCGTGGTGAACAACCAGATCGGCTTCACCACCGCACCGAACGAATCGCGTTCCTCGATCTACTGCACCGACGTGGCCAAGACCGTGCAAGCCCCCATCTTCCACGTCAACGGCGACGATCCCGAGGCGTGCGCCCGGGTGGCCCGCCTGGCGTTCGAGTTCCGTCAGGAGTTCAACAAGGACGTCGTCATCGACCTCATCTGTTACCGGCGCCGCGGCCACAACGAGGGCGACGATCCGAGCCTGACCCAGCCGATCATGTACAACCTGATCGAGAAGAAGCGCTCCACCCGCAAGCTGTACACCGAGGCCCTGATCGGCCGCGGCGACATCTCCTTGGAAGACGCCGAGCAGTCGATGAAGCGGTTCCAAAAGCGGCTGGAGGAGGTGTTCAAGGAGGTCCGCGAGGAGTCCGGCGAGGACACCGACTACCACCGCGTGCCCGTGTACCCCACCAAGGAGAACAGCAACAAGGCCTCGGCCATCTCGCCGGAGTTCTTGAAGCAGATTGCCGACGCGCACGTCAACGTGCCTCAAGGCTTCACCGTGCACCAGAAGATGAAGCCGCAGCTGGAGCGCCGCGCCAACGCCATCGCCTCGGGACCCATCGATTGGGCCACGGCCGAACTGTTGGCGCTCGGTTCGTTGCTGTTGGAAGGCCGTCCCGTGCGGCTCACCGGTCAGGACAGCCGACGCGGCACCTTCACCCAGCGGTTCGCCGCAGTCGTAGACCGGCTCACCGGGCAGATGTGGGTACCGCTGCGCAACCTGGCCGAGGATCAGTCTAAGTTCATGATCTTCGACTCCTTGCTGAGCGAGTACGCCTCGATGGGCTTCGAGTACGGCTACTCGGTGGCCCGTCCCGACGCCCTGGTGTTGTGGGAGGCCCAGTTCGGCGACTTCGCCAACGGCGCCCAGACCATTGCCGATGAGTTCATCTCCTCGGGTCAGGCGAAGTGGACCCAAAAGTCCGGCCTGGTGCTGCTGCTTCCGCACGGCTTCGAGGGCCAGGGTCCCGATCACTCCTCCGCTCGACTGGAGCGCTGGCTCCAACTGGCCGCAGAGGACGCCGTCGCGATCTGTCACCCCTCCACGCCGGCGAGCCACTTTCACCTCTTGCGAACCCACGCCCACGTGTTCTGGCATCGCCCGGTCATCATCGCCACACCGAAGTCGATGCTGCGCAACAAGCTCGCGGTCTCCCAGCCCGAGGATTTCGTCACAGGTTCGTGGAAGCCGGTGTTCGACGATCCGAGCATCACCGATTACGACAAGGTCAAAACCGTCATCTTGTGCTCGGGCAAGGTCCGCTGGGATCTGGTGCAACAGCGAGCCAAGGACGGCCGGGAGGACGAGGTCGCGATCCTGGCTCTTGAGCGTCTATACCCGGTGCCGGGGCCGGAACTCGCCGACGAGCTCAAGAACTACCCCCACGTCGACGACATCCGCTTCGTCCAAGAGGAACCAGCCAACCAAGGTTCGTGGCCCTTCCTCTCGGTGCACCTGCCGGCGGCGATCGCCAAGGAACTCCCCGAGCGCAAGTTCGAGCTGACTCCGATCACCCGCGAGGCATCCTCGGCCCCGTCGGTGGGCATCCACGCGGTCCACGAGGCTCAGCAAAAGCGGCTCGTCGCCGAGGCGCTGGCTCCGCTGGATCAGGCCTAGTCCGTGCCCTGCACTCAGGGCGGGGCGCGCCGTGTATGACACCGATCGCGGGATCGAGGAGTTGGAGCGGCGCCGCGGAGGCGAGGAGGTCTCGCTCGTCTGGGTGGCCGAGCAGCTGCGCACCTTTATCGACGTCCATCCCGAGTTCGAGACCCCGGTGGATCGGTTCGCCACGTGGCTGGCCCGCCTAGACGACGATGATGTCGACGACTGATCCTGCCAAGCTGAAACCCCTCGTACACGCCCACCGGCAGGCCTTCGGCACCGACTGCGAGGGCGTGTGGGCCAGTCCCGGGCGGGTCAATCTCATCGGGGAGCACACCGACTACAACGACGGCTTCGTACTGCCCTTCGCCCTCGGTCAGCACGCCAGCCTGGCCGCCAGCCGGGGCTCGGCGGGCTACCGCTTCCTCTCGGTGGACTTCGCCACCACGGTCCGGTTGGGCGAGCATGACCTGGTGCCGGGGCTTTCGGGCTGGCACGCCTACCTCGCCGGGGTCGTCTGGGCGCTCCAGCAACAGGGATATCCGACCGGTCCGCTCGATGTCTCGCTGACCTCGGACGTCCCGGTGGGGGCCGGGCTGTCCTCCTCGGCCGCGATCGAATGCGCCATGGTCGCGGCCTGCGTCCAGCTGTTCGAACTCGATCTCACCGGGATCGAACAGGCCGAGATCGCCCGCCTCGCCGAGAACGAGTTCGTGGGTGCGCCCACGGGCCTGATGGATCAGGCCGCATCGACGCTGTGCACCCGCGGACACGCGCTGCTGTTGGATTGCCGCAGCACTGAAACGCGACAGGTGCCCTTCGAACCCGCCGCGCAGGGTCTGGAGATCTTGGTCCTCGACACCAACACCCCGCACGCGCTGGTGGACAGCGAGTATGCCGAGCGCCGCCGAAGCTGCGAAGCCGCCGCCGAGATCCTCGACATCCCCGCGTTGCGCGACGTCGCCGATCTAGAGTCCGCATTGGCCCGCCTGGATTCCGACGTTTTGACTCGCCGGGTCCGCCACGTGGTCACCGAGAACCGGCGGGTTCTCGAGGCCGTCGAGTGCCTCGACGACGGTCGGCTGGAGGCATTGGGAGAGATCTTCTCCGCCTCACACACCTCCATGCGGGAGGACTTCGAGATCACCGTGCCCACCGTCGATCTGGCGGTACGAACCGCCCAGGAGGCCGGAGCGCTCGGCGCCCGCATGACAGGCGGTGGTTTCGGGGGCTGCATCATCGCGCTAGTGCGCCGCGGCGCCGGCGCCACGACGGCGGAGCGCATCATCGAGGCCTTCGCCGAAGCGCATTTTCCTCGGCCGTCGTACTTCATCGGCGAACCATCGCCGGGCAGTCGGCGCCTGCTGTGACGCCGATCGACGACTAGTCGCTTTAATAGCCGCTCGAATTCGGGTCGATCTCATCCCGATCGGGAAAGAAGGCTCTCGTGGAGCTGGGCAGCACGAGGCACACGGTCAGCGTCAGTGCCAAGAGCGCCATGGCCACCCCGATCAGGATCGACCGCGGATCGGCGGCGGCGCCGTCTCCCAGGGTGGAAAAGCTCCAGGCCACCGGCAGCAGGACCAACCCCATCGCCATCGCCGGACCCCGGGCGTAACGGTTAGACCGCAGGATGCCCCGGGCGACGGCGAACATGGCCGCCCCGTAGGCCAACATCACGATGGCCGTGCCCCCACCCACGGCGATGCGGCTCAACCGGGTCTGGGTGATCTCGAAGACCCCGAAGGCGACCGCCGCGAGCCCGAGGATCACACACGCCGTCGCCGCGATGCGCAAGGCGGGCGGGCCGCCAGAGTGCCGAGTCGAGTTGGTGCCGAGCATGGGTTTATACTAGACGGTAGACCCCCGCCCGACGGGCTACCCGAGACCGAGTCATGACGGTACGGCCCCCCTCCGGCACCGGTGTGAGCAAGGCAACGTCGCGAAACCCTTGTGCGCTGCCCGATTACTTGAGACAGTATTCACTGTGTCTCAAGCGAGATTCACTGTGTCTCAAGCGAGTCGGCACACCCCACGATACGAAATGTCAACGTTTGACAGCTTCGGCTGTCTTATTTGCGCTTAGAACGCAACAACGTAAGGAGTTCGATATGGATTGGCGTCATGAGGCGGCTTGCCTCGACGAGGACCCTGAGCTCTTCTTCCCCATCGGCAATACCGGCCCGGCGTTGTTGCAGATCGAAGAAGCCAAGCAGGTGTGCCGGCGGTGCACCGTCCGCGAGGCATGCCTGCAGTGGGCCATCGACGCCGGCCAGGATCACGGCGTCTGGGGCGGGATGAGCGAAGACGAGCGACGCGCCCTCAAGCGTCGGGCTGCCCGGTCGCGCATCCGCACGGCGTAAGCCAGCGGCGGCGTTCAACGACCGCCGGAAAATCGATGCTACCGATTCACGGGCTCCTCGCCGGGGTGGTCGCCAAGACCGTCCTGTAGAGCGGCCGGGGCTAGTGCGTCTTCTCCTTCAGCTAGTCGGTCTTCTTCCTCATCGGGATGACCAGCACGGCCCTGGTCCCCGCACCATCGGCGTTACGGCTGAGATCGAAGCTCCCTTCCAGCTCGGTCATCAGGCTTGTGACAATGGATAACCCGAGCGTCCTGGACTTCTTGAGGTCGAAATCCTCCGGCAGCCCCACCCCACCGTCCACCACCTCGACGCGAAGCTGCTCCTCGGCCTGTTGCGCCGTGATCGACACCCGGCCCGATCCTTGGCTCAAGCCGTGTTCCACGGCGTTTTGGCACAGCTCGGTCACCACGAGGGCCAGGCTGGTGGCGACCTCGGCGGGCACCATGCCGAAGCTTCCTTCGCGCACCATCTCGACCTTGCCGCCTGCGGTGGAGACGGCGCCGACGATCCGCAAGAGCCGATCCGCGACCAGATCGAACTGCACCTGTTCGTCGTAGCTTTGAGAGAGCGTCTCGTGCACGGCCGCGATCGCGCCCACCCGAGAGGTGGCCTCCTCCAACGCCCCTCGCGCTTCGACGCCGACCATCCGCCGAGACTGCATGCGCAGCAGCGCCGCCACGGTCTGCAGATTGTTTTTCACGCGGTGATGGATCTCGCGAATCGTCGCGTCCTTGGACACGAGCTGCCTCTCTCGGGCCCGTAATTCGCTGACGTCGCGGACGAGCACCAGCATGCCGTCGGGCTGGCCGCGATCGAACAGCGGCATCCGCCGCACCCGCAGATCGATCCGCCCGGTATGGATGTCGAACTCCCGTACGATGGGTTCGTTCACCATGAGGACGAGCTTGTCGGGGTCGATCTGGCCGATGAGGAGTTCGGCGGTCAGCTCGTAGATGTCTTCGTCGACCAGATCGCCAATGTGGCCCAGCCGCCGGTAGCAGCTCAGCGCGTTGGGGCTGGCGTAGGTGACGTCGCCCTCGGCGCCCACCCTGATGAGGCCGTCGCCCACTCGGGGGCTCACCCCGGCTTCGACGGGGTCTCCGGCCAGCGGGAATTCGCCGGCGTAGAGCATCTCTTCGAGCAGCTCACCGATCTCGAGGTAGGCGTCCTCGAGGGTCGAGGGGGCCCGCAGGGTGAGCTGGTTGGTGCTGCGCTCCAGCACCGCGATCACCTTGCCCTCGAAGCGGATGGGGATGGCGCGGCTGATCACCGGCTGTCCGCTCGCCACCGCGTTGGCCGACGGCCCCACCACCTCGCCCGAGAGAAACGCCTCCGCCACCGGGTTGCCCGGGGTGTAGGCGATGAGGTCGCCATAGACGTCTTCGGGCATCGAGGTGATACCCGTCATGGGTCGGCTCTGCGCAGCGGCCCAGAACATGTTGGGATCCTCGTCGGGCACCCACAGCACCAGGTCGGAGAACGTGAGATCGGCGATGAGATGCCACTCGTCGCAGACACGGCGCAAGAACCCGCGCTCGCCGCCGTCGTGAGTGGTGTGTTCGTCCAAGACCTGCTTCAGCGACGGCATGGCTAGGACACTACCGAAGGAAACCAGCCAGCCCACAAACTCTCCCCCAGGCCCAGCGCGGCTCCTGATTCGCCTGCGGTCTCGAACCCTGGCAGAATAAGTCGCTGTTACGCTCGCGGAATCGCCGCGTGGCGGAGAAGGAGGCCATTATGGGCAAAACCGGTCGCAAGCGCCGCGCTCGCCGCAAGAAGGGCGCCAACCACGGCAAGCGTCCCAACACCTGATCGATTCGTCGCGATGCACCTGATCGGTTCATCGCGGCGTCCCGCCGGCGCCGCTCAGCACGACGCGCCCGGTGGGCATCCACGACGATGAACGCCTGAGCCCCCTGCCCCAGTCGGCGGGGGGTTTCGCGCATTTACCGGTGTTTCAGCGACTCCGGCTTGAGGGCCGCCGCGGAGCACCGCTCACGCAGGCTGGCCGGCGCCTTCTCGGCTGAGCACACGCGGTTGATCAGGGCCTTGAGGGCGCTGTCGACGTCGACCTCGTCCAGGCACGGCTCACAGTCGGCGATGTGCCGGCGGATCTCATCGCCGGAGGCCTCGTCGAGCTCATGGTCGAGAAACTCGTGAATCCTGTTGAGCACCTGCTCGCAATCGACCTGACCATCCTGGGCGGCGCCCAACTCGCCGCCTGCCGACTCCGCCGCGGGGCTCACGAGTTCGCCGCCTGCCGACTCCGCCGCGGGGCTCACGAGTTCGCCGCCTGCCGACTCCGCCGCGGGGCTCACGAGTTCGCCCCGACGATGCCGTTGTCGCGGGCGTAATCGCCCAGCAGACCGCGTAGCTGTTTGCGGCCCCGGTTCAGCCGCGACATCACCGTGCCAATCGGGGTCTGCATGATGTCGGCTATCTCCTTGTAGGCGAAGCCCTCGACGTCGGCGAGGTAAACCGCGAGCCGAAAGTCGGGCGCCAGCTCCTGCAGCGCCTCCTTGATGGCGTCGTCTGGCAAGTTGTCCATCGCCTCGACCTCGGCAGAACGCAGGCCCGTCGACGTGTGCTCGGCCGATCGGGCCAGCTGCCAGTCCTCCACGTCGGCGGAATCGGCCAGGAGGGGTTGGCGCTGCTTCTTGCGGTAGGTGTTGATGTAGGTATTGGTGAGGATCCGGTACAGCCAGGCCTTCAGGTTGGTGCCCTCGCGGAACTGGGCGAAGGAGGTGTAGGCCTTGGCGTAGGTCTCCTGCACCACGTCTTCGGCGTCGGCCGGGTTGCGCGTCATCCGCAGGGCGGCCCCGTAAAGCTGATCCAGGTAGCCCAGGGCGTCCCGCTCAAACCGCGCGGTCCGCTCGGCCGCACTCTCCTCGTGGGCGCGATCGTCATCGGCGGCCTGCTCGTCACTCTGCAGCTTGTTCGAAGGCATCGTCATCAGATACGAGAGTACTGGGGAATCCCGCTTCGATCGAACCTGCCCGGGCGCGTCGGCGAGCCGGACGATCGCAGGAGCGTTCGGCGCCGCGGTTTGGCGTTTCGTCAACATCGTCACATAGTTGAAAACGACCGCATCCGTCGAACTATTCCGGGCCCCGTGGCGATGGAGGGTTCCCGAGCGCCGCCAGGAGCGGCCCGACGAGCAATGCCGACCACTGTTCGGCGGACACCCCGGCCCGCCTGGCCGGAACGAGATCGTGGCCGGCGTCGGGCATCGTCGACACACCGATTCCGGTCCTCGCCCCGACGGCCTCGAGCAACTCGGCCGTGCCGCCGAACGGATCGCGGGCCCCCTGGATGACCACGCGCGGACAGCTGGGGGCCAGCAACTCCGCCAGGCGGGACCTGTCTGGACGCTGGGGAGGATGGAGGGGGAACGCGAGCGCGAACACCAGGTCTGCGCCCACCCGATCCGCCGTGCGGCACGCCACCCTGGCGCCCGCGCTCCGTCCCCCGACGACGAGCGCACCGTGCGGATGGGCGGCGCGGGCCAACGCCACGGCCGGCAGCCAGCCTGCATCCAGCGTGCCGGGCGGCGTCGCTATCCGCCTCCCGGCGACGCGCCACGGTTGCCGGTAGCGGGCCACGCTGATCTGCTGCCCGGGCAGGGCGCGGGCCAGCTCGACCAGATCCGCGGCGTCGACGTCGCCACCGGCCCCGTGGCCGATCACCAGCAGCCCGCGCGCGGTTGGCTCCCCCGCCCCGACGATCGAGTTCGCCAGATCCCACACCAACTCCCCGGTTCCCGCCGGGGTGGACACCGTCGTGGGCATCGACACGGTCCCTCAACCCGCCTCGGCCAACGGCTCGATCAGCTCGGGGCCGTTATTGGCGACGTTGCCCACCGCCTTACCGACGGCGTAGGCCTGGAGTTGATCGGCCTCGGTCACCGACAACAGGTCGTGGGCGGCCAGAGCGTCGGTGAGCGTGGGGTCGAGCCAGTCCGCCCAGGCTTGCGCACCGATCACCATGGGCATCCGGTCGTGGAGGTGACCAACCGCGTCGGTGGCCGAGGTCGTGATGATCGTGCAGCTACGCACCCACGCCCGCTCGGGATCGCTTGCTCGCGGATCACGCCAGAACTCGTACAACCCGGCCATCACCAAGGGCCGGGCGTCGCCGCGGTGGATGAAGAACGGCTGCTTGATCGGCTTCCTCTTCGGGCCCGGCGGCGGCGATTCCAGCCCGAACAGGGCTTCGGGTTCGGGGCTTGCCCGGGTGTACCACTCGTAGTAGCCGTCGGCCGGGATGAGGCAGCGGCGACGAGCGAAGGCGGCTCGAAAGGCTGGTTTTTCTGCGACTGTCTCGTAGCGGGCGTTGATCATCTTGGACCCGATGGCCTCGTCCTTGGCCCACGAGGGCACCAAGCCCCACCGGAACGCGGCCAGCTGGCGGATCGTCCGGCCTTCGCGCTGCCGTTCGGCCACCACCGGCACCCGGTCGGTGGGCGCCACGTTGTAGCTGGCCGGCGGCAGTTCGCCGTCTACCTCGTCGATCTCGAATTCCTCGACCAGCTCGTCGGGATTGGCCGAGGAGGCGTAGCGTCCACACACCATGGGCTCCTGTCTACTCGATGAGTTGGCCTATCGGTCGTCACGGGTGCCCGGCGGCGGCTCCGCGCCAACTCGGTGAAGCGGTTCCCGTAACGCCCCTCTCGCGCCTTCCTGCTCGGCGTCGCGACCGCGATCGGACCACGCGCCCAAGCACCCGCCCCACGGGGGTACTCATGGCTCGACTCATGGCGCCAACGTATCGCCCATCCACCCCCACGTTGAGTCGACCGCCGCGACGCGATAGAAATTAGGGCATGACTCTTCTGCGCGCAGCCGCCCGAACCATGCTTGCCAGCGTTTTCGTCGTGAACGGAATCAAGGCCCTCAAGGATCCCGAATCGCTGGTCTCGGTCGCCGAGCCCATCGCCGAGAAGGTGGTCCCGCTGGCCAAGAAGTACGCTCCCAATCAGGTCGCGGGCACCATCCCCGACGACACCGTCACCCTCGTGCGCATCGGCGGAGCCCTGCAGGTCGTGGGCGGGCTCGGCCTGGCCACCGGCAAGGCTCGCCGTGGCAGCGCCCTGATGCTGGCCCTCTCCCTCGTCCCCAAGACCATCGCCGCCAACCCGCTGCAGAAGGGCTTGAGCGCCGACGAGAAGAAGGAGCAGCGCTCCGACCTGTTGACCAACGTCGCCCTCATGGGCGGGGTCTTGGTCGCTTCCCAAGACACCGAAGGCAAGCCCAGCCTCGCCTGGCGCGCCCACAAGGGTGGCGAACGGATCGCCGACAAGGCCGGAAAGGCGAGCGCGAGCATCTCCAAGGAGGCCAAGAAGGCCGCCAAGGATGCGCGCAAGCAGGCCAAGAAGGCCAAGAAGGCGATCGCGAGCTGAACTCCTGAGCCGAAGCCGCCCCCACTGGTTGATGGCCGACTCGACGGTCGTCGACGTGACCCCGAATGCCAGCCCTAGGAGGGCGAGAGTGACCCCCGAATGCCAGCCCTAGGAGGGCGAGAGTGACCAATGAGTGGCGTGCCCCGATCGCCCAGGAGACCGTCCACGCGACCGTCTCGGTGCCCGGTTCGAAGTCCGAGACCAACCGCGCGCTCGTCCTGGCGGCGATCTCGGTCGGCCCCTCGACGATCACCGGCGGTCTCGACGCCCGCGATACCCGGCTCATGCGGGCGGCGCTACGCCAGCTCGGGGTGCAGATCGAGGATTCCGGAGCCATCTGGCGGGTCACGCCGCCCCCCGAGTTCGGGCCCGGCGGGGAGATCGATTGCGGGCTGGCGGGCACCGTCATGCGGTTCGTGCCCACGCTCGCCGCACTCGCCGAGGGCGAGACGGGATTCGTCGGCGACGAGCAGGCCGCGCGTCGCCCGATGCTGGCGTTGCTGACCGCGCTCGAGGACATGGGCGCCGGGGTGCGCGACGACGCCTCCGCCGGCCACCTCCCGTTCACCGTCTCCGGCCGGGCCGACCTGCCCGGTGGACCGGTCATCATCGACAGCTCCGCCTCGAGCCAGCACGTCTCTGCTCTGCTGCTGGCCGCCCCCCGCTTCGCCCGCGGGTTGGATCTGCGTCACGTCGGCGATCCCGTCCCGTCGATGCCGCACATCGCCATGACGGTGAGCATGCTGCGCGATCGCGGGGTGCACGTCGACGACAGCGAGCCCGGCCGGTGGGTCGTGCAGCCCGGCCCGGTGCGGGCGCTCGATCAGATTATCGAGCCCGATCTGTCCAACGCCGCGGTGTTCTTGGCCGCCGCCGCCATCACGGGCGGAACGGTCACGGTGCCGCGCTGGCCGGTGCAAAGCAACCAGCCCGGCGCCGTCATCGCCGAGATCCTGGCCGCGGTCGGGGCGCTGGTCGAGCACGGGTCCGAGGGTTTAACCGTGCGCGGCACCGGGCACCTAACCGCCCTCGACATCGATCTCAGCGCCGCGAGCGAGCTGACCCCCGTGGTGGCGGCGATCGCCGCGGTGGCGCCCGGTACGAGCACCATCCGCGGCGTTGCGCACATCCGCGGCCACGAGACCGACCGCCTCAAGGCGCTGGCCGCTGAACTCAACAACCTCGGCTCCCACGCCTTAGAACACGGCGACGGGTTGACCATCCACCCGCGGTTGCTGCATGGGGGGCGGTGGCGAACGTACCAGGATCATCGAATGGCCCACGCCGGCGCCTTGCTCGGCCTGCTCGTCGACGAGATCTCGTTGGACGACATCTCCTGCACCACCAAGACCATGCCCGAGTTCGAAGATCGGTGGCTGGACATGTTGGCCCAAAGCGACGCCCATCTCGAAGACGAGATGCGGGATGCCGGAGCGCGCCCGGCTGCGGGTGAGCACGCGGGCGACGAGTCCTCGTGAGCCCGCGTCGCGGCGGCATCCGCTACGACGACCACGAAGGCTTCGACCGCCCCGGTAAGGGCAGTCGACCGCGCACCAAGGACCGGCCGGATTACTCCGAGGCCACCGAGGCCCGCGTGCTGACCGTCGATCGCGGCCGCTTCCGCCTTCTCATCCCACCCAACACTCACCTGAGCGCGACCAAGGCGCGCAACCTCGGCCGTAAGGCCGCCATCGTCGGCGACGTCGTCCGCGTGGTCGGCGACACCAGCGGCGAGGAAGGCACCCTGGCGCGCATCGTCGAGGTCGTCGAACGCCGTACGGTCCTGCGCCGGACCGCCGACGACGACGACCCCTACGAGCGCCCAATCGTGGCCAACGCCGATCAGCTCGTCATCGTCACCGCGCTGGCCGACCCACCCCCGCGCACCGGCATGATCGACCGCATCCTCGTCGCCGCCTACGAGGCTGGCCTGGAGCCGGTGTTGTGCCTGACCAAGGCCGATCTAGCCGATCCCACCGAGCTCGTCGAGGCCTACCGCCCCCTCGGGGTGCCCATCATCGTCAGCCGTCCTGGCTCGGATCTCACCGAGCTCAACGAGCGGCTCACCGGGCGCATCAGTGTGCTCGTCGGGCACTCGGGGGTTGGCAAGTCCACGCTGGTGAACGCCCTCATCCCCGGCATCGGCCGCGCCATCGGGATCGTCAACGAGGTCACCGGCCGCGGGCGCCACACCTCCACCGCCGCGATCGCCCTTCCCATGCCTGCCGGTGAGGGCTGGATCATCGACACGCCGGGGGTGCGCTCCTTCGGCCTCAGCCACGTGACCCCCGACGCCATCATCGCCGCGTTCGGCGATCTCTCGGCCATCACGAGCGACTGCCCCCGGGGTTGCGATCACACCGGTTCGGCCAGCGAGTGCGCCCTCGACGTCGCTGCGGATCGTGGGGAACTCTCCCGCGAGCGCCTGGACTCCTTCCGTCGCGTCATCGACGCCCGGACTGCCCACCCCAACTACTGACCGTCAACCCCTCAGCCGCCCCCACCCACCGATCCGCCACCCACCGATCCGCTCGGCCTTGGTCAGCGCGCTCAATATCCTGCACAGCTCGCTGCCGTCACCGCTTTACGCTCGATTCATAAATCGAGCGCGAAGCATGAAGTCGAGCGAGCTGGCGCCTGCGTCGCCTAGCTTCAACGTGGCGGCCGGCCCCCTGCGCCTCGCCGGCGTCGACGACAGGCGCGGCTAAGCCTGGGCGGCTCGACGCAGGAGTTGCCGCAGCGCC
>JBBSOW010000006.1:0-62835 GCA_038259365.1 Propionibacteriales bacterium
GCTCTCCTTCGGCTAAGCCAAGTACGCAGCCCTAGCGGCCTTGGCTATTTCCCAGTCCTCTTGAAGCTCGTCGACCGTTGGCTTGGTGCTCATGTACTCGGCGGCATGGGAGTGGCCGGTCATCCGGTCGCATGCACGAACAATCAGCGGCTCTATGACGGCGACAGCGGCGTCGAAGCGGCTGGTGTCGATCTTGGAGAGACGGGTCATCATGACGTTCTTCCGGTACCGCTGGGTGACGTTCTGAAGGAGCTCCTGCTCAACGAATGCTTCGCACCAAGCGCGGAGCAAGTCGTAGGTCTCCTTGATCAGGGCGTCCTGCAAGACAGGCTCGGCGCGCGGGATGGTCTGCAGCTTGGTGTTGATCCGCTTTGCCAGGTCGGCAGCGATGTCCAATCGCGGTTCGACGTCGGGCGCCAGAATTCCTCGGTCAGGCTTTCCAGCCCAGCTGCGAACGGTGGCCTACTTTTCTCCAGCGACGATCATAATCGTTGGCTTCTGTCATGCAGGCGGGTCGGAGATGAAAACTGACCGGCGATCCGGCGGGCACGATGAGGTTGTGCGGCCAGCCAGGGACATGGCATTGCTGCCGCGGATATGGTCGATGGATGGAGGATCAGTTGTGGCCGCATACCGTCGCCACGCTCGTTTGCGTCAGACCAGCCTGACCGCTCGCCCGAAGCAGGGCACGTCGATCAGGCCGACCTCACGACGACCGTGGCTGTGCGCGATGACACCGCAGGCCCGGCATCCTGCCTGCTCGGCGGGTGTCTCAACCACCACGCGGACCACACCTTGGTGTTCGGAGACGTCAATGACGTGGAACCCCTCAAGGCCCACGAGGAGGTCGCAACGCGTGCAGTGTCAAGACGGTTCAGCACGTGGGCGCGAACGCTCGCACGCCGTAGACTCGAGCATCGTCGAGGCCTTCCGGTTGGGTAGCTTGGTCGCTCCCTATCTTGGAAGGCCTGGACCCGATTTCGGGTCAGGCGCTCATGGCGTGTCGATCACTACCCCCCACCGCAGGTAAGAAGAGCCGTATTACTACCGGCCGTAGGCAGGAGCGCTGCTAGTCCGACGGCGAACGTGCCTTCTGATCTGCGCATTTCTTCGTTCTCTCTTCCCTCGTACTACTCGTTCGTATAGCGTTCGATACGAGGACAAGTTGGTTGTCTCACAAGGACCGCAGCCGCAACCACAGAGCAGTAACCACAGAAGGGTTATGCAATGAAGCATCGATCAGTAGCGCGAGTTGCGGTAGTAGCACTCGCAGGCATGATCGCCGCGGGAGCGTTGACATCCTGTGGGGGCGACAACGGCGGCGGGGGCGCGAGCGGCGGAACGCTCAGCGTCACCCTCGCCAACCACGTCTGGACGGACATCATCAAAAAGAAGATCCCCGAGTTCGAAGCACAGACAGGTATTAAGGTCGTGCTGACCCAGCTGGCGGAAGACCAACTGACGGACCAGTACAAGGTCAAGTTGAACGCGGGCTCCTCCGACATGGACGTCATGATGTACCGCCCGCTCCAGGAGGGCAAGTTGTTCGGCCAGAGCAACTACTTCGCGGACATCACCGACCAGGTCCAGAGCAACGCTAAATGGGACTGGAGCGACTTCCAGGCCGGGCCGGTTGAGCTGACCACGTACCAGGACAAGGTCGTTGGTGTTCCGATCATCACCGAGACCGAGGTCCTCTACTACCGCAAGGACCTGCTCAAGCAGGCGGGCCTGGAGGTACCGGCTACTCTCGACGAGCTCGAGGCGGCAGCCAAGGCGATCAACGAGGCGAACCCGAACATTGCCGGTTTCGTTTCACGCACGGGTCGGTCCGCGGCGGTGACGCAGTTCTCAGGTTACCTCTACAGCTTCGGCGGCCAGTGGATTGACGACCAAGGCAACTCTGCTGTCGGCAGCGACGGGGCCAAGGCTGCCTACGCTTACTACGGCGGTCTGCTTCACAACTATGGTCCCAAAAACCTGAGCACCGACATGAGTTGGCCCGAGGCGTTTGCGATCTTCACCCAGGGCAATGCGGCTTTCCTCACGGACGCTTCCAGCCTGTACAAGAACACGACCGACCCGGAGAAGTCGACCGTGAGTGACCAGGTCGGCTTCGCGGCCTTCCCTGCCGGCCCGGCCGGTTCGCACCCGTACAACGTGGCAGCGTGGGCTCTCGGCATCAACTCGGCGTCGAAGAACGAGGAAAACGCCTGGAAGTTTATCGAATGGGCTACCAGCCCGGAGATGACGCTTGAGGTTCAGACTGCGGGTGTCCCCGGAGCACGCACCTCTGTTTGGGAAGACCCGGCCGGTACAGCCAACCTTCCTGCAGATCTTGCCAAGGCGATCGCTGCGAATGGTGCGGGCGGAGTCGGCGCCGACCGTCCGCTGGTCATCGGCGTGGCGAAAGCGCGTGAAATCGTCGGTGGCCCGATTGTCGTGGCTATCGCTGGCGAAGACTCGAATGCTGCGGCAGACGAGGCTAACGCTGCCCTTCAGGCGCTGCTGGCCTCCGAGAAGTAGGCAAGGCAGGTCGGTGCCTCTCGGGCATAATGTCGCAGAGGCACCGACCTGTTGACTACGCCGCTAATTGTCTGTTGACTCACTGATTGCGAATCACGAAATGACTCTCAAAGCTGACGAGAAGCTACCAACCCGAGAAGTCTTCTCCAGATGGGCGAACAACCATCGGAAATGGTTGTTCGCTGCACCCGCGATGACCTTTGTCACCTTGCTGATAGGTTTCCCACTTGGCTGGACACTGTACCTGAGTCTTACTAATGCGCAAGGTTCGGTGCGTTCGCCCTTTGACTTCATCGGTTTCGAGAACTATTTGAGTGTCCTATCGGATACCGAGCGATTCTGGCCAGCGGCCGCGCGCACAGGTATATTCACCTTCGGCGCCCTCGGCCTCGAACTAATCGCGGGAATGGGTATCGCCCTCCTGCTCCGGCGCGCTTTCCGCCTGCAAAAATGGGTTCGGGTTTCCATGCTGTTGCCGTTCGTCGCAACCCCGGTCGCCGTCGCCATGATGTGGAGCCTAATCCTCGAGCCGAATATCGGATTTGCGAACCAATTCCTCAGCTGGTTCGGTATCCCGGCACAACCCTGGTTGTCCAATCCGGAAACCAGTTTGGTCACCCTGCTCTTGGTGGATGTCTGGGAATTCACCCCCATGGTCGCCATTATCCTGCTCGCCGGTTTGACCTCGCTACCAGAGGAACCAGACGAGGCAGCCAGGATCGACGGTGCCAACGCTTGGCAAAGGTTCCGGTACGTGACGTTCCCTCTGGTTAAGCCCGTGGTTATCGTCGCGATCGTGCTCAGAGCCATCGACGCACTCAAGACTTTCGACCTGCTATACGTGACCAAGGGCCAGGGCGGCGGATCCTTCCACGAGGCAGAAACGCTCAACATCTATGTCTACGGACTGAGCTTTCAATACAACAACTATGGAGTGGCCTCCGCGGTTTTGATCATCTTCTTCCTGATGATCCTCGCGGTCATGTGGCTGCTCACGTTACGCAAGAAAGAGAGTGTCGTATGAGCGCGACGAACACCGCCGAAAAGTCGGTGCTGCTGACGCAGCCCAAGCACGAGCGCAAGCACCCCAAGCGCACCCCGTACACGATATTCCGCACGGTCATGCTGGTCCTGATCGTGGTAATTTTCATCGGACCGCTGTTGTGGATGCTGCTGTCGTCGTTCAAAACGAACGTGGACATTCAAAATACGAGCAAAGCGTTCATCTTCGACCCAGTCCTGGACAACTATAGGGCAGTACTAGGCGACGGCGGATATTTGCAATTCGTTTTCAACAGCCTTTGGATTGCCATCAGTTCGACCGTTATTTCTCTCGCGCTCGGGGTGCCCGCCGCCTACGCGATGAGCCGGTTTTCGATGCAGAAATCGGCTCTCCTCGTGTTGATGGCGAGAATCATCCCGGGCATCAGTTTACTCGTACCTTGGTTTTATGTGTTCGCTAACCTCGGCTGGGTCGGCAGTTACGGCGTGATGATTCTCTCGCACATGTTCATCCTCATTCCGGTCAGTACGTACATCATGATGTCCTTCTTCGATTCGTTGCCGCTGGATCTTGAGGACGCCGCCCTCGTCGACGGTCTGACTCACATCGGTGCGTTCTTCAGGATCCATTTGCCATTGTCAGTGCCGGGAATAGCCACCGCGGGGATTCTTTCGTTCATCTTCTCTTGGAACAACTTCATGTTCGCCCTCGTGCTCACCGGCGCGGATACCAAGACACTGCCCGTCGCCGTGTTCAACTTTGTCTCTTACGCGAGCATCGACTGGGGCGCAATCATGGCCGCCACCGTGGTGATGACCCTGCCGATTATCGTGATCGCGTTGTTCCTGCAGAAGTACATCGTTTCCGGCCTCACCGCTGGCGCAACGAAGGGCTGATCGATGGGATCAATTCCCCCGTTGTTGTCATGGGAGTGCAGGACTCGGGTAAAGCACGATCGGCGTCCTCTTGGCGACGCAGTTCGGTGTCCCGTTCATCGACGGCGACAATCTGCATTCCGCGCAGAACAAGGAGTGGATGGCGTCGAGGGGCGCGCTCTCCGACGCAAAACGGCTGCCGTGGCTGCGTTCGGTCGGCGGATCCTTAGCAAGCGTCGCGGGGCCCGGTGTGGTCGTGGCCTGTTCCGGGCTCAAGCGCAGCTATCGCGAACTGCTCCGGGAGTACGCTCCCCCGATGTTCACGGTTTTCCCGAGGTGACATCGCCGTTATCCGCGCACGTATCGAAGCCAGGGACCACGAGATCATGACGCTCTCGCTGCTGAAGACCCAGTTCGACGACCTTGAGGAACTGCAGGACGACGAGGTCGGCCTGACCGTGGACATCTCGAAGAGCCTCGAACAGATCGTCGAGGCCATAATTACGGATACCCATTTCAGGAGCTTCAGTCATGAGGATTAGCCGGATCGAGACGTTCCTGGTGCCGCCGCGGTGGCTGTTCGTCAGGGTCGAGACCGACCAAGATGTCGTGGGGTGGGGTGAGGCGAGCCTCGAAGGGCACTCCGACGCCGTGCGCTCTGTCGTCGAGCAGTTCGCGGAGCACCTCCACGGCGCCGATCCTGCCCGCATCGAGGACCACTGGCAGGTGCTGACCAAGAGCGGCTTCTACCGCGGTGGACCGGTTTTCGGCAGCGCGGTGTCCGGCGTCGACCAAGCGTTGTGGGACATCAAAGGCAAGGCGCTCGGCGTTCCCGTGTACGAGTTGCTCGGCGGTTACGTCCGCGACCGTATCCGCATGTACGGCTGGGTCGGCGGCGACGATCCGAGCGGAATCGCCGACGCCATCCAGGCGCAGCTCGACGTCGGGCTGACCGCTGTCAAGATGAACGCCACAGGCGTGACCGGACCGCTTGGCACAGTCGCTGAGATCGACCGCGTCCTCGAGCGGGTCGCCGCGGCACGCGAGGTGCTCGGGCCGGACCGCGACGTGGCCGTCGACTTCCATGGCCGCTTCACGTTGGCAAACGCACGCCGCGTTGCCCCGCTGCTGGAGCCGCTGCGCCCGTTCTTTCTCGAAGAACCCGTCGTTCCGGAGAACTCGCACCTCATCGGGCGGCTCACGCAGGCGACATCTATCCCGATCGCCACGGGCGAGCGGCTGTACAGCCGGCAGGACTTCCTGCCGGTGCTGCAGGCCGGCATTGCGGTGGCCCAGCCTGACCTCGCGCACGCGGGCGGGATTTCGGAGGTGCGCCGCATCGCGGCGATGGCCGAGATATACGACGTGAATCTCGCCCCGCACTGCCCGCTCGGCCCGATCGCACTCGCCGCCTGTTTACAGGTCGGATTCGCCACGCCGAACCTCCTGATCCAGGAGCAGAGCATCGGCATCCACTACAACCGCGGTGCCGAAGTCTTGGACTACGTGCTCGACGCTGCCCCGCTACAGTTCGTGAACGGCAACATCGAGCGACTCACCGATCCCGGGCTGGGGATCGATGTCGATGAGTCGGCGGTCCGGGCGGCTGACGCCCGCGGACACAGCTGGCGCACGCCGGTGTGGCGCCATTCCGACGGCTCCCTGGCGGAGTGGTGACGTCGATCATGACCGACTTCCTCCGTGAGCTCGCACACGAGCGACTGCTCGTCATCATCCGCGGCACGGACCCTGAGGCCGCGATCGTGGCAGGGCGCATCCTGCTCGGCGCGGGCGTTCGGTTTCTCGAGGTGTCGTTGGTCACGACGGATGCCCTGCGCGTCATCTCCGAGCTGGCCCGCCTGGCCTCGGACGACGCCGTCATCGGCGCCGGTACCGTCCTCACCCGCGACGACGTCGACCGCGCCGCAGCGGCCGGCGCCCGACTCATCGTCACCCCCGCGGTCACCGAGAGCGTCGCCGCCTCGGTGGCATGCGGCATACCGGTGCTCGCCGGTGCGCTCACGCCGACCGAGGTCGTCACAGCTGTGGGCCTGGGCGCCACCGCGGTCAAGCTGTTCCCGGCCGCCGTCGGCGGGCCCACCTACCTACGCGGTTTGCGCGACCCGCTCCCCAACGTGCCGTTCGTCCCGGTGGGCGGGGTCGACGTCGCACTCGCCGCCGACTACCTCGCGGCCGGCGCCGTCGCGGTCGGGGTGGGCAGTCCCCTGCTCGGGGACGCCGCTCGTGGCGGTGACCTGGCTGCACTGGATGCTCGCGCCTCGGCTTTCCTCGCCGTGACCCGAGCCTCGCACGGGTCGCCATGACCAGGCCCGACGTCGTCACCCTCGGCGAGACGATGGTCAGCCTCCGCACGGGCACTGCCCTGCGGCTCGGCGGGACGCTATCGATGACCATGGCCGGCGCCGAGTCCAACGTCGCGATCGGGCTCGCACGACTGGGTCACACGGTGCGCTGGTGCGGACGGGTAGGTGCCGACGAGGTCGGCGCCTTCATCCTGCGGACCCTGCGGGCCGAGTCGGTGGCAGTGGACACGGTCGTTGTCGACGCGGGTCGACCCACCGGACTCATGCTGGCTGAGCGTCGCTTTGCCGACGTCTCACGGGTGAGCTACTACCGCGCGGGGTCGGCCGGTTCCGCCCTCTCAGCGAAGGAAGCCGCGGCCAGCGTCGCCGATGCGCCTCGCATCCTGCACGTGACGGGCATCACCCCAGCACTTTCGCGGTCGGCGGCGGATGCCGTCGCCGTGGCGGTCCGCGCCGCTCGAGGCGCCGGGACACTCGTCAGTGTGGACGTCAACTACCGGTCGAAGCTGTGGACGCCCGAACAGGCGCGCCCAGTGCTCTCCGAGCTGGTCCGCAGCTCGGACATCTTGATCGCCTCGGAAGACGAACTGGGGCTCGTCGCGCCCGCGGGTGAGGCCTCTGCGGCGGCCGAGCTCGGGGAGGCCGGCGTCAGCCACCTCGTCATCACGCGGGGTGCCCGCGGTGCGACCGTCTGGCACGAGGACGCAGCGCACCACGCGCGGGCCGGCGCCGTCGCGGTGCTGGACACGATCGGTGCCGGTGACGCCTTCACCGCGGGATACCTCTCCGGAGTGCTTGACGGCCTTTCCCCTGCTGGTGCGCTCCATCGCGGCACCGTCACCGCAGCGTTCGCCGTCTCGGCGGTGGGTGACTGGGAGGGGTTGCCGACCCGCAGTGACCTCTGTCTCCTGGACACCGAGGCCGGTTCAACACTGCGCTGACCAGCCACGGATCGATTCGTGGGGTGCCGGCGCAGTACCGGCGGCGCGAGACTGCGCAGTCGAAACCGTCTCGAGTCGGCCCACCGACCCACGACACATCGCTAGTCGCGGACCCCAGAGGCTACGTGAACGTCTCCGGCACGCTGACCCAAAACTGGGGTGACGACCCCGGCACGGAGTACTTGCCCGATATCGTTTGGGGGGGCAGCTTGGTGATCGAACCGAACCCGGAACGTCGACTACCACGTGTCGCGGGACACACTCCCCCGACTCAGCCCGTCGTGTCATAAGGGCGAGCGCGTCGTTCCGACCTTTCGTCCCGACGACTTGATCTACCCCAACCGGGCACACTGGCGGACCGGTCTCGAGACGCTGTCAGCCCGCAGCGGGATCGACATCGTCGACTACAAGAGTTTCCTCGCCGGGCTCGAGGAGCGGCGGGCTGCGTTCGTCGCGGCGGGTGTCCAGGCCACCGACCACGGGCACGACACCGCGGCCACGACCCCTCTCGACCCGTCGGAGACAGAGCGCATCTTTGCTGCCGCGCTGCAGGGGTCCGGTCGTCGCGGCGGCAGCAGAGGCGTTTGCCGCCAACATGCTCCTCAAGAGCGCCCGGATGTCGGGGCGCCCTGGTGGTTCCTCGACTCCCCGGGCGGCATGGCACGGTTCGGTGAACTGGTCATCGAGACCGCGGGTTTCTACAACACCAGCGGCTTCGTGGACGACACCCGCGCTTTCGCCAGCATCCCGGCCCGGCACGATCTGCCCCGCCGGATCGATGCCGGCTACCTCGCCAACCTTGTCGCCGAGCACCGGCTTACTCTGGACGAGGCCGCCGAGACGGCCACGGACCTGACCCATAGGCTGCCGTCGCTGCCTACGCCCGGCGCACGGACTAGGTCTTCCACCCGCAACCACGAGGAAGGCAGTGCCATGAGCACCATTGAGCGCGCGGAGGTCCTGCTCACCAGCCCCGGTCGCAACTTCGTCACCTTGCGGATCACGACGTCGGACGGTGTCACCGACCTGGGTGACGCCACGCTCCGGCACGAGCGCCGACGCCGGGTCTCGTGGACGGTCGACGAATCGGGGATGGTGCCGCTGCACGGACGCCTGCCTGGCGAGGAGGGGGCAGTTTTGGTGGCGGCCCTCAATACCGCCCTGAATCGCCAGGACGCCGAGGACCGCAACTCTGCGCGAGCCTTGGTCGATGTCGCGGAGCCTATCTGGGGACCGTTCCGGAGGACGTTTCCGGGAAGACCGCACCGTCGTCGTCGTCCACATCGCCGCCGAACAATTGCTGGGCCAACGCTCCTGAAGACATAGCCCCTAGAGACATGGCCATCGAAGGTGTTCCCGCGGGAACGCCCGATCAGACCTGCAACATAGAGGGGGTCGGTGCCATCGAGCGGAAGACCGCGCAGAAGCTGGCCTGCGACGCGTCGGTCATCGCCGGTCTCGGCGGCACCCGCAGAACGCTGGCGGTTCCTGCATCCCGACGGCCGCGTCATCACTGCCGACCCTTCACCGATCCGCACGGACGAGAATGTGCTCCGCTCGCTGGAGGAGGTGGCCCGACAAGAGCAACGCGCGATCAGTGGAATCGGCAGCTGGTACGACCCCGCCGCCCAACAGATCATCCCCTGCTGGCGCGGCGAACCGTTCAGCCTGCACGACGCCGTGCGCAGCCTGTTCGACTGGTCCCTGCCGAGGGCCGCCTAGACCCTAGTCGGTAGCAGCCGGTTAGACGTTGTAGCCGATGGCGCGCAGCTGATCGCGCCCGTCTTCGGTGATCTTGGCGGCGGTCCACGGCGGCATCCACACCCAGTTGATCACGGCGCTCTCGGTGAGGCCCTCTAGCGCGGTGTAGGTCTGATCCTCGATGACGTCGGTGAGCGGGCAGGCCGCGCTGGTGAGCGTCATGTCGATGGTGCAGGCGTTGTCGTCGTCGAGGTGGAGGCCATACACCAAACCCAGGTCGACGACGTTGATGCCCAACTCGGGATCCACGACGTCCTTCATGGCCTCGGTCAGATCCTCGATCGACGGCCGCGCGCTGGCGTTTTCATCGCCCCCCGGGCCGCCCGCGTCGGGTAGGGCGTCCTTCACCAAGTCTGATGGGCGTTGCGTGCTTGTCATGTCGAACTCCTCAGGTGCTAGGCGAATCGGGTCTATCCGCACTCAATTTCAGGATCAATTCTAGTCGCGCGAGCTAACCGGCGCTAACCGCTTCGGAGCTCGCCCGAGCGACGGCGTCCTTGTAGGCCGACCAGCCGAGCAGCGCGCACTTCACGCGGGCCGGGAAGCGGGCCACGCCGGCGAAGGCGATGCCGTCCTCGAGGCGTTCCTCGTCTGGTTCGACCTTGCCCTTGCCCTGCATGAGGGTCAAGAACTCATCGTGCAAACCCAGCCCGTGCCCGATGTTCTGGCCGATGACGAGATCGCTCATCACCGAGGTGGAGGCCTGGGAGATGGAGCAACCGACGCCGTCGTAGGAGACGTCTTGGACGATGTCCCCGTCGAGGTGGACGCGCAGGGTGAGCTCGTCCCCGCAGCTCGGGTTCACGTGGTGCACCTCGGCCTCGTAGGGTTCGCGCAGGCCAGCGTGATGCTTTTCGCGGTAGTGATCCAAGATGATCTCTTGGTACATGTCCTCGACGCTCATCGAGTGCCTCCAAAGAACCGTTGCGTGTACTCGATGCCCTCGATCAGCGCATCGATCTCGGCTTGCACCGTGTACAGGTAGAACGACGCCCGGGTGCTGGATTGTATTCCCAGCCGCTCGTGCAGTGGACGCGCGCAGTGGTGGCCGCCGCGCACGGCGACTCCCCTGCTGTCCAGGAACTGGCTCAGGTCGTGCGGATGCAGACCGTCGACGGTGAACGAGATGGCCCCGCCGCGGTCCACGGCCTCGGTGGGCCCCAGAATGCGCAGCCCTTCGATCCTCTGCAGGGCGGCGAGCCCGTAGGCGGTCATCTCGTGCTCGTGCTCGGCGACGCGAGCCATGCCGATTTCGCCGAGGTAGGCCACGGCCGCCCCGAGACCGACGGCCTGGGCGATGGGCGGAGTGCCGGCCTCGAATCGGTACGGTGGCGGGGCGAACGTCGAGCCGGTCATCTTGACCACCTCGATCATCTCGCCGCCGCCGAGGAAGGGCGGCAACTCTTCGAGCAGGTCGTAACGCCCCCACAGCACACCGATGCCCGTGGGTCCGACCACCTTGTGGCCGGTGAAGGCCAGGAGATCCGCGCCGAGATCTGCGACGTCGACGGGCATCTGCGGGACGGCCTGCGAGGCGTCCACGACCGCGATCGCGCCGACGGCGTGCGCCCGCGCGATGATCGGCTTCAGGGGGTTGATCGTGCCCAACACGTTGGACACCCACGCGAGCGAGACGATCTTGGTGCGCTCGTTGATCAAGCCCTCGGCCTCGGCCTTGTCCAGATCGAGCCGACCCTCGTCGGTGATGTCGTACCAGCGCAGCGTGGCGCCGGTCCGCTCCGCCACCATCTGCCAAGGCACGAGGTTGGAGTGGTGCTCCATCACGGAGACCACGATCTCGTCGCCCTCCACGAGCCGGGAGCCGAGGGTGTGCGCGCACAGGTTCAACGCCTCGGAGGCGTTCTTGGTGAAGACGATCTCCTCGGCGCGCTCGGCGCCGATGAAGGCCGCCACCGCGCCGCGCGCCCCCTCGAACGCCTCGGTGGCCTCGGCACCGAGCTCGTGCATCGCCCGCGCCACGTTGGCGTTGTGCTGCCCGTAGTGCTCGGCCATGGCGTCGATGACGACCTGCGGTTTCTGCGAGGTGTTCGCCGAATCGAGGTAGGCCAGCGGACGCCCGCCCACCTCGCGGCTCAGGATCGGGAAGTCCCGCCGGATGGCCTCGACATCGAACCCACGACGGCTCGCGCCAACGAGGTCACTATCGATCTCGGGCCCCCCGCCCACGTGCGCAGGGTATTCCGGCGCGGGAACCGCGTCGTCGGGGACCATGCCAACTGAAGTCGCAGAGACCGCACTCGCCGCAGAGTCCGTCGGGGCGCCTTCCTCGGATCCCGGTGTGGTGGGCGTAAAGGTGGAACTCGACGGCGAAGCCGGCGAGGCTCCGCCCCGGGCAGGAGCCGAGGAAGGCGCCCCGGCGCACGAAGTGTCCACCGGGGTCTGACTGCCGGCGGACGTCACGTCCGTCGAGGACGCAACTCCGGCGCCCGAAAAGAACCCGAGCTCTGAATCAGGCATTTGCCTTGGCCGCGCGATTGTAGCGATCGTAGCCCTCGGCCTCGAGGCGCTCGGCCAGCTCGGCCCCGCCCTGCTCGGCGATGCGACCGTCGACGAACACGTGGACGAAGTCGGGCTTGATGTAGCGCAGGATGCGGGTGTAGTGGGTGATCAACAGCACGCCGCGGTCGCCCTGATCGCTGAAGCGGTTGACGCCCTCGGAGACGATGCGGAGCGCATCGATGTCGAGGCCGGAGTCGGTCTCGTCGAGGATGGCGAAGCGGGGGTTGAGCAGCCCGAGCTGAACGATCTCGTGGCGCTTCTTCTCGCCACCGGAGAAGCCCTCGTTGACGCTGCGCTGGGAGAAGGAGGTGTCGAGATTGACGCGCTGCATCTCGGCGTTGACCTCCTTGACCCAGGTGCGAACCTTAGGGGCCTGGCCGTCGAGCGCGGTCTTGGCGGTGCGCAGGAAGTTCGCGACGGAGACGCCGGGAACCTCGACGGGGTACTGCATGGCCAAGAACAACCCGGCACGGGCGCGCTCGTCGACCGACATCTGCAAGATGTTTTGGCCGTCGAGCTGCACGGTGCCGTCGGTGATCTTGTACTTGGGGTGCCCGGCGATCGAGTAGGCCAGGGTGGACTTACCGGAGCCGTTGGGGCCCATGATGGCGTGCACCTCACCGCTGTTGATGACCAGATCGACGCCCTTGAGGATTTCCTTGGGGCCGTTCTCGGTATCGACGGAAACGTGCAGGTTGGAGATTTCAAGCTTGGTCATAGGTATCAGGCCTCTTCGTTCGTGTCGAGTTCGTTCGACTCGAGTGGGTTCGTGTTGGAGCTTGGGGTGCCGACGGTGAACTCGAGCTCGTGCTCGACGGCCGCCATCAGCTGGGACTCGACGGCGGGGACGCCGATGCGACGGATGATGTCGGCGAAGAAGCCGTGCACCACCAGGCGGCGGGCCTCCTCCTCGTCGATGCCGCGGCTGCGCAGGTAGAACAGTTGCTCATCGTCGAAGCGTCCGGTCGTGGAGGCGTGCCCGGCGCCGGCGATCTCGCCGGTCTCGATCTCCAGGTTCGGCACCGAATCGGCGCGGCAACCGTCGGTGAGGACGAGGTTCTTGTTGGACTCGTAGGTCTCGATGCCCTCGGCCACCTTGCGGATCAGCACGTCGCCGATCCAGACCGAGTGCGCCCCCTGGCCCTGCAGCGCACC
This sequence comes from Propionibacteriales bacterium, assembly GCA_038259365.1. Classification (GTDB taxonomy): domain Bacteria; phylum Actinomycetota; class Actinomycetes; order Propionibacteriales; family Propionibacteriaceae; genus JBBSOW01. The sequence continues at coordinate 13,106 of JBBSOW010000006.1, forward strand.
GCGATAGTCCACGTTGGACCTCGTGTGGGGGGCGTTGTGATCGACGAACAACCGGTGCTCGATGTGCTGCCCGGCGTCGACGAAGTAGAGCCCGTACTGGTCCAGCGTGCCACCGGGGCCGTCGAACTCGGCGGTCTCGGCGATGCGCAGCAGATCGCCACCCAGGCTCACCGCGATGGTGCGGACGGTGGCGTCGCGGCCGACGTTCACCGAGGTCTGCCCGCCGTGCACGGCGTCGTCGTCCCAGTCCTGCACGCTGACCAGCGTGAGATCGGCGCCGTCTCCGACGATGACGTTGGTCAGCGCGGCGTACCGAGCGCTGCCGGTGTGCTTGATCGCGATCGTCGCCTTGGCGTGGTTGCCCACGGTGATGACGACGTGGCTGTGCACGAGATCGGTGCTGCTTTCGCCGACCAGATCGATGACGATCGGCTCGTCCAGCTCGACGTTCGCCGGCACGTCGACGTGCTTGGCGACACCGGCGTGCGCGGCGGCCATGGCGGCCAGGCGGTCGGCCGGGGCCACCCCGCCCAGCTCGCGAGCCCGCTGCGGACTGACGTCTAAGATGCGCACCTCGTCGGGCGCCGAGGTGGCCCAGCTGAGCTGGGCCCCCGTGCCCTCCTCGGTGAGCAGGCCCCGCAGCCGCTTCAGCGGGGTGAACCGCCAGATCTCTTCGCGCCCCTTGGGCACCTGATGATCGGCCAGATCGTAAGACGGCCGCGGATGCAGGTGCGAGGCAACCTTGGTCTCGACCGCCCCGGCGACGTTCGGTTGGGCGGCGCCGGCGGTACCGATATCGGTGTTACTGGTGTCAATGGTGTCGACAGACAACGTGTGAATCTCTTCCTTCGTAGTGATGAGGCATGCGGTTGAGCGGGCTCAGCCGAGCCGGCGTCAGCCGACCGCGCCTTCCATCTGGAGTTCGATGAGGCGGTTGAGCTCCAGCGCGTACTCCATGGGCAGCTCCTTGGCGATCGGCTCGACGAAGCCGCGCACGATCATCGCCATGGCCTCGTCCTCCTCCATGCCGCGGCTCATCAGGTAGAACAACTGCTCGTCGCTCACCTTGGAGACCGTCGCCTCGTGCGCCATCGACACCTCGTCCTCGCGGACATCGACGTAGGGGTAGGTGTCGGAGCGCGAGATCTGGTCCACCAGGAGCGCGTCACACTTCACCGTCGACGCCGAGTGGTGCGCGCCGTCCTCGACCTGCACGAGGCCGCGGTAGGAGGAGCGTCCGCCGCCGCGGGCGACCGACTTGGAGATGATCGAGCTCGACGTGTAGGGCGCGCAGTGCACCATCTTGGAGCCGGCGTCTTGGTGCTGGCCCTCTCCGGCGAAGGCGACGGACAGGGTCTCGCCACGGGCGTGCTCGCCCATGAGGTAGACCGCCGGGTACTTCATGGTGACCTTGGAGCCGATGTTGCCATCGATCCACTCCATGGTGGCGCCCTCTTCGCAGGTGGCGCGCTTGGTGACCAGGTTGTACACGTTGTTCGACCAGTTCTGGATGGTCGTGTAGCGGCAGCGAGCGCCCTTCTTCACGATGATCTCCACGACGGCGCTGTGCAGCGAGTCCGAGGAGTAGATCGGCGCGGTGCAGCCCTCGACGTAGTGCACGTACGCGCCTTCGTCGACGATGATGAGCGTGCGCTCGAACTGGCCCATGTTCTCGGTGTTGATCCGGAAGTAGGCCTGCAGCGGAATCTCGACGTGCACGCCCTTCGGCACGTAGATGAACGAGCCACCCGACCACACCGAGGTGTTCAGCGAGGCGAACTTGTTGTCGCCGACCGGGATGACGGTGCCGAAGTACTCGGCGAACAGCTCCGGGTGCTCCTTCAGCGCGGTGTCGGTGTCCAGGAAGATGACGCCCTGGCGCTCCAGCTCCTCGTTGATCTGGTGGTAGACCACCTCGGACTCGTACTGCGCTGCGACCCCGGAGACGAGGCGAGCCTTCTCCGCCTCGGGGATGCCGAGCTTGTCGTAGGTGTTCTTGATGTCGGCGGGCAGGTCATCCCAGGACTGGGCCTGCTTCTCGGTGGAACGCACGAAGTACTTGATGTTGTCGAAGTCGATGCCGCTGAGGTCGGCGCCCCAGGCGGGCATGGGCTTGCGCTCGAACATCTTCAGGCCCTTGAGGCGCAGGTCCAGCATCCACTGGGGCTCGTCCTTGAGGGCGGAGATGTTGGCCACCACGGCGGGGTTGATCCCGCGCTGGGCCGTCGCGCCAGCGGCGTCGGCGTCGTGCCAGCCAAACTTGTACTTGCCGAGGGCGTCCAGGTGCTCGTCCTGTGTGGGGGTCTGCGCGATGGGAGTCGGCTGGGTCTCTAGCTGGGTCATATCAGGCCTTCCGTGGATGTGGGCTGAGCAAAATTTGGGGGACGAGGGGCAAAACCGGGGGACGTGGGAATCTTGGATCGGGTGGCCGGAGAGTGGGGCACGTGGGTCGTGCAGACACCATCGCCTTCGGCGATGGTGGCCAACCGCTGGACGTGGCGCCCGAGCAGCTCGGAGAACAGCTCGGTCTCGGCCCGGCACAGCTGTGGGAACTCCTGCGCCACGTGCGCCACCGGGCAGTGGTGCTGGCACAGCTGCTCGCCCGAGCGTACGGGCAGTGCGGAAGCCACGTAGCCGTCGGCGTTCAGCGACTCCGAGAGCGCCTGCACCCGGGACATCTCGGGATGGGCCTCAACGATGTCGTAGAAGCGACGACGCACGTCGGCCACGCGCGCCTCGGCAAACCTGTCGACGGCCTCCGGCCCACCGGTCTCGGCCAGGAACTTGAGGGCATCGATGGCCAGCTCGTCGTAGGCCTGGTGGAAGTCGCCGCGGCCTGTGTCGGTCAGCGCGAACACCTTGGCCGGGCGCCCGCGGGATCGGGAGCCGTAGACTCTCTCTTCGCTGGCCACCAGGTGATTGCCCGCCAGCAGATCCCCCAGGTGGCGGCGGATCGCCGCCGGGGTGAGCTTGAGCCGCGTCGCCAACTGGGCGGCGGTCGACGGGCCGTGCTCCATGATCGATTGCACGACGAGATCGCGCGTGGAGACCTCTGGCGCGGGGCCGACAGGCGCGGGAGCATCAACGACCCGTCGATCCTTGCCTTCGAGGAAGGCCACCCCTTCGCTTGTTTTCACAACACCATTCTTCCCTAAATCGGCCAGCGTTCAACCAAGGGGCGCCTTACCTGGTCGTGATACGCCCCACATCGGGTTGTCCCGAGCTTTCGGGCGACGCTCACCGGTAAACTCTTCCGCGTGTCGACCCCGCCAGTTTCACCCGCCCTCCAGGTGTCGGGATTGCGCTTCAGCGTGCCGGGCCGCCAGATCATCGACGGTGTCGATCTCGACGTGCCGGCCGGTTCCATCACGGCATTGCTCGGACCCAACGGCGCGGGCAAAACCACGCTGATCCGCTGTTGCGCGACCATCTACTCCCCCACCGCCGGCACGGTGCTGGCCTGCGGGGAACATCCGGCGCGGGCCATCAGCGCGGGCAGGCTTTCGGTGATGCCCCAGGCGACGGGAGCATGGTCGGGGGTCAAGCCCATGCAGCTGTTGGCCTACCTGGCCAGCCTGCACACCCATCCGCTCCCCGTGCCCGCGCTGGCCGACCGCCTGGGCATCGACAAATTCTCGGGCACCACCGTTCGGCGGCTTTCCGGTGGCCAGCAGCAGGCCCTGAACCTGGCCGCGGCCCTCGTCGGTCGCCCCGAGCTGGTGTTCCTCGACGAGCCCACCGCGGGCCTCGATCCGCACTCGCGTCGCTCGGTCTGGGAGCTGTTATCCGAGCTGCGGGCGAGCGGGGTGTCGATCCTGTTGACCACCCACGCCATGGACGAGGCCGAGCGGCTGGCCGATCGGATCGAGATCATGGACCGCGGACGCATCGCCGTGCGCGGAACGCCGAGCGAACTCACCACGGGCGGCCGGAGCCTGGAGTCGGTGTTCTTGGCCAACACCGAGGGCGGGATGCGCCCATGAGTAACCCCACCGAAGGCAAGGCTCGACTCGATTACCGGCCGAACCCCGGCGCGGCCTCGGCGTCGCGGCGGGTGTTCTCCCACGCCCGCCTGGAGGCGAGCCTGCTGGCGTCGAACGGGGAGCAGTTGTTGTTGGCGCTGGTGATTCCCGTCGCCCTGCTGGTGGCCGGGCGGTGGTTCGGTGCTGCCTGGCTGCCCTTCGACGTTTTGGCGCCGTCGGTGTTCGCGCTGGCGATCTGGTCCACCTGCTTCACCTCGCTCGCCATCGCGACCGGGTTCGAGCGTCGTTACGGGGTCTTGGAACGGTTGGCGGCCACGCCGCTGGGCCGTACCGGGCTGGTGCTCGGCAAGGCCGCGGCCATCGCCGCCGTCACGGCGGCCCAGCTTGTCGTGCTGATCTCGTTGGCCCTCATCCTGGGGTGGCGCCCGGCCGACGCCGTGGGCCCGTGGTTCGTGGCCGCGATTACCGGGCTGATCGGGGCGTTGGCGTTCGCGAGCCTGGCCTTGGCGATGGCCGGGGCGCTGCGGGCAGAGATCACGCTGGCCGTGGCCAACTTCGTCTACCTGATCGGGCTCAGCCTGGGGGGCGTCATGATCCCGCTCGCGGTCATGCCCGACGGGCTGGCGGCGGTCGTCCGCTTTCTCCCGACGGCCGCCCTGGCCCAGGCGTGGCGTCAGGCCAGCGCGGGCACAGTCGACTGGTGGAACCTCGGCATAGTCTGTCTGTGGGCTCTGGTGGGCATGGCGACGGCAAGGAAGGTCTTTCGATGGACGTCGTAGGTAGGGGAATACGTGCGCTGGGCCGGTTCGTCGGCGCGCGCCAAACGCTGATCGGCTTCGCGTGGGCCTCGATCATCGGCAACTCGCTGCTGGTGGTCACCGGCGCCATCGTGCGCCTCACCGGTTCCGGCCTGGGGTGTCCCACCTGGCCACGGTGCACCGACGGGTCCTTCGTCTCCACTCCCGAGATGGGTTTGCACGGGGTCATCGAGTTCGGCAACCGCCTGCTCACCTTCGTGCTCATCGCCATCGCCATCGGCACGCTGCTGACGGCCTGGCTGCAGCGCAACCGCACGGCCTGGGATCCCAAGATCAAGCTCCTCGCCACCCTGATGGCGCTCGGCATCCCCGTTCAGGGAGTGATCGGCGGTATCACCGTTCTCACCGACCTCACCTGGTACATCGTCGCCGCGCACCTGCTGGTCAGCGTCGCCCTGCTCTGCCTGGCCGTGGTGTTGCTGCGCCGCGCCAAGGTCAGCGCCGTCCGCGACGCCACGCCCAGCCTGCGGAGGGTCGCGCTGGCCGTCTTTGCCCTCGCCTGGCTGGCGGTCCTGCTGGGCACCGTCGTGACCGGCAGCGGACCGCACTCGGGCTCTGCCGCGGTCGCTCGCACCGGCTTCGACGTAGAGACCACCGCGAAGATGCACGCGTGGGTGGTGTGGCTGCTCGTCATCGGCACCGGCTATCTGGTGGTGAAGCTGCGCAGTCGCGCGGCGATCGCGCTGCTGGTGGCCGAATTGTCCCAGGGCGTTATCGGCTACGTTCAGTACTTCACCGGGGTGCCGATCGTGTTGGTTGCCATGCACATGCTCGGCATCACCGTCGTCATGGCCCTCGCCACCAACCTGATGCTCTCGGTGCGTCCCCGCCGCCACCGTTCGACCCGAGCCGGGCAGGATCAGAAGATGAGCGGATCGATGGCCGCGGCGATGAACAGCAACGCGAGGTAGGAGTTCGACCAATGGAAGAGCCGCATCGGCTTGAGGGCGGCGTCGGTGAGCCCGGCCCGCGCCCGCTTCAGTAGCCCGACGGCCTCCACGATCATGGCGCCGCCGGTGACCGCGGCGACGACCGGATACAACAACCCCGTGCCGGCGATCGGCCACAGGGTGAGGCTGACGCTCACGGTGACGACCGTGTAGATCAGGATGCGCACCGCCACCCGGGGAGCGGCCATGACCACCGGGAGCATCGGCACCTCGGCGGCGGCGTAGTCCTCGCGGTAGCGGAACGCCAGCGCCCACGTGTGCGGGGGGGTCCAGAAGAAGACGACGGCGAACAGCACGAACGGGGCCAGCGCGAGCGATCCCGTCACGGCCGTCCAGCCGATCAGCGGCGGGAAACAGCCCGCTATGCCGCCCCACACGATGTTCTGCGAGGTGCGGCGCTTGAGCCACATCGTGTAGACGAAGACGTAGAACGCGTTGGCGGCCATCGCCAGACCGGCGGAGAGCCAGTTGGTGCCGAACCCGAGCACGAGGGTGGCCGCGATGGCCAGGACGAAGGCGAAGATCGTCGCGGCCACGGTACCCACCTGGTGGCGCGGCAGCGGGCGTCGGCGGGTGCGGCGCATCGTCTCGTCGATGTCGCGGTCGTAAATGCAGTTGAACACGTTGGCGCTGCCGGCGGCCAGCGTGCCGCCCACCAGGGTCATCACCACCAGCGCGAGGGGTGGGACCGTCCCGGCCGCCAAGAACATGGCCGGCACCGTGGTGATGAGCAGCAACTCGATGATCCGTGGCTTGGTCAGCCCGACGTAGCCCGAGACGACGTTGCGCGCGTGGGCAGCCGCGGAGAGCCCGCGCGACGCTGCAGTCTGCGAGTGGTTGGATTCGTTGACGACCTCAGTGGACATTGCGTGCAAGTCTAGGCGTTCCGCCCAGCTTTGCCGACTCGGCGGGGGTAGCCGTCCCCGCCCGCCCCCGCAGTAAGGTGAGGGACGACACACGACTGAAGGGGAAACGATTTTTTCATGACTGCCACCTCGAAGCTCCCGCAGGGTTGGACCGAAACCGACCAACGCGCCATCGACACCATCCGCGTGCTCGCCGCCGATGCCGTGCAACAAAAGGGCAACGGTCACCCGGGAACGGCGATGAGCCTGGCCCCGGTCGCCTACGACCTGTTCCAAAAGGTCATGCGGCACAATCCGGCCAATCCCGACTGGCCCGGCCGCGATCGCTTCGTGTTGAGCGCCGGGCACTCCAGCCTCACCCTCTACATTCAGCTCTACCTCGGCGGTTTCGGGCTCGAGTTGTCCGACATCAAGGCGTTGCGCACCTGGGGTTCCAAGACCCCGGGCCACCCCGAACACGGCCACACGGCCGCCGTGGAGACCACCACCGGCCCGCTGGGGCAGGGCGTCGCCAACGCCGTCGGGATGGCGATGGCGGCCCGCTTCGAGCGTGGGCTCTTCGATCCGCAGGCCGCGCCGAACGAGTCCCCCTTCGATCACCAGATCTACTGCATCGCCAGCGACGGTGACATCGAAGAGGGCATCTCCAGCGAGGCCTCCTCGCTGGCGGGCACGCAGAACCTGGGCAATCTCACCCTGATCTACGACTCCAACCACGTCTCCATCGAGGACGACACCGTCATCGCGTTGTCCGAGGACACCGCGGCCCGCTACGAGGCCTACGGCTGGCACGTCCAAGAGATCGACTGGACCTCCACGGGCAGCTACGTCGAGGACATCGTCGCCTTCGACGAGGCCCTGCGCGCCGCCCGCGAGGTGAGCGACAAGCCCAGTTTCATCAAGCTGCGCACCATCATCGGCTGGCCCGCCCCGGACCTGCAGGGCACCGGCGACGCCCACGGCTCGGCCCTCGGCGACGACGAGGTGGCCGCCACCAAGAAGGCGCTCGGCTTCGATCCCGAGGAGCTCTTCGCGGTCAGCGACGAGGTCATCGAGCACACCCGCGAGCTGGTCCAGCGCGGCCGGCAGGCCGAAGAGGACTGGAACGCCGGCTTCGAGGAGTGGAAGTCGGCCAACCCGGAGAACGCCAAGCTGTTGGAGCGGGTGAGCTCCCGAACGCTCCCGGAGGGCTGGGACGCCGATCTGCCGAGCTTCGAGGCCGATCCCAAGGGCATCGCCACCCGCAAGGCATCCAGCAAGGTCATCCAGGCCATCGCCGCCCAGGTGCCCGAGTTCTGGGGCGGCTCGGCCGACCTCGCCGGCTCCAACAACACCACGATCGAGGACGCCAGCAGCTTCCTGCCGAGCGAGCGGTCCTCGAAGAAGTTCACCGGCGATCCCTACGGCCGGGTGCTGCACTTCGGCATCCGCGAGCACGCCATGGGCGCCATCATGAACGGCATCACCGTGCACGGTGGCACGCGCGTCTTCGGCGGCACCTTCTTGACCTTCAGCGATTACATGCGCCCCGCGGTCCGGCTGGCGGCGCTCATGCGGGCGCCGGTCACCTTCGTGTGGACCCACGATTCGGTCGGCCTCGGCGAGGACGGCCCCACCCACCAGCCGATCGAGCACATCCCCAGCCTGCGGATGATTCCGGGCCTCGACGTCGTGCGTCCCGCCGACGCCAACGAGACCACCGCGGCGTGGGCGCAGATCATGCGCAACACCGATCGCCCAGCCGGGCTGATCTTGTCGCGTCAGAATCTGCCGATCTTTCCCCGCGGCACCGACGGCTTCGCCGACACGAGCAACGTCGCCAAGGGCGCCTATGTCCTCAAGGACTGCGACGGCGATCCCGACGTGGTGCTGATCGGCACCGGCTCGGAGGTGCGGTGCTGCGTCGAGGCCGCCAAGACGCTGGCCGAGAGCGGCGTCAACGCCCGCGTGGTGTCGGTGCCGTGCCGCGAGTGGTTCGACGCTCAGGACGACGCCTATCGCCAGTCGGTGCTGCCCGACGGTCTCCGGGCTCGTGTCTCCATCGAGGCCGCGGTACCCCAGGGTTGGCGCGATCTCGTCGGTGATGCCGGGCGCACCATCGGCATCGACCACTTCGGCGCCAGCGCCGACGGGGAGTTCTTGCTCGACGAGTTCGGGTTCAACGCCCAAAACGTCGTCGACAAGGCTCACGAGAGCATCGAGGCGGCCAAGACGTTGGCGAACCATCCCGGCGAGACGGCCACCCACAGGGCTCAATCGGGCCCGGCCGCCCCCGGCGACATCGACACCGACACCGACGCCGACCAGAACTGAAACCCACAACCCTCAATACAATCTCAGGAGTTCGACTATGAGCGACAATCTGTCCGATCTGTCCAACGCGGGAGTGTCCATTTGGTTGGACGATCTCTCCCGCGATCGCATCGAAAGCGGGAACCTGCAAGACCTGATCGACCACTCCTCAGTGGTCGGGGTGACGACCAACCCGACGATCTTCGCCGGGGCCCTGGCAGAGGGCGAGGCCTACTCCGAGCAGCTGCGCGAGTTCAAGGGCAAGGGCGTGGACGAGGCCATCACCGCCCTCACCACCACCGACGTCCGCGACGCCTGCGACGTGTTCGCGCCGATCTTCGAAAAGACCAACGGGGTCGACGGCCGCGTCTCGATCGAGGTCGATCCGGGAGTGGCGATGGATCCGGAGGCCACCCAGAACCAGGCCAAGCACCTGCGCGAGACCGTCGACCGGCCGAACGTGCTGATCAAGATCCCGGCGACCAAGCCGGGGCTGGGCGCCATCACCAAGACCATCGGTGAGGGGATCAGCGTCAACGTCACGCTCATCTTCAGCATCGATCGCTACCAGGCCGTCATCGACGCCTACCTCGACGGGTTGGATCTGGCGAAGAAGAACGGGCACGACGTCACCACGATCCGCTCCGTGGCCTCCTTCTTCGTCAGCCGCGTCGACGCCGAGGTGGACGATCGCCTCGACAAGCTGGATTCGCCAGAGGCCCGCGCGCTCAAGGGCAAGGCCGGCATCGCCAACGCCCGCGTCGCCTACGGGGTCTACCTCGATCGTTTCGCCGACGAGCGCTGGCAGGCGCTCGCCGCGGACGGGGCCAACCCGCAGCGCGCGCTGTGGGCCTCCACCGGGGTCAAGAATCCCGACTACGACGACACGATGTACATCACCGGGTTAGTCGCCAAGGACACGGTGAACACCATGCCGGAGAAGACCATGAAGGCCGCGGCCGATCATGCTCAGATCACTGGTGACACCATCACCGACAACATCGAGGACGCGCGCCAGACCCTCGAGGATCTCAAGAAGGTGGGCATCGACCTCGATGACGTCGTGCAACAGCTCGAGGACGAAGGGGTGGAGAAGTTCGCCAAGTCGTGGGACGAGCTGACCGAAACGGTCAAGGCGGAACTAGACAAGGCCTGACCCACCCGAGGATCTGTCCAGAAAGGCCGACCTTGTTCGTCGAAGACCGTCCAAACCCGCTGCGGGATCCGCAGGATCGCCGGTTGCCCAAGATCGCCGGACCCTGTGTCCTGGTGATCTTCGGGGTGACCGGCGATCTGTCCCGCAAGAAGCTCATGCCCGCCATCTACGATCTGGCCAACCGCGGCCTGTTGCCCCCGGGCTTCGGCCTGGTGGGCTTTGCCCGGCGGGATTGGGAGACCCAAGACTTCGCCAAGATCGTGCACGATTCGGTCAAGGAGTACGCCCGCACCCCGTTTCGTGAGGAGGTGTGGCAGCAACTCAGCGAAGGCATCCGCTTCGTTCCCGGTGACCTCAAGAACGACCAGGCCTACGCCGACCTGCGCACCACCATCGCCGAACTGGACGAGGTCCGCGGCACTGGCGGCAACCACGCGTTCTACCTCTCCATCCCGCCAGGCATGTTCGAAGACGTCGTGGGCCAGCTTCGTCGCCACGGCCTGACCGACGAGGGACGAGGCGTTTGGAGCCGGGTCGTCATCGAGAAGCCGTTCGGGCACGATCTGGCCAGCGCCCAGGATCTCAACCGCATCGTCTCCTCGGCCTTCCCGTCGCGTTCGGTCTTTCGCATCGATCATTACCTGGGCAAGGAAACCGTCCAGAACATGATGGCGTTCCGGTTTGCCAACCAGCTGTTCGAGCCGGTGTGGAACAACAACTACATCGATCACGTCCAGATCACCATGGCCGAAGACATCGGCATCGGCGGCCGGGCGGGCTACTACGACGGGATCGGCGCCGCCCGCGACGTCATCCAAAACCATCTCCTCCAACTGCTGGCGCTCACCGCCATGGAGGAGCCCACCTCCTTCGAGGCCAGGCAGCTCCGCGCCGAGAAGCAGAAGGTGTTGGCCGCCGCGCGACCACCGCTGGACATGGCCAAGCACACCGCCCGGGGTCAGTACGCGGGCGGTTGGGCGGGTGGTGAAAAGGTCCGGGGTTATCTCGACGAGGACGGCATCTCCCAAGACAGCACGACCGACACCTTCGCCGCCATCCGCGTCGATATCGACAACCGACGCTGGGCGGGCGTGCCGTTCTACCTGCGCACCGGTAAGCGGCTCGCGCGACGCGTCACCGAGGTGGCGCTGAGCTTCAAGAAGGCCCCCCACCTGCCGTTCACCTCCACCGACACCGAATCGCTCGGCGCCAACGCGCTGGTGATGCGGATTCAGCCCGACGAGGGCATCACGCTACGCTTCGGCGCCAAGGTTCCCGGTACCCAGATGGAGATCCGCGAGGTGAACATGGACTTTGCCTACGGCGGCTCGTTCACCGAATCCAGCCCCGAGGCCTACGAGCGGTTGATCCTGGACGTGTTGCTCGGTGACCCTCCGCTGTTCCCCCAGCACGAAGAGGTGGAATCGTCGTGGCGCATCCTGGATCCCGTCCTCGACTTCTGGGCCGAGCAGGATAGCCAGCCCGAAAGCTACCACCCCGGCAGCTGGGGGCCGCGTTCGGCAGACGACATGTTGGCCCGTGACGGATTCACCTGGCGGCGTCCGTGAACACCCCGTCGGTGAGATCGTGGAGGAGGAACCGATGAAGATCGAGCTCAAGAAGACCACGGCCGCCAAGATCGCGAACTCCATCGTCAGCGGGCGGCGCAAGATCGGGTCGCCGTCGCTGGGCATGGTTCTCACGCTCGTCGTGGTGGCCGATCCGCGGGGGCGCAAACCCGGCACCGAGGCGGCGCTCGAAGCCGCCATGGGCGCCAGCCGCGAGCACCCGTCTCGGGTGATCGTCGTCGTGCCGTCGAAGAGCAAGAGCTCGGGTCTGGACGCCGAGGTGAGCTTCGGGGAGGACGTGCCGGGCGAACTGATCGAGCTGCACATGCACGGCGAGGTGGCCCGCCATCCCACCTCGGTGGTGTTGCCGCTCCTGCTCCCGGACTCCCCCGTCGTCGTGTGGTGGCCCGGGGAGTCCCCGGTCAATCTCGGTGAGGATCCGATCGGGCGCCTGGGCACCCGGCGGATCACGGATGCCGCCGGCCACAAGTTCGCCATCGAAGCGCTGAAGGACCGGGCGGCCAATCACATGCGCGGCGACACCGACCTGACCTGGACCCGGCTCACGCCCTGGCGGGCGCTGCTCGCCGCGGCCGTGGATCAGTACCCCGCTCACATCCTCGCCGCGACCGTCGAGGGGGCCCGCGACAACGCCGCCGCCACGCTGCTGGCCGCCTGGCTCGAGGATCGTCTCGGCGTCGAGGTGGAGCGCTTGAACACGCGCGGCCCCGGCATCACCGCCGTCCGGTTGAGTACGGCCGCCGGGGATATCGCCATCACGCGCGAAGACGGTTCGCTGGCCAACTACGTCGTCCCCGGTCAACCGCAGCGCTCCGTGGCGCTGCGCCGCCGCGAGGTCTCGGCGCTGTTGGCCGAGGAGCTGCGCCGGATGGACTATGACGACATCTTCGAGCAAGCCGCCAGCAAGCTCACCGAGCGGGCCGCCAGTGGCGCCGATGGCACCTCGAAGAGAACCGCGACCAAAAAGCCCGCCACCAAAAAGGCCAGCACGAAAAAGGCCAGCACGAAAAAGGCCACCGCCAAGAGGCCGGGTGGCGAGCGGACGCAGGTCGAGCAGGCGGAGGTGATCGCCGAGAACACCCCGGCACCCAGCCGGGCTCAGGCGGAAGCCGACCAAGCCGAGGCCAGCCAACCGATTTCGCCCAATCGGGCTGGACTCCCAGACCAAAAGGACTAACCTGGCCAGGACCCTCAGTTGAGGCTGAGTCGCCCCCCGAAAGTTCTTGACCCGCGACACAGTATCGACACAGTATTAGGGAGAAGTTTCAGTTGACGGACCGCTTGGAAGACCCGCAGACGGCAGTAGGCCACCGCGAGGTGGTGCGGTTCGATGACTCCGAAGCCCTGGTTTTCGACGCCGCTCGGCGTCTGGTGGGGCGGCTGGAGGAACTGAATGGTCTCCACCATCGCGCGCAGTTGTGCCTGACCGGCGGCCGGATCGCGAACCGCGTCTATCGACGGGTGGCCGATTTGCTGGCGGTCTCCGACCTGTCCGCGGGCAGCGTCGAGTTGTGGTGGAGCGACGACAACTTCTTGCCAACCGATGATCCTCAGCGCCACGCTGGCGAGGCGTTGGCAACCCTCGCCGGGCAGATGCGGATAGACGCCAGCCTCGTCCACCCCATGCCCGCCGCCGCCGGTTCGGTGACACTGGAGATCGCGGCCTCCAACTACGCGACCGAGCTGGGTGACACCGTGTTCGATATCTGCCTGCTGGGCCTAGCGGCCGACGGCCACATCGCCTCGTTGTTCCCCGAGAACGCTGGCTCCATGAGCTCCAGCGCGTTGGTCAGCGCCGTCTCGAACGCTCCCGAGCCCCCCACCGAACGGCTGACTTTGACGCTGAACGCCATCAACCGCTCGGAGGAGGTCTGGTTCCTCGTCAGCGGCCCCGACAAGGCAGACGCCGTGGCGGCCGCCGTGCAACCGGACGCGGACGCTCCGCTGCCCCCAGCCGCCCGCGCGCACGGCACCAGCCGGACCCTGTGGCTGCTCGACGAGCGAGCGGCGGCCAACCTGACCTGAATCTCGGACTGGGCGCTAATACGCCGGCCCGGCCTCGACCGCCTTGGCTTCTGCTTTGGCCTCGCTCACCGCGGCCTCCGCCCTCTTCGCCACCTCGTCGGCGGCCTGGACGGCATCGAGCGAATCGATCGCCCCCTGGCCCTTGTCGTAGCCAATCTGTCGGGTCTCGTCGTGCCCGATCTGTGGGGTCTGGTCATCCTGAGGGGACTCGAACGCGTCGTCGGCTGGGGCGTTCACGGCGGATTTCTTCGTTTCGGACTTGTCTCCGAACGCCTCGGTAACGGTCCGTATCGCCTCGGTGAACTCGCCCGGAATCACCCAGAACGTGTTGTTCTCGCCGTTGGCCAGCGCGGGGAGGGTCTCGAGGTACTTGTACGCGAGGAGCTTGGGATCCGCGTCGTTGGCGTGGACGGAGCGGAAGACGCGTTCAATCGCCTTGGCTTCGCCGTCGGCCCGCAGGATTCGTGCCTGTTGCTCACCCTGGGCCACCAGGATCTCCTGTTGGCGCGTGCCCTCGGCGGTGAGGATCCTGGACTGCCGCTCGCCCTCGGCGTGCAGGATGGTCGCGCGCTTGTCGCGCTCGGCCCGCATCTGCTTCTCCATGGCCTCTTTGATGCTGTTGGGAGGATCGATGGCCTTGATCTCGACCCGGTTGACGCGAATGCCCCACTTGCCGGTGGCCTCGTCGAGAACGGTGCGCAGCTGAGCATTGATGGCTTCGCGCGAGGTCAGCGCCTCTTCCAGGTCCATGCTGCCGATCAGGTTACGCAAGGTGGTGACCGTGAGCTGATCGATGGCCTGCAGGTAGTTCGCCACCTCGTAGGCGGCGGCGCGGGGCTCGGTGATCTGGTAGTAGAGGACCGTGTCGATGTTGACGACCAGGTTATCTTCGGTGATGACCGGTTGGGGCGTCGAGGGGAACACCTGCTCACGGATGTCGAGCTTGTCGCGGACCCGGTCGGCGATGGGGATGATGAAGTTCAAACCGGGCTGAAGAGTGGTGCGGTAGCGCCCGAATCGTTCGATGTTGAAGCGGTGCGCCTGCGGCACGATTTTTACCGTCAACATCACCAGATAGACGATCAGGAGGGCCGCAACGATGATCGGCACCAAGAAGAACCCCATGACAACTTCCTTTCCCTTCCTACGGCAGCAGGTCCCGCGGATAGACGATTGCGGTGGCTCCAGCGATCTCCATCACATCGACGGCCGCCCCGGGCGGGATCACGAGGTGCTCATCGAGTGGACGGGCCGTCCAGTTCTCGCCCACTAGCTTGATCAGTCCGTGCTCAGCGGTCACTTCCTCCACCACCGTGGCCATCCGGCCGACGAGGGCGTCGGTGCCGTCGAGTGTGAGAGGTGGCCGCGACGCATGCCGACGGGCGATGGGTCGCACGACGAGTAGGCCGGCCATCGACGCGGCCGCAAAGGTCAGTAGTTGGAAGATCCATGGCGCGCCGAACCCGGCGACCAGTGCAGCAGAAAGTGCCGCCGCGCTGAAGATCCCAAACGCCAGAGTCAGGGAGAAGGCCTCGGCCACGCCTAGGCCCACCGCCACTATCAACCAAGCAAGCCACCACATCGCACCTTGCCTCCAATACGGTCAGAGGACTTAAGTGTACGTCGCGGGCCGACGAGGCGGTCCCATCGGCACTCAGTAAATGACCTCGCCGCGCGCTCGGCGCGCGCGCAACGCCGTCAGGGCCTCCTTGAGGATGGCCTCGGCCTCGGAATCGCTACGCCGCTCCTTCACATACGCCAAGTGCGTCTTGTAAGGTGTGGTCTTCGGTGGGGGCGGCGGGTTCTCGGAATCCGTGCTCGCGGGCAGACCGCACCGCGGGCAATCCCAGGCCTCGGGGATCGTGGCGTCCGCGGCAAAGGCTGGCCGCGTCTCGTGGGAGTTCGCACAGAAGAAGGAGATGTAGAGCCTCGGGGCCGAATCTCCCCGCTCCGCTTCACCCATGGGGCCTGCGCCCACCCGGCTGCCACGAATGGCACTTCCACCAACCACAGTAATCTCCCTATGCTGCTTGCTTTGATCTTGTCTGTTGCTTTAAGCGCTGCCTGCCTGGTGGCAACGTATTAGACGCCGAACCGGTACAACGCGAGTAACCCGAGGATGCACCCCAGCCACACCAGCCCCAGAAGGATCGTAATGCGATCCAGGTTGCGTTCGGCAATCGACGTGCCGCCCATCGAGGTGGACATGCCGCCGCCGAAGAGGTCCGACATGCCGCCGCCGCGACCCTTGTGCAACAGCACCGACAACGCCAGCAAGACGCTGGACAGCACCAACACGATCGAAAGGGTCATCAACGGCCAGGTCATCAGGGGCGAGGTAATTTGGGGCACGAGCACGCGCGCTATGTTAGCCGACGCGGCGCGGAAATCCCAGATTCGCTCGCCGTCCGGATGGATCAGCCCAGATCGTAGAACCGGGCGATGCCGGAGAACTCGTCCACCGAAAGGCTGGCACCGCCGACGAGGCACCCGTCGATGTCGCTTTGGGCCATGATCTCGCCCACGTTGGCCGCCTTCACCGAACCGCCGTAGAGGATGCGGACCCGCTCGGCAACGTCGGCGCCGAAGTCATCGCCCAACCGGGAGCGGATCGCCCCGCAGACCTCTTGGGCGTCCGCGGGGGTCGCGACCTCGCCGGTCCCGATGGCCCAGACGGGCTCGTAGGCGATCACCGAGGCGGCCACCTGCTCACCGGTCATGGACGCGAGCGCTCCGCTCACCTGCGAGAGGGTGTGATCCACCTGCTCGCCCGCCTGGCGGACCTCGAGGGCCTCCCCCACGCAGATGATGGGTGTGATGTGGGCCCCCAACGCCTTGAGCGCCTTGGCGTTCACCAGCTCATCGGACTCGTGGTGGTGCTGGCGACGCTCGGAATGCCCCACCGCGACGTAGCTGCAGTTCAGCTTGGCGAGCATCCCCACCGAGATCTCGCCGGTGTAGGCGCCCGCTTCGTGCGGCGAGACGTCCTGGGCGCCGTAGTGCAGATCGAGCCGATCCCCCTCCACCAGCGTTTGCACGGTGCGCAGATCGGTGAACGGGACCAACACCACGACTTCGGACCTGGACGGGTCGTGCGACTTGTCCTGCAGCGTCCAGGCCAGCTTTTGCACCAGGCCGACGGCCTCCACGTGGTTGAGGTTCATCTTCCAGTTGCCGGCCATCAATGGCAGTCGAGCCACGTCTACTCCTCATCCAGTACGGCCAGGCCCGGCAGGGTCTTGCCCTCGAGATATTCCAGGCTGGCGCCGCCGCCGGTGGAGATGTGGCCGAAGGCCGCATCGTCGAAGCCGAGCTGACGCACGGCCGCGGCGGAATCTCCCCCGCCGACCACCGACAGGCCGTCGACCTCGGTCAACGCCTGAGCGACGGCCAACGTCCCGCCCGCGAACGCCTCCCACTCGGCCACCCCCATGGGACCGTTCCAAAACACCGTCTTCGATTCGGCGATGGTCTTGGCGAACGCCGCCCCCGAATCCGGGCCGATGTCGAGACCGATCCGATCGGCGGGGATGTCGGCGACGCCCACCACGGTGGGTGCGCTGTCGGCCTTGAACTCCGCGGCCACGATCACGTCGGTGGGTAGGACGATCTCCTTGCCCGCCTCAGCCGCCGCCCGGAGGTAGCCCTTGACTGTCTCCACCTGATCGGATTCCAGCAGCGAGGAACCCACCTCGTGGCCTTGGGCCTTGAGGAAGGTGAACACCATGCCGCCGCCGATGAGCAGCGTGTCGGCGGTCTCCAACAGGTTGTCGATGACCGCCAGCTTGTCCGAGACCTTGGCGCCACCCAGGACGACGGCGTAGGGCCGCTCGGGGCTATCGGTGAGCCGCCTGAGAACGTCCACCTCGCCCGCCACCAGCAGTCCGGCGTAGGAGGGCAGCAGCTTGGCCACGTCGTAGACCGAGGCCTGCTTGCGGTGCACGACGCCGAAGCCGTCAGAAACGAAGACGTCACCGAAGCTGGCGTACTTGGCCGCCAGTTCGGCCCGCTCGGTCTCGTCCTTGGAGGTTTCGCCCGCCTCGAAGCGGACGTTCTCCAGCATGGCGACCTCGCCGGCGGCCAGCCCCTCGACGCAGGATCCGGCCGATTCGCCGACGGTGTCGTGGGCCAAGGTGACCTTCGTTCCCAGCAACTCCTGCAGCCGGACGGCCACCGGAGAGAGGGAGAACCTCGGCTCCGGGGCGCCCTTCGGCCGCCCCAGGTGAGCCATGATGACGACCTTGGCGCCACCGTCGAGCAACAGCTTCAGGGTCGGCAGCGCCGCCTTGATCCGGCCGTCGTCGGTGATGGTCTCCCCGTCGAGCGGCACGTTGAAGTCACACCGGATCAGGACCCGCAGACCCGCGAGATCGGATAATTCGTTGACCGACTGCACGCTCAGAGGCTCTCGCCGACGAGGAGGGTGAGATCGACGCAGCGCTGGGAGTAACCCCATTCGTTGTCGTACCAGCCGATCACCTTGACCTGCGTGCCGATCACCTTGGTGAGCCCAGAATCGAAAATGCACGAGGCCGGGTGGGTCTCGATGTCCTTGGACACGATCGGATCCTCGGTGTAGACCAGCTTGCCCTGCATCGGGCCGCTGGCGGCAGCGTCACGGACGATCTGGTTGACCTCCTCGACGGTGGTCTCCCGAGAGGCCACGAAGGTCAGGTCGGTGGCCGAGCCGGTCGCGATGGGCGCCCGCATGGCGTAACCGTCCAGCTTGCCCTTCAGCTCGGGCAGGACGAGGGACACCGCCTTGGCGGCACCGGTCGTGGTGGGCACCAGGTTCAACGCGGCGGCGCGGGCGCGACGCAGATCCTTGTGCGGGGCGTCTTGCAGGTTCTGGTCTTGGGTGTAGGCGTGGATGGTGGTCATGAGGCCGGTGACGATGCCCAGACCGTCGTTGAGGGCCTTGGCCATGGGGGCCAAGCAGTTCGTGGTGCAGGACGCGTTCGAGATGATGTGGTGCTGAGCGGGGTCGTACAGATCGTCGTTCACGCCCATGACGACGGTGATGTCCTCGTTCTTGGCCGGAGCCGAGATCAGCACCTTCTTGGCGCCGGAGTCGAGGTGGGCCTTCGCCTTGGTGGCGTCGGTGAAGAAGCCGGTGGATTCGAGCACGACGTCGACGCCGAGATCCCCCCACGGCAGGTTGGCCGGATCGGTCTCGGCGAAGGCCTTGATGGACTGGCCGTTGGCGGTGATCGAGTCCTCGTCGAAGGTCACGTCGCCGTCGAAGCGACCGAGGATCGAGTCGTACTTGAGCAGGTGCGCCAGGGTCTTGATGTCGGTGAGGTCGTTGACGGCAACCACCTCGATGTCAGCGCCCGAGGCGACGAGCGCACGGTAGTAGTTGCGGCCGATGCGGCCGAAGCCGTTGATGCCAACCTTCACTGTCATGGGAGATTCCTCCAAAAGTTCAAGCGAGAGTGCCGAAACGGCACTGCGGACACATCCAACCTAGCGAATGGCGGCTCGTGGCTCACATCACGCCCAGATCTCAGTCCTGCTCCTCCAGCATGTCGGGGCTCAGGCTAGCCTCGGTATTGGCGATGCCCAGATCCTCGGCACGCTTGTCTGCGGTGGCCAAGAGCCGCCGGATGCGCCCGGCGACGGCGTCCTTGGTCAGCGGTGGAACGTGCAGCTGGCCGAGCTCTTCGAGGCTGGCCTGCTTGTTCTCCACCCGCAACACCCCGGCGGCCCGCAGGTGCTCGGGGACATCCTCGGCCAGGATCTCCAGCGCCCTTTCCACCCGCGCCCCCGCGGCCACCGCGGCCCGAGCGGAACGTCGCAGGTTGGCGTCGTCGAAGTTGGCCAACCGGTTCGCCGACGCCCGGACCTCGCGACGCATCCGCCGATCCTCCCAGGCCAGCATCGCTTCGTGGGCCCCCATCCTGGTCAGCATGGCCGCGATGGCGTCGCCGTCGCGGATGACGACACGATCGACGTTGCGCACCTCGCGCGCCTTGGCGGCGATGTGCAGGCGGCGAGCGGCGCCGACGAGCGCGAGCGCCGACTCGGGGCCCGGGCAGGTCACCTCGAGGGCCATCGAGCGGCCCGGTTCGGTCAGGGAGCCGTGGGCGAGAAAGGCTCCGCGCCAGACGGCCACCGAATCACACGCACCGCCTCCGACCACCTGAGGAGGTAGCCCGCGGGCGGGTCGGCCACGCGAATCCACCAGCCCGGTCTGGCGGGCCAGGGCGTTGCCGTCCCTGATCAACCGCACGATGTAGCGGGTGCCGCGGCGCAGGCCCGCCCCGCTGACCACGATCAGTTCGGACTGGTGTCCGAAGACGTCGGAGATGGCGGTACGCAGGCGACGCGCGGCGGCCCCGGTATCGAGCTCGGCCTCGATGACGATCTGCCCGCCGGCCAGGTGCAAGCCTCCCGCGAAACGCAGCGTGGCGGCCACTTCAGCCCGCCGACAGCACGGCCTCGCCTCGGCGATGGTGGCGAGTTCTGCTTTCACCTGTGGGGTCATGGCCATTAGAGCATTTTGGCACAGCTCGGCTAGTCCGCCGATTCACCGGCCGGCTGGATGTCCATCACCTCGGCGTACAGCGAGGCCAACCGGAACGGATCGTGCCGGGCGCTCCCGTCGCGCATGGACAGATCGGCCACCACCAGCCGCCCGCCGAGGGAGTGCACGTAGCGGGTGAGGTGCTCATCCCCGTCGGCGAACCGGGCGTCCACGAGCACGACGTCCAGGCGCAACGCCGGCGCGTGTTCGGCCAGAATCTCGATGTGCCGGGCGGGTGAGAACCCGCGGGTCTCCCCTGCCGGTTCCAGGTTGAGCACCAGCATCCGTTGGGCGGTCGTGTTGGCGATCGCCGCGGCCAGATCGGGCACCAGCAGGTGCGGAATGACCGAGGTGAACCACGACCCCGGTCCCAGGATCACCCAGTCGGCGTCGAGGACGGCCTGGACGCTCTCCGCACAGGCCGGCGGGGTGGTCGGCAGCAGCCGCACCTTGGACACGTCGGCGTGCGTCATCGCCACCGTCGCCTGTCCGCGCAGCGCGGCGGGTTCGTCGGGCCTGTTCGGATCCAAGCCGATCACCTCGGCCTCGATCTCCAGCGGTACGGCGGCCATCGGCAGAACACGCCCGCGCGCGCCCAACAGCGAGGCCACCATGTCCAGCCCGGCGATGGTGTCGCCGAGTTCTTGCCACAGTCCCGCGATCAGCAGGTTTCCGATGGCGTGACCGCCGAGCGCCCCCTCGCCGGGAAACCGGGCCTGCAGGACATCGGCCCAGGTCCGGCCCGCCGAGTCGTCCCCGCAGAGCGCCGCCAGGGCCATCCGCAGGTCGCCCGGAGGCAGGCAGCCGAACTCCTCGCGTAACCGGCCCGACGACCCACCGTCATCGGCCACGGTAACAATGGCGGTCAGCCGGTCGGTGACGCGCCGCAGCGCGGTCAGGTTGGCGTACAGGCCGTGCCCCCCGCCCAACGCGACCACGGCGGGCAGGAGCCGTCGGCGGTTGGGACCGCCCGCGCCGGGCGCGCCCAACCCGATCGTGTCCGGGCCGGGTGTGTTCATGCCAGTCGTGCTCATTCCAAGCCCAGATCGCGATGGAACACCCCGGTCGGGATGCCCTCTTCGCGCAGCTTCGACGCCAACGCCTCCGACATCGCCGTGCTGCGGTGCTTGCCGCCGGTGCAGCCGATGGCGATGGTGATGAGCCGCTTGCCTTCGCGCAGGTAGCCGGCACGCTGGATGAGCACGAGGCCCAGCAGCTGATCGAGGAACGGCCCCGCGTCCACCTGGCCCAGAACGTACTTGCTCACCGCCGCGGAGAGACCGGTTTGGGCGCGCAGCTCGGGCACCCAGTGCGGGTTCGGCAGAAAGCGGACGTCGGTCACCAGGTCGGCGTCGACGGGGGTGCCGTTCTTGAACCCGAAGCTCATCACCACCGCCCTCAGCTTGGCGGCGGTGTCCTGCCCGTAGGCCTGCACGATCCGAGCCGCCAGCTGGTGGGGATTCAACTCGGAGGTGTTGATCACCAGGTCCGCCACCGCGCGCATCGGGGCGAGCTGCTCGCGCTCGGCCGTGACCCCGTCGACCACCCGTCCCGTGCCTTGCAGCGGATGCGGGCGGCGGGCCGACTCCTGGCGGCGCAGGATGATGTCCTCAGCCGCCTCGAGGTAGAGCACGTCGTAGCTGACGTTCTCGGCGTTCAGCCTGTCGAACATGTGCCGCAGCTGGCCGAACAGGGTGCGCGAGCGAACATCGAGCACCACGGCCACCTGGAAGATCCCGGCCCCGTGCAGTTCGGTGAGGGTGTCCAACATCACGCCCGGGGGAAGGTTGTCCACCAGGTACCAGCCGATGTCCTCGAGCGCGTGAGCCGCCGTGGTGCGTCCCGCGCCGGTCATACCGGTGACGATGAGCAGGCGGGTCTGGCGAGGTTCCGCGGCCGGTTCGACGGAGGGATTGTTGGGCGCTGTTGAGCTCACCCCACCCATTATGGCGGCGCGGCTAATCCGAGAGCACCTCGCCCGTCGCGGTGTTCACGCTTTCGGAGCGCGGGGCCTCGTCCAGGGCGTTCTTGATCGCCTCCGCGGTCCCGTGACCGACCCCGGGCACCAGCGCGATCTCCTCTGCGGTTGCCAAGCGCAACTTGCGCAACGAGCCGAAGTGTTTGATAACCGCCTTGCGTCGGACATCGCCCATGCCGGGCACGTCGTCCAGTAGGGATTCGACCATCGATTTGCTCCGCCGGCCGCGGTGGTGCCCGATGGCGAAGCGGTGGGCCTCATCGCGCAACCGCTGCAACAGGTACAGGCCCTCGGAGGTGCGCGGCAGAATGAGCGGGTACTCAGAATCGGGCAGCCACACCTCCTCGAGTCGCTTCGCCAGGCCGCAGAGCGCGATGTCGCCCAAGCCGAGCTCGGCCAGCGCCGCCTCGGCGGCGGTGACCTGCGGGGGTCCACCGTCGACGACCACGAGGGCGGGCCGGTAGGCGAACTTGCGGGGGCGTCCCGTGCTCGGGTCGATGAGCAGCGGCCCGCTGTCCCCTGCCTCCTCGCTGGGGCTGAGGTCGACGTTGTCGGCCAGCATCCGCCTGAACCGTCGCGTGATGACCTCGTGCATGGAGGCCACGTCGTTTTGGCCGTCGACGTCGCGGATCGTGAACCGGCGGTACTCGCTCTTCTTGGGCAGCCCGTCCTCGAAGACGACCATGGAGGCGACCACCTCGGTGCCCTGCAGGTTCGAGACGTCGTAACACTCGATGCGCAGGGGCACCTCGGGCAGTTCGAGTGCCTCCTGGAGTTCCTCCAGCGCCCGGTTGCGCGTGGTGAGGTCGCTGGCCCGCTTGGTCTTGTGCCGGATCAGGATCTCTTGGGCGTTGCGGCCCACCGTCTCCATGAGGATGCGCTTGTCGCCGCGCTGCGGCACCCGCACGTCCACGGGGGCGCCGCGGCGCTGTTCGAGCCACTCCAGCACCGACGCGTCACTGGGCAGGGTCGGCACCAAGATGTTGCGCGGGACGACGTCGTCGTCCTCGGCGTACAGCTGCACCAGGAAGCTGCCCACCAGCGAGGCGGTATCGGAATCGTCCATCCGATCCGCCACCCAACCGCGTTCCCCGCGGATGCGGCCGTTGCGGACGTGGAAGATCTGCACCGCCACCTCCAGGGGATCCTCGGCGAGCGCGATGACGTCGGCGTCCGTGCCGTCGGCCAACACGATGGCCTGGCTCTCCATGGCGCGCTTGAGGGCCCCGATGTTGTCCCGTAACCGGCCGGCGCGCTCGTACTCCATCTCCTGGGCGGCCCGCTTCATCTCCTTCTCGAGGCGGCGGATCAGCGGGCCGGCCTGGCCTCCGATGAACTGGCAGAAGTCCTCGACGATCCGGCGGTGATCGTCGGCGCTGATCCTCTCCACGCACGGCGCAGAGCACTTGTCGATGTAGCCGAGCAGGCAGGGCCGGCCGACCTGACGGGCGTTGCGAAACACCCCATTGCTGCACGAGCGCATCGGAAACACCCGCAGCAGCAGATCGACCGTCTCGCGGATCGCCCAGGCGTGGCTGTAGGGGCCGAAGTAGCGATTGCCCTTGCGCTTGTTTCCCCGGCCGACGAAGACCCGCGGAAACTCCTCCGACCACGTGACCGCCAGCCACGGGTAGGACTTGTCGTCGCGATACTTGACGTTGAAGCGCGGGTCGTACTGCTTGATCCACGTGTACTCGAGTTGCAGCGCCTCCACCTCGGTCTGCACCAGGGTCCACTCCACCCGCGCGGCCGTCGTCACCATCGTCTGGGTGCGGGTGTGCAGGGAAGTGACGTCGGCGAAGTAGGAGTTCAGCCTCGAGCGCAGCGACTTCGCCTTGCCGACGTAGATGACCCGGCCGTGCGAATCGGAGAACCGGTAGACCCCCGGCCCGGTCGGGATCGAGCCCGGGGCGGGGCGGTAGGAAGCGGGGTTGGACACCCTCACAGATTAGGCGAGCGTCGGAAGAAATACCCGACTGTCACGGAGAAGCGCTCTGGTCGGTGGCCGGCCAACGCTTACCAAGGTCGGCCCCAGTGCCCCGGCGCCAGCCGGCGGGATTGCAGCATCGCGGCCAGCTCTGCGCCGTTAGCCGGCCGGCGCGCCGGGTCGGCCTCGGTGCACTGTGCGGCGAGCCCGGCAAGCTCGGGGTCGGTGCCTCGCAGCAGCCCCATGGTGCGCTGGTTTCGTCGGCCGTTCAGCACCTCGTCGAGGATGCGGCCGGGACTGGCGCCGGGCTCGGCGAACAGCGGCAACCCGGTAGCGGCGTAGGCGATGTTGGCCCCCCAGCACCACACGTCGGAGCGGGCGGGATCTGCCCCGTGGGCGGGGTTGAGCTGTTGTTCGGGGGCGATGAACCCGATGGAACCCAACGCCGTGCCCGCCTGCGTCAGGGTGGCCCCGGGATCGGCCAACTGGGCGATGCCAAGATCGACGACGACGGGGCCGCGGTCGGTCAGCAAGATGTTGGCCGGCTTGACGTCGCGATGCGCCATGCCGGCCCCGTGGATCGCGGACAGGGCGGCCGCGAGCCGGGTGGCGAGGTGGCGCAGTCGCTGCCGATCCCGGATCGGCCCCAGCTTGGCCACCGCCTCGTTGAGGCTCGGTCCCGCCAGGTACTCCATCACGATGTAGGGATGTTCGGCGTCGATGCCGACGTCGCGGATCGCGACCACGCTGTCCCCGCCGACCCGCGACAGCGCCATGATCTCGCGCAACAGCCGCTGCGGCGCCTGCACCTGCGCGCCCACCATGGGGTTCGCCACCTTGATGGCCACCGGCGTGGTGCCCTGGTAGGCGAGGTAGACGATCGCCATGCCGCCGCTGCCGATCCTTCCGGCGATGTCCCAGCCGCCGACGCGGGTCGGCTCGTAGGCCGCCAGCGGGCGCACCGGTGACGCCAGCGCCCCCCACGGCGAACCCGGCAGGACCGCGCCGGGTTCTTGGTGCAGGACGGTCGTTTTCGCGTCATCGGCGGGAGGTAGGGGGGCGCGCGGTTTGCTCGGCAAGACCGAGGTGGGCGTCTCGTCGGCCGGGGCTGGACCGCCCGGCCCGAACACCCGGGTCGGGGTGGCTTGGAGCCGGGCTGACCGGGTTTTGGCTGGCTGAGGTTCGGCGACGGGTTGCGCAACGAGCCGCCGTAGGTCGGGTCCGAAGATCCAGCCCGGCAATTCCGGCAGCGCGGTGCGGACGCGATCGATGCGCCTGGTGTGGCTCCACACCGCCGGGCCCAGCCCGCACGCCAGCACGATGGGCACCCACGGCAGCGGCAGGTCCCGCTGCAGGTCGGCGGTCACGACCGTCAGACCCAGCGCGAGCGCCACCGCGAGCAACCCGTTCCACGCCTTGGGGCCGCCCCGTACCGCGCGGACCACCGCGGATCGCGTCCGCAGCGAGCGAACCAGCCCGAAGAGTACCCACGCGAGGACCGCGACGAACAACAGCAACACCCCCGTGAGCACCGGATTGGTGGCCCAGTCGAAGGGATCGCTGATCCGGTCCCCGAGCATGCTCGGCCGCTTTTGCCCGATCTGGCGGCGAAAGGCCTTCTGGCCCCAGGGGGCCACGAGCGCCCAATACGCCACCGTCACGGCGAGCAGGTACCCCACCAGCCAACCCATCGTGGCCCTCGACAGCTTCAGATCGGCCAGGTATCTCGCGGCGAGCTGGCGGCCGCCTGGCGCCCTCATCCCCACCTGGGTACCGATCCGACGCAGCCCGGGACGCGCATAATTGAGGCGGTCGGTGACCCTGATCGCCCGTCGACGCAGGGGGGTCAGGAGCAGCGCGATCGCGAAGCCCAGGACCAGGTAGGACAGCCCGGTGGCCCCCGCGAAACCGCCAGCGCCCACCAGGCCGGCGAAGGCGTCGAAGGTCTCGACCAGCCACGCCAGCACGGGACCGGCCCCGTACTCGTCCATCGGTACTCCCTTGCACGCCGTCGGTGAAAGGGACGAGCCTAGTCCAGGCCGTGGGGTCGGCGGCCATCCTCGCGGGCGGCTGTAGTGGGTGGACGTCACTAGACTCAAGCCATGACCTCGTTGAACAGCTACCCCGTCGGACGCCGACGACTCCTGTCGCTCGGCGGCCTCGCGGCCATGGCGACCGCCGTCCCCCTCGCCGCGTGCTCCGCCTCGACCGATCAGCCCGCCCCGCCGGCGAAGACCTCCGCGGGGGCTGGCTCCTCGGGGCCCGTCGGCTCCGGGTCCCCAGGATCGGGGTCTGGCACGACGTCCGGGTCTGGCACGACGCCCGGAGCTGCGAAAGGGGGCACCACGGTCAGCGCCGCGGACGTGCCCGTGGGCGGCGGCGTCATCTTGGAGGAGGCCCCCTACGTGGTCACCCAGCCGACCGCGGGCGAGTACAAGGCGTTCACCAAGATCTGCACTCATCAGGGATGCCCGGTGAGCGAGATCAAGGACGAGAGCATCAAGTGTTTTTGCCACGGCTCGGAGTTCTCCATCGCCGACGGCTCGGTCATCCAAGGGCCCGCCGAGAAACCGCTGGAGGAGTTCACCACCTCCGTTTCTGGAGACACCATCACGCTTGGCTGATGTCCAGCCGAAGACGTCTACCCAGGCAAACCAGGTGCCTTGATCATCACGTGGCAGGACGGCACGATGAAATCGGCCGCATCCCGCGTGCTCTCCGAACCCGACGATGGTTGTATCGATCTTTCCGCTGGCAGCGAATCCGAGAACCCGCGAGCCACCCGATATCGGTAGTCGAACGGTGACCGCCACTCGAAGACTCCCGGCTCCGATTGTCTAACCCGCCAACCGCCATGATTTTTAGCCCGATGCTCCAGCCGACCAAGAGGGCCCAGGCGCTCCGCCGCCAATGCCGCACTCGTAATCCTTGGCACGGATGGGATTGCGGTGCCGAGGCCAAAGCTCGCCTGAGGTATCAACACCGCCAGTGTGCGCTCCTAACCCCCGAGTCACGAACATCGGGATCGGGCCAAAACAAAGGGGAATAAGCCATGACTGAGCCACAAGGCCATCAAGAAGCACGAGCCGCCATCCGCCCCGTCAAGGAGGGCGCCGAGGATGAGCTACTGGCCAAGGCCGGGGTAGTCGCGGTCGACATTGCGGAGAAGGAGTCCGAGGGTAAACCGACCGGAGACCTGAGCATCGTCGTCTACGTCGAGAAGAAGCAGCCGCTCACCAAGCTGTCCGCGGCCAACAAGGTGCCGAAGGAGATCGATGGCATCCCCACCGACGTGCAGGAAATGCAGATCGAACTGCAGGCCGTCGAACGGCTCGAAGATGAGGCGCTGGTCGATACGAGCGACTACCCCACCCTCAAGGGCGGGATCTCGATTGGCCCCCAGCGAAGCATCTATCTCACTCCCCCAGCCGTCCCCAATCCGGGCAACTACACGTTCGTGGGCACCCTCGGCGCCATGGTGAAGGATCGCAACACCGGGGCGGCGATGGGGTTGACCAACTTCCACGTCGCCTGCGTCGATAGCACGTGGGCCGTCGGCAACCGTCAGGTCCAGCCCGGACGGCCCGACGGCGGTGCGGTGAGCGACGACTTCGGCCAGATCACCCGCGCGGTTCTCTCCACGATGGTCGACGGGGCCGTGCTGAAGGTCGATGACGGACAACCCTGGGTTGCCGAAGTCGCCGAGATCGGGGCGGTAGCGGGTAAGCAGACCGCGGCCGTCGGGATGGCCGTACAAAAACGCGGACGCACCACCGAACACACCTACGGCAGCGTCAGCTCGGTGGACTTCACCGTGACCGTGCCCTACGGCGACGGTATCGGTTCCCGAACCCTCCGGCACCAGATCAGGATCAACACCGACGCCAGCCGATCCGCGCGCTTCTCCGACAGGGGTGACTCCGGTTCGGTGATCATGACGCAGGAACGCAAGGTCGTCGGGTTGTTGTTCGCCGGTAGCACCGACGGGCGGTTCACCTTTGCCAACCCGATCCAGTCGGTGCTCGACGAACTCGACGTCGACCTGCTCGAGCCGCCCGTGGTGACGGTTACCCGGCCACTGGTGACGTGCCTGCGGACCCGCCTCACGGTCCTCTGCCCGACCCGGGATCTCAGCCGGTGCTTCACCAGGGATCCGAGCCTCTGCTTCGTCAGGACGCGCAACACCCCGCTGTGCGACATCGACATCCGTACTCGTTTTGTGTGTCGGCCACCGTGGCCGGGGATTCCCGGGCGGCCGGGACAGTTCGGCGATCTCGGCGAGGACGGCTCGTCGGAGGGTCACGACGGCGAAGACTATCTGGCGGGCTATCTGGCCGCCCTGGAGGAGGTCGCGGCCGTGATCGACGGCGCGACCGAACAGGAGTGAGAGGTGCTCACCTCTCCCGAGCTGCTCGTGGCTGCCGTCCGAGCCGGGATCGTTTCCGGCTCGGCGGCACGCCGCGGCGAGGTCCTCGTTCGCCCGATCCCACGCAGCAACAGCGTGCACGGCATCGAGGCGGGCGGCGAGCCCGTGATGTTCACCAAGCAGGCCGGGCTGGCTTCCCACCTCGACGGTGACGATCCCGTCGCCGCCGAGGCGTCGACCTGCACGCTGCTCGCGGAATCCGGCCTCGCGCCCCGGTTGCATCCGGCGAGCGACGCCTCCGCGGCGTGGATCCACCCCGTTGCCGGGCGCAGCGTGGCCGACCTGGCCTTCGATCAACGAGAACTCGAGACAACTGCCGTTCGCCTCGGCGAGTCCCTGGCGCTGCTGCACACCCAACCCACCGACGAGGGATCGCCGGCAACCGCGTTGCCGCCGTGGCCGCTGCGGACCACATTGCCGCCGTCGATGCAATCGACGGACTCCACCTGCCAGTCCTGTTGCCGTGCGCGCGCCGACGTCCTCGCGGTCCTCCACCACGACGCGGTCGCGGCGATCTTGCGGCGGTTGCGGGCGGACTGGGGGCCCCAGGCGTGGACCCACGGGGACATTTCGCTGGCCAATCTGCTATTGGATGACTCGGCCGGTGATTGTGCCGTCAAGCTGATCGACTGGGAGAGCGCCGGTTTGGGGATCCCCGAGTGGGATCTCGTCTCCGCCGAGGCCGCGCTGCACCTCCTCGGCGATGTCGCCCCCGGAGCCGGCGTCTTCCGGCACGCCTACCGGCAGGCGGGTGGGACCGCGGTCGGCTCCCCGGCGTGGCGATGCGTGCGCGAACTCGTGTCGGCCTGGCAGTTCACCGGTCACGACACGCCCCATCAAGTCGAAAGCGTGCGGCGCGCCCTCGAATCCGTCCACGTCCACGCCGACGCCGCGTCGAAGTTTGGGGAGACGGCGAGATGACATCCGCTGACGACGTCGCGACGCGCGACCGCTCTGTCACCCGCCCCAACGAGCTAGAGCAGGGCTGGCCCTCGTGGCACGCCGAGAGCCTCGAGGCCGCGCGCCGGGTGGCGGTGGCGAAGACGGATTCGTCGGATCTCGGACTGGCGAACGAGTTGTACCGAGGTTGGTACGCCTGTCCAGGACGCGAGACCCCCACTCCCGATCCGTGGGACGCCCCCATGTCAGGAACCCTGCGCGCGGCCCACGCGGGCGGGCGGCGCTGGACGAGCACGCCCGCCACCGTCGTGCAGGCCGGCCTGGCCGGTGTGGCCGTGATCGAGGAGCCAGCCGGCACCGGGCGCCGCCGCCGTGCGCTGTGTCGAGGGGAGTACGTCACCGCGTCGGGAGCACCGGGCACGAGTCCCGAGAAGGGCGACGAACTCCGCTCGCTGGAACGCCGCGGCGGACTCGTCGTCGAGGGGTGGTGGCGAACCTGGAGCGCCCCGTGGCAGAGCCTGCCACGGGAAGACGACGTTATCGTTGCCCCGTTGAGTCGTCTCTACATAGCCCCCCGTGGCGGCCAGGAAGCCCGCATCACCGCGGCCCTGACCACCCTGCTCGAGCAGATTGGCGGCGCCTGGTGCCTGAAGCTGCCGGCCGAACGAACCCAGTTGGTGCGGCCCGACGCGATCGTCGTCTACGTGCCCAGCGCCACCGTGACCGCCCTCGCCGAG
The DNA here is from genome assembly GCA_038259365.1 of Propionibacteriales bacterium. Taxonomy (GTDB): domain Bacteria; phylum Actinomycetota; class Actinomycetes; order Propionibacteriales; family Propionibacteriaceae; genus JBBSOW01. Next base: position 43,279 of record JBBSOW010000006.1, read on the forward strand.
GCGGTGTTGAGCGCACTGGCTGGCCGCACCCACGGCAGGCCACCGCCGCTCACCGCGCCGCTGGCCGAGGGAATCGGCTGGGCGGAGGATCCGGGCACCGGGTTCAGCTTCGGCGAACAGCGTTGCGACCTGATCGCCCAAGCGTTCAACCGGCTCTCCCCATCGGCGCGTGCCGATCGTGGGGCTTTCCTCCAAGCGATCGCGGCCGCGTTCGTCGATGCCGGATTCGATCCGGGCAAACCCCACCTGCGTCGGAGGGCGCCATGACTCTGCACGTCCAAGAGGAAGACTCCGTGGCCGAACGGCTGCACCGAGCGGCGAACCGGTGCGTCGATTCGCTCATCGATCTCACCATCAGCGACCGGGCGGGCATTACCTGGCCGAGCTGGCGGTTCGGTACGGATTCCCGCCCGGCAGGCGTGACCGGCGGGCAATCGGACCTCTACGGCGGAGACGCCGGCATCGCGTGGGCCCTGGGCCGGCTCGGGCCGGCGCTGGACCGGCCGGACGCCATCGTCCTCGCCGACACCGCCCGTGCCGACCTGCGACATCGCCTACGTGGACAGGACCCCGACGGCGGGTGGCTCAGCGGAAACGCGAGCGTGCTGTCGGCGCTGTCCGATCCTCCCACTCTGGCCGAGTTGCCCGCCCAAACCGATCTGACGGCCGGAGCCGCCGGTGTCCTGTTGGCCGCGGCCCGCGCGAACGCCGATGTGGCCACCGGGCGCATCCTCGTCAACGAGCTTCGACGTCGGGCTCGACCCGGCGTGTGGGGTTGTTCCTGGCCCGAACCCACGATGAGCGGGGACGGGGCGAGGCCGCTGTGCGGGCTCAGCCACGGCGCGTCGGGCATCTGTTGGGCGCTGGTGGAAGCGGCGGCGCGTTGGCCGGGGCTGGCCGACGAGGCGCTGAGCCTGGCCGAGCAAGGGTTCGCCTGGGAGGCGTGTTGGTCCGATCCTGTGCAAGGTGGTTGGCCCGACCTCCGCGAGGGCGGTCACTCCTTCGGAGCCTACTGGTGTCACGGGGCGGCCGGGGCGGGCGCGGTCCGGCTTCGAATACTGGAACTGATGGGTGCCGGGTCAGGATCAGGGCTCGGCACCCCGTGGCCGAAGGAAAACGTCCTGGCCGAGGCGGAGACGGCGCTGCAGTCCGTCGGCGCACTGGTTCACGACGTCACCGAGATGCTGGGCGGTCGCGGTTTGGGAGACCAACACACGGGCTGGAATCTCCCAACCGGATGGACGCTATGCCACGGCTTGGGCGGTGGGATCGGGCTGCTGAGCTACGCCGCCGACGTCCTCGACGCTCCCTCTCTACTGGACACCGCTCGCTCGGCGACCTGCACCTTCTTAGAACAGGCAGGAGATGACCCCGCTCATTGGCCGGCCGGCATCAGGGACACCGACGGCGACGTCAGCCTGTTGAACGGTGTCGCGGGCACGGCGGTCCTACTCGCCGAGCTCGCCGGGGCGTTACAGCCAGGAACGACGGTCCTGCTGAGCTAACCTCTTCTGATGAACGCGCGCGCCGGAGAACCGCTACCTGCCGGGGTGCTGGCTCGTGAGGTGCTGAGCGAGCAGCTCGTGCGGATTCGGCTCGGCGAGCTGGCCGGGTTCTGCTCCACCGGCATCCTCGATGAGTGGGTCGCGCTGACCGTGCCCGGCCAGTTCCAGACCCGGTACTACAGCGTGCGGCACTGGGACGGCGCGGAACTCGTGCTCGACGTCGTCGTCCACCCCCACGGCCTGGTGACCGAGTGGGCCCAGACCGAGTGCGTGGGCGATGTCGTCGGGGTCGCCCAACCCAGGGGCGCGTTCGATCCGCCCGCCGACGCGCGGTGGCTGATCGTGCTCGGCGACCTGACCGCGCTGCCCGCGATCGCGCGGATCCGCCAACACTGCCCGCTCCCTGGACCCACCGTTATCGAGGCTCCCGCCGGGACCGCGGACAGCTATCCCGATCTCGGCGCCGAGGACCTCACCTGGCGCGTCCCGCCGGGTCCGGGGGTCAGCGCCCTGGCCGACGCGCTGCCCGGGCTTGCGTGGCCCGAAGGCCCCGGTTACTTCTGGATGGGAGGCGAATCCGGCCAGATGCGCCGCATCCGCCAGCACCTGCGGCGCGAGCGGAAGCTGGCGACCCCGTCGTATCACGTGATGGGGTACTGGAACGCCGACCGCAGCCCGCAAGCCCGGGCCGTCGATCCCGGACCCATCTATCGCCGCGGCAAGGCCGCCGGAAAGTCCGACGAGACCATCTGGGCCGAGTACGACGCGGCCCGCGAACGCGGCTAGGACTTCCTCGCCGCCCTCTTGGGGACCGCCTTCTTCGCGGGGGCCCGCTGGGTGGCCGTCTTCTTCGCCGCCCCGTTGGTGGCCGATCCGTTACGGGCCGCGGCGCTCTTGCCTGCCGCCCCGCTTCCGGTGGCCGCCAACTTACCGACCCCGCTCTTAGCCGCCTTGCCGACACCGCTCTTGGCCGCCGCCTTCTTCGTGCGCGGCGGCGCGGCGACGAGCGACTCCTGCGGCTCGCCGACGGGGACCCGACGCCCCTTGAGGATGTCGGCGAGGAATCCGCCCGTATGGGAGGTCTCGGTGTCGGCCACCAGCTCAGGGGTGCCCTCGATGACGACCTCGCCGCCTCGCGAGCCGCCCTCGGGACCCATGTCGATGACCCAATCGGCGGTCTTGATGACGTCGAGGTTGTGCTCGATGACGATGACGGAGTTGCCCGAGTCGACGAGGCGGCCCAAGACGCTGAGGAGCTTGCGGATGTCCTCGAAGTGCAGGCCGGTGGTCGGCTCGTCGAGGACGTACATGGTCCGTCCCGTGGATCGGCGCTGCAGCTCGCTGGCGAGCTTCACCCGCTGCGCCTCGCCGCCGGACAGCGTCGGGGCCGGCTGTCCCAGCCGCACGTAGCCCAGGCCGACGTCGACCAGGGTGCGCAGGTGCCGGGAAATCATGTTGATCGGGGCGAAGAACTCGAGGGCGTCCTCGATGGGCAGGTTCAGCACCTCGGCGATCGTCTTGCCCTTGTAGTGCACCTCGAGGGTCTCGCGGTTGTAGCGCGCCCCGTGGCACACCTCGCACGGCACGTAGACGTCGGGCAGGAAGTTCATCTCGATCTTGATGGTGCCGTCGCCGCTGCAGTTCTCGCACCGGCCGCCCTTGATGTTGAAGGAGAACCGGCCCGGCAGGTAGCCGCGCACCTTGGCCTCGGGGGTCTCGGCGAACAGCTTGCGGATGTTGTCGAACACGCCGGTGTAGGTGGCCGGATTGGAACGCGGGGTCCGCCCGATCGGCGACTGATCGACGTGGATGATCTTGTCGATCTGATCGGCGCCGGTGATGGAGCGGTGCCGGCCGGGAACCGTGCGGGAGTTGTAGATCCGCTTGGCGAGCGCGGTGTAGAGGATGCCGTTGACCAGGCTCGACTTGCCCGAACCCGACACTCCCGTCACGGCGACGAGCTGACCGAGGGGGAAGCTGACGCTGACGTTTTGCAGGTTGTTCTGCACGGCGTCGTGGACGACGATCTCGCGGCCGGTGCCGGGCCGGCGCGTGGCGGGCAGCGGAATCTCGCGGCGGCCGGACAGGTATGCCCCCGTCAGCGACTCCTCGCTCGCGTAGAGCTCGGAGACCGGGCCCGAGACGACGACGCGGCCCCCGTGCTCGCCAGCGCCGGGGCCGATGTCGACCGCCCAGTCGGCGGCCTTGATGGTGTCTTCGTCGTGCTCGACCACGATCAGGGTGTTGCCGAGGCGCTTGAGCCGCAGCAGGGTCTCGATCAGGCGGCGGTTGTCGCGCTGGTGCAGGCCGATGCTGGGCTCGTCGAGCACGTAGAGCACACCGACGAGCCCCGATCCGATCTGGGTCGCGAGCCGGATCCGTTGCGCCTCACCGCCGGACAGGCTGCCGGCCGAGCGGGAGAGGGTCAGGTAGTCCAGGCCCACGTCGAGGAGGAAGCGCAGCCGCTCGTTGATCTCCTTGACCACCCGCTCGGCGATCTGCATCTCGCGGTCGCTCAGCTCCAGGTTGGCCAGAAAGACGGCCGCCTCGGCGATCGACAGGTTCGCCACCTCGGCGATGTTCTTGCCGCCCACGGTGACCGCCAGCGAGGTGGGCTTGAGGCGGTAGCCGTGACAGGTCGTGCACGGCACCTCGCGCATGTAGCCGGCGAAGCGATCCCGTGAGGTGTCGGTCTCGGCCTCGACGTGGCGCCGCTTGATGTAGGGGATCACGCCCTCGAACTTGGCGTTGTAGGCGCGGGTGCGGCCGTAGCGGTTGCGGTACCGCACGGTCACCTGGTCCCCCACCCCGAACAGCAAGACGGTGCGGGCCGCCTCGGAGAGCTCGCGCCACGCCACCTTGGTGGAAAAGCCCTCCGCCGCGGCGAGGGAGGAGATCAGCCGGCCGAAGTAGTCGGCGACGTGCGCACCACCCCAGGGCACGATGGCGCCCTCGTCGAGGCTGATGCTGTCGTCGGGCACGATAAGTTCGGGATCGACCTCCATCTTGGTGCCCAACCCCGAGCACTGCGGGCAGGCTCCCCACGGGGCGTTGAAGGAGAACTGCCGCGGCTCCAGCTCCTCGACGCCGATGTCGTGCTCGTTGGGGCAGGCCATCTTCTCGGAGTAGCGGCGCTCCCGGTTCGGGTCGCCGGCGTCCAGATCGACGAAGTCGACGGCGACCAGACCCTGGGTGAGCCCCAAGGCGGTCTCCACCGAATCGGTGAGGCGTCGTTTCACGGTCGGCTTGATCGCCAGCCTGTCGATGACCACGTCGATCGAGTGCTTCTGCTGCTTGTTCAACGTCGGCGGCTCGGTGAGCAGGTGGATCTCGCCGTCGACCCGCACCCGGCTGAAGCCTTGGCTGGCGAATTGGCGGAATAGGTCGGTGTACTCGCCCTTGCGGCCGCGGATGACCGGGGCAAGGATCTGGAAGCGGGTGCCCTCCTCCAGGTTCATCAGCCGGTCCACGATCTGCTGCGGGGTCTGCCGGCTGATGGGCTCGCCACAGACGGGGCAATGCGGCCGGCCGGCGCGGGCGTACAGCAGGCGGAGGTAGTCGTACACCTCGGTGATCGTGCCGACGGTCGAGCGCGGGTTGCGGTTGGTGGACTTCTGATCGATCGAGACGGCCGGCGATAGGCCCTCGATGAAGTCGACGTCGGGCTTGTCCATCTGCCCCAGGAACTGCCTCGCGTAGGCCGACAGCGATTCGACGTAGCGACGCTGGCCCTCGGCGAAGATCGTGTCGAACGCCAGGCTCGATTTGCCCGACCCCGACAACCCGGTGAACACGATCAGCGCGTCGCGGGGCAGATCCACCGAGATGTTGCGCAGGTTGTGTTCACGGGCGCCGCGCACCAGCAGCCGATCCCTGTCTTCCAGACGATTTTCACTCACCCGAACAATGCTAGGCGCCACCTCTGACAGTTCACGATTCGAAGCGGCCGTGGACCTCCCTCAGAGACAGTCCTCGCGCAGGAACCGCTGCTCACCGGCCACCCAGGTCTCATCGACCTGGACGAGGTCGATGTCGTCGGGATCGATGCTGAAGACGTCGCGATCCAGTACGACGAACGAACCCTCGTAGCCTGCCTCGATCTGGCCTAGCCCGTCCAGCGGCATGCACTGGGCGGCCCGGGCGGTGTAGAGCAGGATCGCTTGAGGCACAGTGATGGCCTCGTGCTGGCCGATGTCGGCCCCGGTGTGCGAACGGCGCCGGACCGCCGCCTGCACCGAGACGAAGACGTCATCGGCGTCGGCCCAGGCCGTGGCGGGCGCGTCGGAGGACAGCGCGGCGGCGGGCACGTGTTCGTAGAAGGACTTGATCGGGTAGGCGATCTCGAACTGATCCGCTGACAAGTTGTTGGCGTAGGCGCGGTACTCGGCGAAGAAGAAGATGGTGTGACTCACCACCGCAAAGCTCATCTTGGCCCGCTCGATGCGCCGCATCCGCTCGCGGCTGAACAGCGTGGCATGATCGAGCCGGATCGAGGGGTAGTCACCCATCCAGGGTTCCTCGCCCTCGAACAGCTCGATGACGTGATCGAGAGCCCGGTCGCCCATCGCGTGCACGGCCACCTGTACCTGATTTGCCCGCGCCCACTCCACCGCGCTGCGCAGGTCGACATCCTCCATCGTGCGGATGCCGTGGTCGCAGGTTCCCGGGTAAGCCTCGTGCACCCACGCCGTGCGGTTGGAGTAGGCCCCGTCCATGAACAGCTTGGTGCCGACGATGCGGGCGCGCCCGGTCTTGTCGTCGTCGGACAGCTTCGGGGGATCGGACTTGAGGTGTTCCCAGCCCAGGTACATCCCCACCTGGGGCAGCCAGCCGTCACCCTCGGCCGCCCGGAAGGTGGCCAGCGGCTCGGAAATCAGCGTGGCGAACAGATCTCCGCATCCCACGATCCCGCGCTCCATGAAGTGTCGGGTGAGACCGGCTACCTGGTGCACCGAGGCCGCGCGCTCCGCCACCGGGATCAGGTCGAAGACCGAATCGGTCGCCGCCTTCTCGATGAGCTGGCCGTTGGGGCTGCCATCGGGCTCGCGGCCGAAGGCCGCACCGGGTGGATCGGCGGTAACTGCCGTGATACCGCCCAGCTGGAGGGCGACGGTGTTCACGGCAGCGGAGTGCCCGTCGCAGCGTCGGACGAACACCGGTTGGGTGGCCGACACCTTGTCCAGATCGTGTCGATCGGGTTGTCGCCCCTCTGGATAGTCCGACTCGTCGTAGCCGAAACCGAGGATCCACTCGCCGGGTCCAGCCCCAAGCTGTGGACTCGTCAGGAGGATCTCGATCAGCCCCTCCAGCGAATCCACCGCCGGCGGCAGGCAGCTCACGTAGTCGCTCAACGTCGACATGAAAGCCGGGTGGGTGTGGACATCCAAGAGCCCCGGCAACACCGTCTTGCCCTTGAGATCTACCGCGCTCGCGCCTTCGGCGGTGTTGACGTGGGCTTCTCGATCGGTCGCGTTGCCGACCCAGGTGAACCGTCCGTCGGTGACCTCGAAAGCGTCGACGAAGTCGTCTTCGCCTCGCCCGGTGAAGACCTTCCCATTGGTGAACAGCATCTTTGCGCAGGCTCCTCCAGGTTGACTTTCCGGTGACGCTAGCATCGCCTGTCAGGTTCGGATAGGGCTTGGGGCCGGGCTGCACCGAACGAGCGCGCGCACCCGGTTCGAGCAGGTTAGATAACTAAACGAGCGTCGAGATGACGCAGACGGGCGCCAGCGGCCAACCAGGCGTTCCAGGCGGTTGACTTCACATCATCGTCTCCTCGACTGCACGGAGGACGACCTGCTGTCGAGCTGGCAAAGAAGAGGTAGGTATCACATGGTCACCACGTTCACCGTCCCCGAAGCAGACGTCATCAAGTGGCGACGCCATCTGCACGCGAATCCGGAGTTGTCGAACCAGGAGTTCGAGACCTCGGCCTTCGTCGAACGTCACCTGCGCAGCTTTGGGCTTCGCACCTCGCGACCGACTCCCACCTCGGTGCTGGGAATCCTGACCGGGACCGGCGAGACCCCCTCTTCGACGGGGTTCGACTGCATCGCTCTCCGCGCCGACATGGATGCCCTGCCGGTTCAAGAGGAGACCGGATTGCCCTTCTCCTCGACCGTCGATGGGGTCATGCACGCCTGTGGCCACGACACTCACACGGCCATGCTGCTCGGGACCGCCAGGACCCTGGTCGGCTTGCGCAATAAGTTCAGTGGCACCGTGAAGTTCCTCTTCCAACACGCCGAGGAGAAGAACCCCGGCGGGGCCAAGTTCATGGTCGAAGCGGGCGTCCTGAAGGGTGTGGATCGCGTCTTCGGCTTCCACGTCATGAACGGGCCGAAGGCGACAGTCCAGGTGGCTAAGGGCAACGCCACCTCTTCGGCGGGCGGCTTCTTTCTCAAGATCCAGGGGGTGGGCTCACACGGCTCGATGCCCCACCTCGGCCGGGACCCGATCCTGTGCGCCTCGCAGGTGATCGTCGCCCTCAACCACATCGTCGCGCGCGACGTCGACCCTTCGCATACCGTGGTCGTCAACGCCGGATTCGTCGCCGGCGGCTCGGCCCCCAACGTCATCCCCGATACCGCCAAACTCGGCTGCTCCATCCGGACCTACACCCCCGAGGACGCCGAGATCACCTATCGCCGAGCCGACGAGGTGGTCCGCGGGATCTGCCTGGCGTACGGCTGCACCTTCGACATCGACTGGATCCCCCCCTACGACATCGTGATCAACGACCCCGCCATGGCCGACGTCGCCCTCAACGCGGCCCGCAAGGTGCTGGGCGAGGACAAGGTCTCGCAGTGTGGACCGTCCACGGCCAGCGAGGACTTCTCCGAGTTCACCAAAGTGGTCCCCGGTGCCTTCGTGTTGATCAACGGCGGTAACGCCGAGGACGGTCTGCCCTACCAAAACCACCACCCCGCGTTCAACGTCCGCGAAGAGACCCTCGCCGCCGGGGTCAAGACCGAGGTGCAGATCGTGTTGGACATGCTCGGAGAGGGCTGAGGTGGCCCTCACTCGCCAGGAACTCCTGCCGAGCACCCTGATCACCAGCACCCGCCTCGTCCAGCTGGAAGGAGGGGAGGCCGCCAGCCACACCGTGGACGTTCGGATCCGCGACGGTGTGGTGATCGAGGTCGCGCCCTCGCTTGCGCCCGTTGCCCACGAGATCGTGCACGACGCCGACGGGCGGTGGGCGATGCCCGGGTTGTGGGATTTCCACGTGCACATGGGGCAGTGGGCCAGCGTCCTGAGGCGCGTCGACACCTCGGGCACCGCCGGACCCGAAGAGGTCCTCGCCCGCGTGACCCAGTTCTTGGCGGCCCAACCAGCTCTCGAACCAGACGCCCTGATCGTTGGGTGGGGACACCGCTCGGCCGTGTGGTCTCGGTTGCCAACGGTGGATGAGCTGGACGAGGTGACGGGAGCGCACCCCGTGGTGTTGGTCAGCGGGGACGGGCACAACGGCTGGCTGAACAGCCGGGCGATCGGCCTGCTCGGAGCGCCCGCAGACACCACCGGCCCGCTCAGCGAAAACGACTGGTTTCCCGTCTACAGCCGCGTCGACGGGCTACCCGGGGTCGCGGATTCGGCGGAGGACGCCTACTCAGAAGCCATCCGGCAGGCCAACGCCCTCGGCGTCGTCGGCATCACGGATCTGGAGTTCGGGCCGGGTTATCTGGACTGGCCACGACGGTTCGCCAACGGGATCCAAAACCTGCGGGCGCGCGCCGCCATCTACCCCGAAGATCTCGAGGAACTCCTCGCCACGGGACTCGAGACCGGTGACGAGCTGGGCGAGACGGCCGGGATCTTGCGGATGGGACCGCTCAAGATCATCTCCGACGGCTCGCTGAACACGCGCAGCGCCTACTGTTTCGAGCCCTACGCCGACGCCCCGGCCGGCTCGACTCATCGCGGCAGCGCCAACTTTTCCGCCGATCAGCTCGACGTGCTGTTCAACCGGGCTCGCGTGCACGGCCTAGAACTCGCCGTGCACGCCATCGGCGACGCCGCCGTCGCCCAGGCATTGGACTGCTTCGCCTCCACCGGGGCCCGCGGCAGCATCGAGCACGCCCAACTCATTGCCACCGAGGACATCGCGCGGCTGGCCGAACTGGGCATCTCCGCTAGCGTGCAACCGGCCCATCTGCTCGACGACCGCGACGTCACCAGCCGTTGCTGGCCAGACCGCGAAGAGCGGTGTTTTTCGTTGCGCTCCATGCTCGACGCCGGGGTGCGGCTTTTGATGGGATCGGACGCCCCGGTATCGTCGCTCGATCCCTGGCTGACGGTCTCGGCGGCGGTGTTTCGCAGCGGTGACGAGCGGGCCCCGTGGATCCCTGAGCAGGCCATCTCAGCGCGAGAGGCCCTGGCCCGCAGCACGAACGGTGAGCCCACCATCGCGGCCGGGAACGCCGGCGACGTGGTGTTGCTCGACGATGATCCGCTGGCGGCCGCCACCGACGATGGCGACGCCCGCGCCCTCGCCGCCCAGCTGCGCGGCACCAGAGTTGCCGCTACCTTCCTCGCCGGAAGGGCGGTCTATTTCGGCTAGGGTGCGGCGATGAGGGGGAAGGCTCCGCTTTCCAAGAGCCCGGTCCACGATGTCACCGCGTGCTCGTAGTTCTTGACCTGCTCGCGGGTCGGCGAGAACTCGACGTAGCGCGTACCCGCGCTCACGAGGCTGTTGTGCCCGGGCTGAACGATGTAGGCGTCGCCAGCACCAAACGTCTCGTCTCCCTCGTTGGTGCGATAGACGATCTGTCCCTCGATCACGTAGCCGAGGTGGAAGGTCTGGCATTGTCCGTTGGGCAGCGACCTGTTCTGCTCGGTGGTATCGACATCGTCGGTCTCTGTCTCGAAGTTGACCGTCCACCCCCCGGGAAAGTTCTCCGACCTGCTCACCGCACCAGGAATCTGCTGCGTAACGCCGGCGGTGGATTCTGAGGCCTTTGGCATCGTCCCTCCTCGATGATGCGGCATGGCGCGGTGCCGTCTTTCGAGCACCCGTCTGCGCGTGTTTACGTGCGGCTTCTCCTCCACACTACGCCCGTGCCGCGTAGTCTCGAGAAGCAACCGAGTTCGCAGACAAAAAGGCTGGCTACCGGACCATTTCGTTCAGACACGGCCATCTTGAGGGGGGAAAGTGCACACCAGCCTCGACGAGCTGGACCTGCAGCTACTCAACACTCTGCAAGAGTTCCCTCGCATTTCCTGGACCGATGCCGCCCAGGTGCTCGGCCTCTCGGCCAAAGCGGTTTCCGCGCGCTGGCGGCGGCTGACGGCACAAGGCATTGCGTGGATCGCGGTCCATCCGAATCCGGTATCGCCGGACTACGTCACCGCGATCGTCGAGCTGGGCTGCATGCCCGCCCGGCGGGCCGAACTGGTCGATCGGCTTGTCCTCGACGGTCGGATCGTCAGCCTCGAAGAGCCGTCACGCGGCAGCCATATCCTGCTCACCGCGATGGTGGCCAACATTCCGGCGCTGTCCCAGCTTCTGTTGGACGACCTGACGAGCTGTCCCGAGGTTGTCTCGATGAACTCCATGATCGTCGTCAACACCTTCGGCACCGGCGGGGATTGGCGGATCGGTGCTCTCGACGACAGGCAGTTGCAGCTTATTCGCCGCCGCCGTACTGAGACGCATGATCGGCGCGCCCACCGCAACCATCTCCCGACCGATGCGGCCCGGCTCGCCGAGGCTTTGCTCGCCGACGGACGGCTCTCCGTCGCCGACATCGCGCGGACGGTGGGAGAGAACCCGGCCACGGTGCGGCGCCACCTAGCGGCCCTACTCGTCACCGATCGCCTCTCCTTTCGCTGCGATCTGAACCATACGACCGTGGGTTTGCCCATCACCGCGACCTACTTCGTGCGGGTCTCGCACCAGGATTTGCAACGTGCCAAGGCCGCGCTCCGGGGAATTTCGCGGCTGCGCGTGGGCGTGCAGGTGACCGGGGAAGCCAACCTGATCTTCTCGGTGCTCAGCCGCTCCATGTCAGACCTCGCCGCCTTCGACGAGAGCCTGGCCAAACACGTGCCGTGGATCGACGTCGTCGATTCGCTGGTCCTGCTCCGGTCCCGCAAACGGATGGGCTGGCTCCTCGATCCGCAGGGGCGCCGCACCGAGGATCATGTTCCCCCAACGGTGCTACAGCATCTGCTGGTGTAACGTTCCTCGGCTCGCGCAGTGATATTCAGGACACCCCAGGCGGTTCGACGGCCTCCGGCACCAGATCCACCTCTGGCTCCGTGGCGGACTCCCACTTGGGCCGGACGAGAACGGTCACAATGTAAAGACCCAAACCGATGAGTCCCATGATGAGCCAGGCCCACACGAGCGTATGACCATGGCTCTGGTCCGATGTCCCTTCGGCGCCGAAGAAGAAGCCGCCGAAGATGGGCGCCACACCGGCCCCGATGAGGGCGAAGATCGACACGACGCTGTATACCCCCGAATAGTCCTTCTCGCCGAAGAGCTTGCTGGCGAGGTAGGCAGGAGTGACGGTGACCATCGTGGCTCCGAAGCCGTGCAGGAGGGCGAACATGACGGCGTTGAAGGGCACGGCGGGATTCAGCATGAAGAAGAACTGCATCGCGTTGGCCAGGGCCACGATGACGATGGCCAGCATCAGTTTCAGTTTGTCGAACAAGACACCGGTGACGAACTTGCCGAGCATGATGAAAAGGCCGAGGCTGCCGAGGACGAAGCCGATCAGGGCCTGCGAAGAGCCCAACACTCCGAGCAGCGGCACCAGGTTGGAGATCATGCCGTTGACCGAGACGCCACTGAAGATGAGCGCGGCCCCGAGAAACCAGAAGGCAGGGGACCGGTAGACCTGCCTCTGGGTCAGGCCGGGCCGCTCCCCCGGAGCGGCTCCCGCCATCTGCCGGACGGTGGCGTGCCCAAGCGCCTTGCGGCCTCGCTGCTCGGGGCGGTTGCGCAGCACCAGCACCGACAACGGTGCCAGCAGGATCACCTGAATCACGGCGAGGGCGATGTAGGTGCCCCGCCAGCCGAACTGGGGCAACAAGAAGAACTGGATGAGCGGCACGTAGATGAGGCTGCCCAGGCCCGACCCGGCGGTGGCGATACCGAGGGCGGTGCCGCGCTTCCTGACGAACCAGTTGGTGATCATCGTCGAGATGGGGATGGTCGTGGCGAAGACGATGGCCACGCCCTGCAGCAGCGCGGCGCCATAGATCCACCACACGTTCTGGGCGCCGGAGAGCACCAGGTTCGCGATGACCGCGGCACCGATCCCGATGGTGACGATCCAGCGGGCGTCCACCTTCTTCAACAGGTTCCCCACGAGCGGGGAGAACGGGATGGCGATGAAGGTGATGACGCTATAGGCGTAGGAGAACTCGCGGATCGAGATGCCCTGGAGTTCGGCGGTGACGGGCCCGGTGAACAACGAGAAGGAGTTGATGATGGTGCCAAAGATCGTGGCCATCAACAAGATGCTGACCCCGACGATGTACCAACCTGCAAAGAACCCCTCTGGCTTCTCGGGAGGTGCTGTGGTGGGGATAGTCGACATTGACGGACCCTTCTGGTGCCATTTGGGCCCACAACGGGCCGACGCGTTGGAACACACGCGCCTGGTTTAGAGCGTGCTAGCAACCTAATCCCGCTGTTCGAGCCCCGACCCCCCACGCGAGAAAGCTGCATTCACCGCCCCCTTCGGCACCACATCGAACACATAGCCCTACCTCCGACGGCGAATCTGCTCCCGCCCCCACTACTGTGAAACCATGTCCACCGACCTGCCGAACCCCTCGACTACGGATCTCCACGACGAACTCTCCAGGGCGACCTCGGCTCTGCTCGGGGCGACGATGGGCCTGAGCGACGAGCAGTGGCGCGAGCCCAGCCTCCTTCCGGGTTGGACACGAGGACACGTCGGCGCCCACCTGGCGCTCAACGCCGACGCGCTGCGTCGCGTCGTCGAGGGGGTGCTGAACAACGAACCGGTGCCGATGTACGGATCGGCGGCGATCCGCGACCACGACATCGAGCAGAGCGCCGCGAAGCCCGGCTTGGAACTCCAGACGGATCTCGACACCACGGCCACCCAGTTCGCCAACACGATCGACGGCCGCAACGAGGACGAGCGACATCTGCTGGTCGAGTTGCGCAACGGGTTAGAGCTACCCCTGGGCAAGGTGGCGATCAACCGGCTCTCCGAGGTGGTCCTCCACCACGTCGATCTCGGCACCGGCTTCTCCCTCGCCGACGCCAGCGAAGCCTCGCTCGACTGGCTGTTGCAGTTCTGGGCCTTTCGGCTCCACCGGCGCGAGGATTTCCCCGCGCTGCTGCTGGACACCGGGGAGCGCGAATACGAGATCGGTAGCCGCGGCTGGGGTACCGACTATCGCCGACTCTCCGGCACGTCGTTGCAGTTGCTGGGCTGGATCACCGGCCGCTCCGACGGCGGTGAGATTGACGGGGCCGCGGAGATCCACCTGCCGCCCCTGGCCTAGCTCAGACGTGAGAGCCTGGGGTTATGGGAACTGACGCAGCTGCCTTTCACGTCGAGCCTGGGGGGGATCCGACCGAAATCGACCTCGGTGACGGCACCACCGCGCGCAAGCTTTCGGTGGGCCCCATGGACAACAACGCCTACCTGCTCACCCGCGGCGGGCAGCCGGCGCTGTTGATCGACGCGGCCGCCGAGCCGCAGCGGCTGCGGACCCTCGTCGGCGACCGCGAGGTGGGCGTCATCGTCACCACCCACCAGCATCACGATCACGTCGGCGCGCTCGCCGAGCTGGCCGAGCAGACCGGCGCCGAGGTCGTGTGTGGGGAGCCGGACAAGGCGGGCATCGCCCGGCAGACCGGGGTGAGATGCGATCCCGTGTGGACCGGCGACGTCGTCCACACCGATACGTCGACTGCCGACGAGTTGGGCCCCGTCCAGATCCGGCTCGAGGTCATCGGGCTTGTCGGCCACACCCCCGGCTCGATCGCTCTCGCCTATTCCACCGACGACGGTCCGACCCACCTCTTCACCGGTGATTCGCTATTCCCCGGAGGCCCCGGCAACACCGCAGGACGGGACGACTTCACCTCGCTCCTGGACGATCTCGAGCAGCGGGTCTTCGATGTCTACGACGACGAGACCCTCGTGCATCCGGGCCATGGCGATAGCACTACGCTCGGCGCCCAGCGGCCGCACCTACCGACGTGGCGCTCGCGCGGCTGGTAGGTCCCGCCCCGTCTAAGCCCGGAGCTTGTCCAACCGGGCCCGCAGCAGCCCGACCCGGTGCTGGTTGCCGTGCAGGTCGATGTAGCGCTGACCGAACACGGCCAGCAGGGCGTCGTCGAGGCGCCGCACGACCCCGGCGGGGAAACGGTAGCCCATCTTGGCGTCGATCGACTCGGCGTCCAGGGAGGCCAGCAGGCCCGCCAGTTCCTCCAGCGAGGTGATGCCCAACTCGAGGAGAAGCCCCGACATCCAGCCGTAATGATCGGCACGAGACCAGCTGGCGTCGGGGTACTGCTGGCCGACGAAGGTGGCCAGATCGCCCGGATCGATCCGAGGATCGCCGGCCGGGTCTTGGCCCTCCTCGGCACGGGGTTCCTCGGTGCTGAGCCCGGCCCGCAGGCGGGCGCGAATCGTGGAGAACTCGCGGTCGGCCAACTCCAGCAACCCCGCGGCGAGGGTGAAGCGGCGGTCCAGATCGGCGGCGTGCTCGGCGGGAATCGTCCCCTTGTAGCGGATGTCGTGCTCGAACTCGGCCCAGGCGTGCTGCAGCACGGTGCGCAACTGCACCGACGCGTCGTGCCGGACCGCCGGGCCGGATCGCGCCCCGGCCCGCACGAGTAGGTGGCGGCTGGAGTAGCCGAACCGTCCCGAGCTGGCCACCTCCTGGCCGAGGTCGCGATCGTCCAGCACGGTGAGCTCCTCCGCCAGCAGATCGGCCACCGCGGCGACATCGCTGTGCACGTAGGTGATGACCCGGAGCCCGATCTGGTCGGTGATGTCGGTCAGCGGGTCGGGGTAGAGCCGTTCGCCGTCGTGGCACCGCTCGGCCTTGGCGGCGAAGGAGGCCACGCTCTTGGTCCGCCCGGTCACGCTCAGATAGTTGATACCCGCGTCGTCGAGCAAGGAGGTGATCAACGCACGATAGTCCTCGGTGGCGGCGTTGAGGTCTGGGCGCAACGCGTCGTAGGCGTTGACCGCGGCTCGCACGGAGGTCATGGACACTACTGTGCCCGATCGCTGTGACATCGGATCGCCAGACGCCCCGAAATGGCCACCGCTCCCGCGCCGCCGGGTGAATCCGGCCACCACGGACTGCTCAGTTCCCGGGGTCAGCCGAGACCGGTGATCTTGCCCAGCAGGTGCACCCGATCGCCGGTCGTCGAGGTGACGGCGAACGATCGATCGGGGCGCTGATCGGCGCGCAGAGCGACCGTGGCCGGCAACAAGATCGGTTTTTTGAACGCGACCTCGACGCGGTAGCCCTGCGGCAGGCGCCCCTCGAAGGCCGCGAGCGCGCGGGCGTGGCTCCACATGCCGTGCGCGATCGCGCGCGGAAAGCCGAAGGCCTTGGCGGTGGCGGCGCTGAGGTGAATGGGGTTGGCGTCGCCGCTGACCGCGGCGTAGCGCCTGCCCAGGTCGGCGCCGAGCTGCCACCGAGCCCAGGTCGTGAGCGCGCCCGGGTTAACCCGCCCTGCCGCGCTGGGTGCGTCATCCGAGGTCTCGGAGCGCTCCCCCTTCGCGAGGTAGCTGCTCACCCCGCTCCAGACGGTTTCGCCGTCGACGCGGGCGCTCGTGGCGAGATCGACGACGGTGCCCCTGCGGTGCGGCCGGGTCTCGCCGACGCCGGCCGAGAGCGTCAGCCCTTCGCTGCTCAGCACCGGCCGGTGCAGCGTCATCGCGTTCGCGATGTGCACGAGCCCCAGCAGCGGGTAGCCGAACCCCGGGGAGGCCATGACGGCGGTCTGCAGCGGGAAGGTCAGCACGTGCAGCCAACTCGCCGGCACGGTGTCGGTCAGCCGGGAGCCGCACAGCCGTTGGTAGCCGGCCAGCCGCGACAGGTCTTGCTCGACATCTCGCACCTCCACGGCTCGCACGTTCGGCACGGGCGCGGGCCCCGACGGACGGTAGAACAGGCCCCGCACCACCGCCCCGGCCAGCTTCGGGCCGAGCCTGGGCATCGCGCCCAGGACGGTCACCTTCGCGGGTTCGCCCACGGCTAGGCCCCCAGCTCGCTTTGGCCGCAGACGCGCAGCACCTGGCCGGTGATCGCGGCGCTCGCCGGCTCGGCGAAGAACGCGATGGTCTCGGCGACATCGACGGGCAGCCCGCCCTGGTTCAGGCTGTTGATGCGCCTGCCGATCTCCCTGGTGGCCAGCGGGATCTTGCTCGTCATCTCGGTCTCGATGAAGCCCGGGGCGACGGCGTTCACGGTGATCCGGCGTTCGGCCAGCCGAGGCGCCAGCGAGCGCACGAGCCCGACGACGCCGGCCTTGCTGGCGGCGTAGTTCGCCTGCCCGCGGTTGCCCGCGATGCCGCTGGTGGAGGCCACCGAGACGATCCGGCCCCCGTCGGCCAGGCCGCCCTCGGTGTTCTCGTCGAGCAGCACGGCGTTGATGGCCAGCTGGGACTTGAGGTTGACCTCGAGCACGCTCGCCCAGCGTTCCTCGTCGGTGTTGGCCAGGAGCTTGTCGCGGGTGATGCCGGCGTTGTGCACGATGGCGTAGAGCTTGGCCTCGGCCCCGTAGCGCTGGGCCACGAACTCGGCGATCCGTTCCCCGGCGCGCTCGCCGGTGATGTCGAGTTGAAGCGCCTGCGCACCGCACTCGTTGGCGACCTCGACCAACGCCTCCCCCGCCGCGGGGACGTCGAGGGCGATGACGCGCGCCCCGTGCCCGGCGAAGGCCTTCGCGATGGCCGCCCCGATGCCGCGGGCGGCTCCGGTGACCACGACGATGTTGCCGTCGGCGGCGAACGGCGTGGTCACCTGCGCGGGCACGGATTCGCAGCTGCCCACCACGATCGGCTGGCCGTCGACGTAGGCCGAACGACCCGAGAGCAGGAACGCCAGCGTCGAGGCGACGTCGGCGGCGCTGCTATCGGCCACGCGGATCAGGTTGGCCGTCGCCCCGAAGCGCAACTCCTTGGCCACGCTGCGGACGATGCCTTCGAGCCCCTGCTGCGCGGCGGCGGCCTCGACGTGGTCGAGGCGGGGGGGATCGACCCCGAGCACGATGAGGCGTCCGCTCTTGGCGAGCTTGCGCAGCACGGGCCGGATGAGCTGGCGCACCTGTTCGAGGTCGTCGACGCCGGCTACCGTCGTGGCGTCGAGGACGAGCGCACCGACGTTGCCCGGGTAGCTCGGCGGCTGCCGATTTCCTTCTTCTCCGTTGCCGTTCGCCCGAGTTCGGTTCTCGGCCGTGTCGCGCAACGCCACGATGGGGTTCAGCCCGAGCAGCTCGAGGGTCTGCGCGGCCAGCTCACCACCGGTCGAGCCGAGCGCGATCTCGCCAGTGGGCAGCGCGGCACCGCGCCGCAGGGTGCTGGCCTGCGGTACGCCCAGCTTCCCGGCCACGGGGTTCTTGAGCAGGTTGCCGATCAGGTCATCGGGTAGCGAGAACATCAGATTCCTTCCAGGATGGCGACGACGCCGAGGCCACCGGCCGCGCACACCGAGACCAGGCCACGCGAGCCGGAACCGTGGCGGGACAGCGTCTTGGCCAAGGTGGCAACGATGCGTCCGCCGGTGGCGGCGAACGGGTGCCCCGCGGCGAGCGAGGAGCCGTGCACGTTGAGCTTGGAACGGTCGATCTCCCCGAGCGGGGAGGACAGGCCGAGCCGGTTGGCGCAGAAGGCGGCGGATTCCCACGCCGAGAGCGCGGAGAGCACGGTGGCGGCGAAGGCCTCGTGGATCTCGTAGTAGTCGAAGTCCTGCAGGGTCATGCCTTGACGCTCCAGCAGTCGCGGGACGGCGTAGACCGGGGCCATCAGCAGGCCCTCGTCGCCGGAGACGAAATCGACCGCGGCCACCTCGGCGTCGACGAAGCGGGCGAGCCGGGGCAGGTTGCGCTCGGTGGCCCACTCCTCGTCGGCCAGCAGCACCGTGGCGGCGCCGTCGGAGAGCGGGGTCGAGTTGCCGGCCGTCATCGTGGCCTCGCCACCCAATCCCTTGCCGAAGACCGGCTTCAGCTTGGCCAGCTTCTCCACCGAGGTGTCGGCGCGCAGGCCCTGATCGCGGTTCCGCCCGAGGAAGGGGGTGACCAGGTCGTCGAAGAAGCCGGCATCCCAGGCGGCGGCGAGGTTGTGGTGGCTGGCCGCGGCCAGCTCGTCCTGGGCCTCCCGGGTGATGCTCCACTTGTTGGTCGTGATGGCTTGATGCTCACCCATCGACAGGCCGGTGCGTGGCTCGTTCACGTTCGGCGGGTTCGGCGCCAGATCGGCCGGGCGCAGGGTGGAGAACGCCTTGAGCTTCTCGGTGGTGGTCTTGGCGCGGCTGGCCCGCAACAGGGCCTTGCGCAGCCCCTCGCTGACGGCGATGGGGGCGTCGCTGGAGCTGTCCACGCCGCCAGCGATGCCGCAATGGATCTGGCCGGCGTTGATCTTGTTCGCCACCTGGATGAGGGCCTCGACGCCGGTGCCGCAAGCCTGCTGGACGTCGTTGGCCGGCGTCGTCGGATCCAGGGCCGAGCCGAGGACGGCCTCGCGCGTGAGGTTGAAATCGCGGGCGTGCTTGAGCACCGCTCCGGCGGCCACCTCTCCGACGCGCTCTCCGGCGAGCCCGAACCGGGCGACGAGCCCGTCCACGGCGGCGGTCAGCATCGCCTGATTCGAGGCCTCGGCGTAGGCGCCGCCGGCCTTGCCGAACGGGATCCTGTTCCCACCGACGACGACGGCGGACTTCGTCTGCTGGCGGGCCTTGGATTGTGCGGACATGAGCAGCCTCCTGCGGATTCGAGCGAGATACCGGCGAGTAACCTGTGCCGATTGTATTGTGTACCCAGAGTAGCAGGTACAACCGGTACGGGGTACTATGGACGCATGTCTACAACCCA
>JBBSOW010000007.1:0-60556 GCA_038259365.1 Propionibacteriales bacterium
GACGAAGGCGTTGGGCTCCTCGACTCCGGCGCTCAACACGCCGCGCGGGCGGCGTCGGTAGATGGAGTCACCCACCCGCAGGCGGCCGTTGGCCACCAGCGCGGAGGCGAGGGTGTCGCCGGCGTACCCGGTCAGGGCGGTGCCGTCGATCGTGAACGAGAGGGGTCTGCCGCGGTCGAGGCAGCCCCCGGTCTTGAGGCGGTTGGGGGTGCTCGTCTCCTGAGCGCTGCTCTCGGGGGTGCTCGTCTCGTGCTGGGCCATGCTCATACCTCCTTGCTGGCTAGAGGGGCCTGCGGCAGCCCGTCGGGGCGAGCCTGATCCAGGCGATACACGTGGGTGATCTCGTAGGTGTGGGTGTTGCGGACGGCGTTGAACCACTTGCGGCAGCCGGCCGAGTGCTGCCAGCGCTCGGCGAAAGCGCCGCGGGGGTTGTGGCGGTAGAACAGGAACTGCGCCCACTCCTCGTCGGTGAGGGCTTCCGGGTTCTCGGGGTAGGCCACGTGGGCCTCGCCGCCGTAGGCGTACTCGGTCTCGTTGCGCGGCCCGCAGAACGGGCAGGGAATGACCATCATGGGATAAGACTCCTTACCGCTGGTCGCGTTAGTGGGCCACGGCGGCGGCGCCGTGCTCGTCGATGAGCGCGCCGGTGACGAAGCGCTCGAGGCCGTAACCCCGGTTGAGCGGGTGCGGCTCGTCGTGGGCGATGGTGTGGGCGTAGGCCAGACCGGCGGCAGGCACCGACTTGAAGCCACCGGTGCCCCAACCGCAGTTGACGTACATCTGGTCCACGGGCGTCAGGCCCATGACCGGCGACGCGTCGAGCGTGACGTCGACGACCCCACCCCACGTGCGCAGCAGGTGCGCGCGGGCGAAGATCGGGAACAGCTCGACGGCCGCGGCCATCTGGTGCTCGATGACGTGGAACGAACCGCGCTGACCGTAACCGTTGTAGGCGTCCACCCCGGCGCCCATCACGAGCTCGCCCTTGTGGGCTTGGGAGACGTAGACGTGCACGTGGTTGCTCATCACGACGGTCGGATGCACGATGTCGTGCAGCTCCGAGACCAACGCCTGCAGCGGGTGGCTTTGGATCGGCACCCGGAAGCCGGCCAGGTCGGCCAGCACCGAGGTGTAGCCCGCGGCGCACAGCGCCACCTTGCCGGCGTCGATGCGGCCCCGGTTGGTCTCGACCCCGACGACGCGGTCGCCATCCTTGACGAACCCGGTGACCTCGCAGTTCTGGATGAGATCCACGCCGAGCTCGTTGGCGCGGCGGGCGTAGGCCCACGCCACCCAGTCGTGCTTGGCGATGCCGGCACGGGGCTGGTAGGTGCCGCCCGTGATCGGGTAGCGGATGTTGTCGTTGATGTTGATGATCGGGCACAGCTCCTTGACCTGCTGCGGGGTGACCCACTCGGCGTCGACGCCGTTGAGGCGGTTGGCCTCGACCCGGCGCACCGAATCGCGCTCGTCCTGCATCGTGTGCGCGAGGTTGAGCACACCGCGCTGGCTGAAGAACACGTCGTAGCCGAGATCGGCCTCCATGCTCTCCCAGAGCTTCAGCGAGGTCTCGTACATGGCCGCCGACTCGTCCCACAGGTAGTTCGAGCGGATGATCGCGGTGTTGCGGGCCATGTTGCCGCCGGCCAGCCAGCCCTTGTCGATCACGGCGACGTTGGTGATGCGGTGGTTCTTGGCCAGGTTGTAGGCCGTGGCCAGGCCGTGCCCGCCGCCCCCGACGATGACGACGTCGTAGCTCTTCTTCGGGTCGGGATTTGCCCAAAGAAATTCGGGGTGCTGCGGCAGTTCCCGCTGGTTCATGCCAGTCCTCCATCGATTCCGGGGTAGAGGGGGAAATGGTCGCACACGGCCTCGACCCGCGCCCGAAGGGTAGGTACATCGGCCTCACCCGTTGGGGCCGCCAGCGCGGTGGCGATGATGTCGGCGACCTCGGTGAAGGCGTCGGCGTCGAGACCGCGGGTGGCGAGGGCCGGGGTGCCGATGCGCAGCCCCGAACTGACCATTGGGGGGCGAGGGTCGAACGGCACGGCGTTGCGGTTGACGGTGATGCCGATGGAGTGGAGGAGATCTTCGCCCTGCTGGCCGTCGAGCTCGGAGTGGCGCAGATCGACGAGCACGAGGTGCACGTCGGTGCCGCCGGTGAGGACGCTGATGCCACGGTCGGCGACATCACGTTGCCGGAGCCGCTCGGCGAGGATAGCGGCGCCCTCGAGAGTGCGGGCCTGGCGCTTGGCGAAGGCCTCCGTCGCGGCGAGCTTGAAGGCCACCGCCTTGCCGGCGATGACGTGCTCGAGCGGGCCGCCCTGCTGGCCGGGGAACACGGCGGAGTTGATCTTCTTGGCGATGGCCGCGTCGTTGGTCAAGATGATGCCGCCGCGCGGGCCGCCGAGGGTCTTGTGCGTGGTGCTGCTGACGACGTGGGCGTGCGGCACCGGGGAGGGGTGCAGTCCCGCCGCCACGAGGCCGGCGAAGTGGGCCATGTCGACGAAGAGGTAGGCGCCCACGTCGTCGGCGATACGGCGGAACTCGGCGAAGTCGAGCTGGCGGGGGTAGGCGGACCAGCCGGCGATGATCATCTTCGGCTGATGCTCGTGGGCCAGCCGCTCGACCTCGGCCATGTCGATCAGGTGGGTGTCTTCGCGCACACCGTAGGCAGCGACCTGGTAGAGCCGGCCCGAGAAGTTGATCTTCATGCCGTGGGTCAGGTGCCCGCCGTGCGCCAGTTCGAGACCGAGGATCGTGTCGCCGGGGCGGATCAGGGCGTGCATGACAGCCGCGTTGGCCTGCGCGCCGGAGTGCGGCTGCACGTTGGCGAATTCGGCGCCGAACAGCGACTTGAGGCGGTCGATGGCGAGGGTCTCGACGACGTCGATGTGCTCGCAACCGCCGTAGTAGCGCCGGCCGGGGTAGCCCTCGGCGTATTTGTTGGTCAGCACCGAGCCCTGCGCCTGCATGACGGCCACCGGGGCGAAGTTCTCCGAGGCGATCATCTCCAGGGTGCCCTGTTGACGGCCCAACTCCAGGCTGAGGGCCTCGGCCACCTCGGGATCGAGGGTGGTGAGGTTCTCATCCAGGCTCGGATCGTGCGCTGGCGTGCTGGTACCCGTGCTCTGGAAGGCCGGGGCGGAGGCTGTCTGCGTCGTCATCTCTCACTCCTTGTGTTGGGTGGTCACCCTGTGTGGCTGGTCACTTGTAGTGGCTGGTCGACTATTAATATATCAACCTGGGCGCTAAGATATGTCTCGTCGTAAGCGGTGTCAAGACCTCTTGGGTCAAGCAGAAACCGTTTCCGCACCGACGGTGTATCGATCAGAGGAGGATAGGGCTATGACGCAGACGCAGCTCCCGCCCACCCGCAGGTTGGCGAACGAGCTCTTGCCCTCCATGGCCGAGCAGGCGTACCACATCATTCGGGACCGGCTCATCACCCTGAAGATCGCGCCCGGTGAGCCGATCAACGAACACGCCCTGGGCCTGGAGTTGGGGTTCGGGCGCACGCCGGTGCGGGAGAGCCTGAAGAAGCTCGAGGTCGACCACCTCGTCGTCTCCTACCCTCGCCGCGGCACCTTCGCAACGCAAGTAGACCTCACCGACCTGGCAGGAGTGTCGGAGGTGCGGATGGTGCTCGAGCCCTTGGCTGCCCGCCGGGCCGCGGAGGGAGCCCGACCCGAGCGACGAGCGCTGCTGGCGGCCAAGGCCGACGAGCTTTCGGCGCTGGACCTGATCGGGGTCGCCAACCCGGTGCTCATGCGGCACGACATCGACGTACACCGCATGATCTACGCCTCAACCGGTAACCCGCATCTCGAGGAGACCCTCGTGCGCCTCGACAACCTGGCCACCCGCATCTGGTGCCTCGTGCTCGACCGCCTGCCGGAGATCGGCGGGCACGTCCACGAACACGTCGACTTGTTGCGCGCTATCGCTGACGGTGATGCGGATCGGGCCGCCGCGCTCGGTCTCGATCACACCCTGCACTTCGAGCAGTCTGTGCGCCGGGTGCTCTGAGAGCGACCCGCTGTTGACGTCTGCACCCCAGCCACGAACCGCCGACAACGAAAAGAGGACTTCATGATCGAGCGCGCGGGCCAGCACTCCTTCGAGCACGCCCTGCACGGCGGCGTCGGGTCGATGCGCATGCAGTGGCACTTTCTCGACGAATCGCGGCTGCCGGTCGCCGTCCAGACCTGGGAACTCCCGCCTGGTGCGAGCGAGGGCATGCACGCCCACGACCCCGGCGAACAGCCGTTGGACGAGTTGTATCTCGTGGTGGCTGGCACGGGCCGGATGCGGGTTGACGCCGAGACCTACGATCTCGCCAGCGGCGACAGCGTGCTGGCAGTGGCGGGCGCGAACCATGACCTCGTCAACACAGGTGACGATCTGCTCAGGGTGCTGGTGGTCTGGGGCCGTCCCGCAAATGCCGATTGGTCGGGTTTTGGTTCAGCCCGAGCGGCGCGGCGGGCTCGCCAACGTGATCGAGATGCCCCACAGGCCGACTGAAGGGGACTGCGAGCTTAGCGGTTTAGGCGCGTCTTATCCCTTGACACCTCGGTCTATCAGTGCGAATCTTGCAACTAGGTTGCGTATAGCACAACATTCCTCGTGAAAGGGCCCCCATGTCTGACAAAGTTGTCACCTCCATCAGCGAACTCGAGCGTCTCAAGGTCATGCACAACGGCACGAAACAGCCGTTGACCTTCTCCGACGCCGAGTTCGAGCGCCGCCTCGCGGGTTTGCGCCGCATCATGCAAGAGCAGGACCTCGACGCGGTGGTCCTCACCAGTTACCAGTGCATCAAGTACTACTCGGACTTCCTGTTCACCTACTTTGGGCGCTCCTACGCCATGGTGGTCACCGCTGACGACACGGTCACGGTGACGGCCAACATCGACGCGGGGATGCCGTGGCGTACCTCGTACGGCGAGAACGTCGTCTACACCGATTGGCGCCGCGACAACTACTACTTCGCCATCACCGAGGCGCTGCGCGAGCGTGGCGTCACCGCCCGCCGGGTGGGCGTGGAGGACGACACGCTGCCGGTCATGCAGCGAGCGACGCTGCAGGACGCCCTAGGCGCCGAGCTCGTCGACGTATCGCAGGACGCCATGCGCCAGCGCATGCTGAAGTCCGCGGAGGAGATCGAGGTCATCAAGCACAGCGCTCGCATCGGCGACCTGGGCGGAGAGGCGATCAAGGCGGCCATCCGCGAGGGCGTGATGGAGTACGAGGTGGCCCTGGCCGGCACCGAGGCGATGATTCACGAGATCGCCCGCACGTTCCCCAACCGGGAGATCCGCGACACCTGGGTCTGGTTCCAGTCCGGGATCAACACCGACGGCGCCCACAACTGGGCGACGACCCGCAAGCTGCAGCAGGGTGACATCCTCTCGCTCAACTGCTTCCCGATGCCCACCGGCTACTACACCGCCCTGGAGCGCACCCTGTTCCTCGGCGAGCCCGACAAGCGCTCGCTGGAGCTTTGGAAGGCCAACGTGGAGGTGCACGAGGCGGGCATCGAACTGATCAAGCCCGGCGCCGTGTGCAAGGACATCGCCGCCGATCTCAATAAGATCTTCGTCGGTCACGGCCTGTTGCCCAACCGCACCTTCGGCTACGGACACTCCTTCGGGGTGCTGTCGCACTACTACGGCCGGGAAGCGGGCCTCGAGCTCCGCGAGGACATCGACACCGTCCTCGAGCCCGGCATGGTCGTCTCGATGGAGCCGATGATCACCGTTCCCGAGGGCGAGCCCGGCGCGGGCGGTTACCGCGAGCACGACATCTTGGTCATCGGGGAAGACGGCGTGGAGAACATCACGAAGTTCCCTTACGGGCCTGAGCACAACATCATCTAGTCCGAATCGTTTGGGTCAGATTTGCCGGCCAAGACCCGCTGGGTTAGGTCGCCTGAAGGAAGTCGTAAACCGGTTGGGGGGTTGAGTAACAGCTCAACCCCACAACCGGTTTTTTTGCGCGTCGATCGGTGGCCGCACCCCCTTCAGAGTCCCGAGTTGTCGTTGGTTCAGTATTAGGTATCGGAAAACCCTTGACGCGGGAGTTCCATCCCCCTTAACGTTGCGCATACAACAACGTGGTTGCATTACTCGCACCTATTGCGGGATGGTTTGGCGCCTCGTTCTTTCCACATAGGAGTGGGTCATGGTCGATAACTCGAGCGAAGTTTCTGAAGCCGAGGAAGCTGAGGAGGAGGCGCGCCTAGAACGCCTCATCGACGAACGTAAGGCGCAAGTAACGCCGAAGACGATGAAGCGGGTGCTGGGCGCCTGTTTCGTCGGCAACTTCGTCGAGTGGTTCGACTACGGCTCCTACGGATTCCTGGCGGTCATCATCGCCGACGTGTTCTTCGCCTCCGAGGATCCGACGATCCGCCTGCTGCAGGCCTTCGCGGTGTTCGCCCTCGGATTCCTGATCCGCCCCCTCGGCGCGCTGTTCTGGGGCCCGCTGGGAGACCGGATCGGACGTAAGAAGGTCCTATCGCTGTCGATCATCATCATGACCGGGGCCACCTTTGCCATGGCCCTGCTGCCTGGTTACGGCACGATCGGGGTCCTCGCCCCGATCCTGTTGCTCGTGGCCCGGCTCGTGCAGAGCTTCTCGGCCTCGGGCGAATACGCCGGGGCGGCCTGCTTCATCGCCGAGTACGCCCCGTCGAAGCGTCGCGGCATCTTCGTCTCCATGGTGCCCGCCTCGACCGCGGTCGGTCTCTTGTTCGCGTCGTTGTTCGTCGCCGTCCTTACGACAACTCTCAGCCCGGAGCAAATGGCGTCTTGGGGCTGGCGGATCCCGTTCCTGCTCGCGGCTCCCCTCGGCTTGATCGGCATGTACATCCGCATCAAGCTGGAGGACTCACCCGAGTTCTTGGAGGCCGAGGAACAACTCGAGGTCCAGGCTGTCCATCCTCTGCGCACCCTGATCACCCACCACCGCAAGGCCGTCGTCGTCGGTATCTGCGTCACCGCGTTGAACGCGGTCGGGTTCTACCTCTTGCTGTCCTACCTGCCGACCTACCTCACCGAGACGCTGAAAATGACGAGTGGACGCGCCTTCGCCATCAACGTCGTCACCCTCATCGTCTACGTCGCCTCGATCTTCTTCATGGCTCAGGTCTCGGACAAGATCGGCCGCAAGACGGTACTGATCGCCGCCGGTCTCCTCTTCGTGCTGATGGTGGTCCCGCTCTTTTCCGCCCTCGATTCGCAGCTCTCCTTCATCCCGTTCTTCGTCGCCGTCAACCTCGGCATCCTCTTGACGATCAACGACGGAACGCTTCCCGCGTTCCTGACCGAGATCTTCCCGGTGGAGGTGCGGTTCACGGGTTTCGCCTTCGTCTTCAACATCTCGAACGCTGTCTTCGGCGGCACCGCGCCGTTCGTGGCGACCTTCCTGATCAAGAGCACCGGCTCATCACTGGCCCCCGCGTTCTATCTGATGGGCGCGGCGATCCTGGCGATAGTCGCGATGCTGTTCGTCCCCAACGTCGTCACCCGGTTGCAACGCGGAGCGAGAAACATCGCCTCGCTGCGCACCGGCGCCTGACGCGGAGGGGGAGTTCGGCTACCCCGTCATACTGACAACATGCCAGAACCAGATATGGAGACGAAGGATACCGACGCTCGAGCCGGGTCGGTGATAGGCACCGCAATGGCGGTCCTGCGGTGCTTCGGCCCGGACGAGCCCGCGCTGGGGGTCGTCGATATCGCCTCTCGGACAGGGCTGCACAAGAGCTCGATCTCACGGCTGATGGTGACCCTCGAGTCGGAGGGTCTGGTCGAGCGCGACCCCATGACTCGTAAGTACGGTCTGGGACTGGGACTGCTCTCAGTCGCGGGCACCTTGCTCGCCAACCTGGACGTGCGGCGGGCGGCGTATCCCGTCCTGGTCGATCTGGCCGCCCGCACACGGGAGTCCTGTTCCTTGATGGTGTGGGCCCGCGACGAGGTGGTGTGCGTCGAGCAGGTGCCCAGCGACCAGCCGATCAAGCACACCACCGCCATCGGGACCACCTACCGCACGACGGCGAGCTCGTCGGTCCGGGTCTTCCTGAGCGAGTTGCCCCCCGGGCAGGTCCAGGAGTTGGTCGAGTCCGGCACCGTGGTCTTGCAGGGACACTGCTCGCTGAGCGCTCTGCTCGAGGATCTGGCGCAGGTCCATGCCCGTGAGGTCGCGGTCAACGACGGGGACACCGAACCGGGTGAGGCAGGGGTGTGCGCGATCGTGCGTGACCATCGAGGCGCCGCGGTTGCCGCCGTCTTGGTGTCGGCCCCCCGCTTCCGGGTGGGGCCGCAGCAGTTACACGACCTCGATGTCGCCTGCCGCGAAGCTGCCGCGCGGGTCACGGCGGGCCTCGGTGGGAGTCCGCTGTAGCGTCCAGCGCCCCGACCTCTCTCGCATCCCAAGCCGCGGCGGATGACGTGACGAAGCTACCCGGGGACGGGCTGGGACGGGTGCGGGGTGTCGCCGAGCTCGGCCTGCAGCCGCCATAACCGTCGAGTCAGTCGCTGGCGCACGTCGGCGTAGGCGGGGTCGTGCGCGACGTTGCGGAGTTCGCTCGGATCCTTCGCCAGGTCATACATTTCCCAAACGGGTGGGTACACGTGGGACGACGTACCGGGCAGCCCCAGACCGTCGTTGTAGAAGTAGATCAACTTGTAGCGCTCGGTTCGAATACCGTAGTGGGCTAGCACGTGGTGGTGGGCATCGTCGTTCTCGTAGTAGCGGTAGTACACCGCATCGCGCGTGTCCTTTGAGGAGCCTTTCAACTGCTCGAAGAAGCTGACGCCTTGCATGCGTTCGTGTGGGGCCACCCCGGCAGCCGCCAGAACGGTTTGCGCAAAGTCGACGTTGGTCACCAGCTGCCTCAACGGTGCGCGAGGGGCAATCGCCCGGGGGTAGCTGACGACCAGCGGCATCCGAATCGACTCCTCGTACATGAAGCGCTTGTCGAACCATCCGTGGTCGCCCAGGAAGAACCCCTGATCCGAGGTGTACATCAGCACGGTGTCGTCGAAGTCTCCTCGGGCTCTCAGCCAATCGATGACGCGTCCGACGTTGTCATCGACCGAGGCCACGCAGGCCAGGTAGTCCTCCATGTAGCGCCGGTATTTCCAGATTGCGAGTTCCTTCGGGGCCAAGTCGGCGGGTGGCGCCATCTTCAGGTCTTCCATGGTGAGGTAATCCGCGATCCGCATCGTCGCGTGCGTTGCCGCCATGGAGCGGGTGGTGTAGTCGTCGTCGAAGGTGTCCGGCACCGGGATGGGGGCATCTGCATACATTCCGGCGTGGGCCTCGTCGGGCTCCCAGGAGCGATGGGGCGCCTTGTGGTGGATCAGCAGGCACCAGGGCTCGTCTCCCTCGAGGGAATCCACCCAGTTCAGGCCCAGGTCGGTGATGATGTCGGTGGCGTACCCGTTGACGACCTCCACTCC
Organism: Propionibacteriales bacterium; assembly: GCA_038259365.1. Taxonomy (GTDB): domain Bacteria; phylum Actinomycetota; class Actinomycetes; order Propionibacteriales; family Propionibacteriaceae; genus JBBSOW01. The sequence continues at coordinate 9,471 of JBBSOW010000007.1, forward strand.
GGTCTCGGTCAAGATCTGCGGGTCGAAGTACTCCCCCTGATCGCGCAGGACGGCCCAGTAGTCGAAGCCCTGCGGGTTGTGCTCAGGGCCTTCACCCAGGTGCCACTTGCCTACGATGCCGGTGCGGTAGCCGGCCTCCTTGAGAGCGGACACGAAGGTCGGCTGACCGGCCTCGATTGGGGTGGACAGCGTCGTTACCCCGTTGACGTGGCCGTACGTGCCGGTCAGGATCGAAGCGCGACTCGGGGTGCACAAGGCGTTGGTACAAAAGCAGTTGTCCACCCTCACCCCCGCCTCGGCGATCTCGTCGATACGCGGGGTGGCATTGACCACCGAGCCGTACGCGCCGACGGCGTGGGACGCGTGATCGTCGGTGAGGATGAGCACGATGTTGGGTCGTCTTGCCGCGGGGCCCTCGGCGGTATGGCTCATTCGGTCAGCCTAACTCCGGATTCGGCGGCTCGACGTCGCGGCCTCGGCCGGTGGGCGAAGCTGTCACCGCGGTCTTGGGCCACGGGCCCGGGGTGGCCCGTCGCGGGCAAGACCAATCCGCTTCGGGATCGGCTCCGAATAGCAGGTATGGCAACAACACGTAGTGATCGAGTGGAACCCGCTCGCCTCCTCCGCTTCCTGGCGGGATTCGTCTCCGCTGCGGTGGCGCTGGCGATCGGGCACCTGGTCGCTGCGCTGTTCAACCCTTCCGCCTCACCGGTGGTAGTGGTGGGGTCGCAGCTGGTTGACGCGGCGCCTACGCCGGCCAAGGAACTCGCCGTCCGTTATCTGGGGACGGCCGACAAGCCCGTCCTCATTGCGGCGGTCACCGCGGTCGTGCTGATCGTGGGCGGACTCCTCGGCCTCGTTGCCTGGAATCGTCCAAGGGTCGCCAGCGTGGGGGTGGCGACCCTTGGCTTAATCGGTGCCGTCGTGGCACTTTTACGACCCGGCTTGGGAACAAGCGCGGTGCTGCCGTCGCTGGCAGCATCCATCATCGGTGTTGCGACTCTCCTCGGGCTCGTGTGGTTGTATCGGGGGAACGGAACCAAACCGGCGAACCACCGCTTCGGTCACGGGGCCCCTGGGGACGACGAGCCGACACCCGCACGTGCAAATTCGGGGACAGCAGGAGGTGGCGTAAGCCGCCGCAACCTGATGTTCGGCACGGCAGCGGGTGCGGCCGTCGCCGCCCTCTCCATGGGCGGCGCGGTGGTCGTCACCGGGGTCAAGCGGGCCAGCGCGGCGGCGGCCCGACGGGTCGGATTGCCCACCCCGGCATCACCGGCCACGCCGATTCCCAAGGGCGCGCAAGTGCCCGGCATCACGCCGTTCACCACCAGCATCGAAGACTTCTACCGCGTCGACATCGCGTTGACGACGCCGACGTTCGCGGCCGAAGACTGGACCCTCACCCTGGACGGCGAGGTCGAGAATCCCATGACGCTCAGCTACGACGAGCTGATGAAGATGCCGATGATCGAACGCGACATCACCATGACCTGTGTCTCCAACGAGGTCGGCGGATCCTACGTCGGCACCGCCCGGTGGATGGGCGTCCCGTTCTCGGATCTGCTGCCCAAGCTCGGTGTCAAGCCCGGGGTAGATCAGCTTTTCTCCTACTCGATGGACTCCGGCTACACCTGCTCGACACCGTTCCAGGCCGTCTCCGACGGTCGTGACGCCATGATCGTCGTGGGCATGAACGGCGAGATCTTGCCCAACAAGAACGGGTATCCGGCGCGGATGCTGGTACCCGGGCTGTTCGGGTTCGTCTCGGCCACCAAGTGGCTGAACCGCATCGAGTTCACCACCTACGACAAGAAGAAGGCCTACTGGACCGAGCGGGATTGGGCGACCGATGCCCCGATTCGCACCCAGTCGCGGATCGACATGCCGAAATCGCTGGGTACGCTCGACAAGGACAAACCCGTCATCGCTGGGGTGGCGTGGGCGCAGACCCGCGGCATCGAGAAGGTCGAGATCCGCATCGACGGGGGCGAGTGGGAAGAAACCAAGCTGGCGGCCAGCGCTGGCATCGACCTGTGGCGGCAGTGGAGCTATAAATACGACGGCCCCGCCGGCGGGCACACGGCCGAGGTGCGAGCCACCGATCTGGACGGCAATACTCAGCCCGAGAAGCGCCAGCCCGTGTTCCCCTCCGGGGCCACCGGTTGGCATCTGATCCGGTTCGACTCGAAGTAGTCACCTTCGCCACCCGGTTTTCCGACCCATCAACGCCTCTCGCGTTGGTGGGTCGATGACGTTGGCGGCCCCTCGCCGGAAAGGAAGTACAAACTTTTCGTCCAGTTTCCAATCCAACCGCACGCTCGCTCCGAATCAACTGTGAGAGGTAGCCCGGACGGGCCACCGCACCGGGGAACAGCCTCGGATCAACCAGGAGGATTACCATGAACATCACGATGAAGCGCTCGAAGGCCCTGCCGGCAATCGCGGCGGCAGTCTTGCTGCCCCTGAGCCTCGCGGCTTGCTCCAGCACCGATTCCGCCGAGACGAGCGCCCCGGCCGAGTCCAGCGCTCCGGCCAGCTCGGCTCCCGCCAGCTCGGCTGCCAGCTCCGCCCCGGCTTCGCCGTCGGCTGGCGCTAGTGGTGCCGCGTCGATGACCTTCGGCGAGGGCTGCTCCGCCGTCCCCGAGTCCGGCAAGGGCTCCTTCGACGGCATGAGCCAGGATCCGGTCGCCACCGCGGCCAGCAATAACCCCGCACTGAGCACGTTGGTGACCGCCGTCAAGGCCGCCAAGCTCGTGGACACGCTGAACAACGCCGAGGACATCACCGTCTTCGCGCCGGCCAACTCCGCGTTCGAGGCCATGGACCAGAAGACCCTGAAGAAGGCCTTGGCCGACCCCTCCGGCCTGCTCACCAAGGTGCTGACCATGCACGTTGTGGGCGAGAGGCTGACTCCCGAGAACCTTGCGGGCGAGCACGACACCTTGAACAAGGATCAGAAGATCACCGTCGAGGGCTCGGGTGAGGACTTCACCGTCAACGGTGACGCCAAGGTCGTCTGCGGCAACGTGCAGACCGCCAACGCCACCGTCTACATCATCGACGGCGTGCTCCTGCCCAAGAGCTGATTCACGACCCCCTCGCCAACGGCGGGGACGAAGTAACCGAATAGTTAGCAACGCCAGCGTGACCTCGGGACCGTGAAGATGAGACAGTGATCCTCATGAGGCAAGGAGGCGAGGGGGAGGACACCCGGCAACGGGAGTCCGACCCCATCGTCGCCGCCCAGGGCGAACCCCAGCGGTTAGCCGAATTGGTGGGACAAGCCACCCGAGGTCACGACGAGGCGTTTGCCGAACTGTACGACCTCACGTCGAGCAGGATCTATGGTCTGATCCTGCGCGTCGTCCGCTCCCCCGATTTAGCAGCTGAGGTCACTCAAGAAACCTACATCGAGGTGTGGAAGCAGAGCTCCCGCTTCGATGAAACCAAAGGCTCGGTCCTCGCCTGGATGTGCGTTATCGCACGCCGCAGAGCCGTCGACCGGGTACGATCAGTAGTCAGTTCTAACCAGCGCGATGAACAGTGGCACAACGCCACCGCCGTGCGCGACGTGGACGTGGTGGCCGAAGGCGTCGAGGTTCGTTTTGAATCTCACAGAGTGCGTCAAGGCCTCAAGTCCTTGAGCAAGGTGCAGCGCGAAGCTCTTGCGCTAGCCTACTTCGGCGGCTATTCACAGCGTGAAGTCTCGACGTTGCTCAAGCTTCCGTTGGGGACGGTGAAAACTAGGATTAGAGACGGCCTGATCGGTCTACGCGATGCACTGGGGGTGGAATCGTGAACGAGCATGAATTCGTGGGATTGTACGTAGTCGAAGCGCTGGAGGAGCAGGAGTCGAAAGACTTCGAGGCGCACCTGGCCGGTTGCGACAGCTGCCGGCGCGAGGTGACCGACATGAGTGAATCCCTAGCCCAACTCAGCGAGCTGACGGCGGTAGCGCCGCCGCCGGAGCTGCGCGCCTCGGTCCTGGCGGCCGCGCGGCAGGAGCGACCAACCTGGTTGGCCCCCGTGCCGAACGTGAGCCGTACGACCGCTCGCGACGCCGACGAACGGACCGAAGATCGACCCGACACAAGAAGCCAACCGGCGCGGCAGGTGCCCGACGAGCTGGCGCTGCGGCGCAGCCGCCGGACCGTCCGTGCGCTTGCGGTCGGGATCGCCGCCTCGCTCGTGTTGGCGGTGGGCGCGGCCGGATACGCTCAGACCCTCCGCGTGAGTTCGGACAGGCAGGCGGAGGTGGCCATCAGCCAGACCTCGCTCTGGGCCGCGCCGGATCTCGACGTCAAGCATGTCACCCTGGGCAACGGTTCCGCCGCGAACTACGCGGTCAGCAAGGAACAGAACCGGGCCATGTTCGTGGCCGAATCGATGCCAGCGGTCAAGCAGGGCAAGGAGTTCCAGATGTGGACGATCCGGACGAAGGAGGGCGAGGTCGTGGCCACGCCTAGCGTGACCTTCGGGGGTCACGGACCGGTTTCGGTGGTGTTCGATGACATCGCCGACGCCGAGCAGGTGGCCATCACCGTCGAGCCCGAAGGCGGCTCCCCTAAGCCAACCACGAAACCATTCGCGGCCGTTTCTCTCTAGCAGGGCAACTTCTCTCTAGCAGGCAAGGCGATTGCTCGCCGAGTAGGCGCAAACTCCCACGAAAGAGGGGTTGGAGTGAGCGCACGATACGTTCGCAGAGCACCGCGTTGGGCGGGCTGCTACCAATGTCCTCGCCTTCTGAAGGCCTCGCGCCCGACTGATTAGCCCTGGATCGGGTCGTTCACCCAAGGCTTGTCGAGTACTCCGCCCAACACCTCACCGGTTGGCGGGGATTTGTAGTCGAGGTATCGAGCGTGTTTGCGGGCCGTCTTTTCGAGCTTCCCGAGCCATTGCCTCCGCTAAGGCGGAAAGCTACAGTGTCGCTTACTCGAGTTATCCCCACACTCGGATGCTTGTCCATGGCGGTGGAGAGGGTACTGGTGTCCAGCTCAGAGGTACTACCGAAGACCTCGTCTGGCGATTCCAGGCCGCGCAGAAGTTGGACACAGCGCTTTCGGCGGGACAAGACCCTACTGTTGATGTGCTTGCCGGGTTTGGCCGTTCTCATCGTCTTTCACTACGCCGCCCTGGCCGGCAACGTCATCGCGTGGAAGGACTACAAGCCCTACCTCAGCATCGGCGCCAGCGACTGGGTCGGATGGGAAAACTTCAAGGTAATCACAGAGGGCAACTCGGCGTTTCTAAACGCCGTGCGCAACACTTTGATCCTTACGGTGGTACAGACCGTGCTCGTATTCCCCGCGCCCATCGTGCTGGCGCTGCTGCTCAGCAGCGTCCTTTCGCAACGGATCAAGCGCGTGGTGCAGAGCGTGCTGTATCTGCCCCACTTCTTGAGCTGGGTGGTCGTGGTCGCGGTGTTTCAGCAGATCCTGGGCGGTGGTGGCCTGATCAACTCCTTCCTACGTCAGCAGGGGGCGACGACCCTGGACATCATCGGCAACCCCGATCTATTCATCGCGCTGTTGACCAGCCAGGTCATGTGGAAGGACACCGGATGGGCCACGATCTTGTTCCTCGCGGCCCTTTCGGGCATCGACTCTTCGCAGTACGAGGCGACTGCCGTCGACGGCGCGTCGAGATGGCGGCAGATGTGGCACGTGACGCTGCCCGGTTTGCGCGGCATCATCATCTTGTTGTTGATCCTCCGGCTCGGCGATTCGCTGTCGGTCGGCTTCGAGCAGATCATCTTGCAACAGCGCGCCGTCGGGATCGACGCCAGCGAGGTTATCGACACCTACGTCTTCAATGAAGGAGTTGTCGGTAACGCCTGGGGTGAGGCCACCGCGGTGGGTCTCGTCAAGGGGGTGATCGGCACCCTACTTGTGCTGGGCGCAAACAAGGTGGCCCACGTGTTCGGGGAACAGGGGGTGTACAAGGCGTGAGTACCTCTCGGGTCCGCACGGACATTTCCGCACTGGCGAAACCGACCGCCCGATCGGGGCGGGACAAGCGCCGACCGACGCTCGAGAACGGACAAGAGGCTCCCAGCGGAGCCGAAAGGCTGCTCTTCGGGCTGGTCTTGGCGATTTGCTGCGCCGCCGTGGTGGTGCCATTCCTTGGCATCGTGTCAACCTCGCTGTCCACCGGCGAGCACCTAGACCAGGCCGGCGGCTTCACGCTCTGGCCCGACGGCTTCAACGTCGGCGCATACGCCTCTGTACTGTCCGGGGGCGTGGTGACGCGCGCGCTGTTCGTCAGCATCGGCGTCACCACGGTTGGCACGCTGCTCAGTGTCGTCGTGAGCTCGATGATGGCGTTCGGTCTCTCCCGCCCGGGAAGCTTCGGCCACCGCACCATCTTGATGATCCTGCTTTTCAGCCTGCTCTTCACCCCGGGTCTCATTCCGCTCTACCTGACGGTCAAGCAGGTAGGTTTGCTCAACTCCTACTGGTCTTTGATCCTGCCCGGGCTCATCAGTGCCTTCAACGTGATCGTGCTGCGCTCGTTCTTCATGAACATCCCGAACGAGCTGTTCGAGTCCGCGCGCATCGACGGCGCCTCGGATTGGCACATCTTCACCCGCCTGGTGCTGCCGCTGTCGAAGGCGGTGCTCTCTGTCATCGGCCTGTTCTACGCGGTCGGCTACTGGAACGCCTTCTTCGGCGCCTTGCTCTACCTGTCCGATCAAAGTAAGTGGCCGCTCACGCTCGTCATGCGCACCTACGTCCTCGACAACGCCCAACTATCCCAGGCCGAACTCAGCGCCGCCGGTGCCCTGCCCCCCCAGCCCGCGCTCCAAATGGCGATGCTCATCATCGCCATCTTCCCGATCCTGTGCGTCTACCCCTTCATGCAAAAACATTTCACCACCGGCATGCTGACCGGTGCTGTGAAGGGCTGACTCGTCGGCACCGGTCAAACCCACAACCCAAGGAGACCTCATGAGCCCTCTGTCCCGTCGCCAGTTCGTCCAGGCATCGCTGGCCACTGCCGCCTTAGGTAGCGGCATCCTTACCGGTTGCGGTGGCAAGTCTTCTGGCGGCAACGCCAGCGACAACGGTGGCAACAGCGGTGGCGACGCCGTGCCGGCCCCCACCTACCGGCCCCTCGCCAACGGGCCTAAGGCCGACATCGTCGGCGACGCCGATATCCCCGACACCTTCTTCAGCTACCCGAGCGATCCCGTCCAGTCCGTGTCCGGGAAGGCCGGGGACGGCAAGCCGATCACCATCTTGACCCAGACCTTTTCACCGGTCACCGCGCAACCACCCAAGAACACGGCATGGCAGAACCTCAACGACAAGATCGGCTCGGAACTCGAGATCCAGCAAATACCGGCCAGCGAGTACGCCACCAAGTTCAGCACCACCTTGGCGGGGCAGCAGCTGCCCGACATGTTTTTCATCGCCGAGGTCTCCGACATGCCCGAGATGGTGCAGGCCACCTGCCTAGACCTCTCGGATCACCTTTCGGGGGACGCGATCCTGCAGTACCCGAACCTGGCGGCCATCCCGTCCGACTGCTGGGAGGCGGGACGCTTCGGCGGTCGTCTGTACGGCCTACCCAGCCCGCGAGGGGCGATGTCGTCCGGCATCTTGTACAAGCGCGACGACATGCTGCAGAAGAAGGGTGTGGACGCCAACTGGGGCAGCTTCCAGGAATTCTTCGACCTCGCCAAGGAGATCAACGACCCCCGCGGCGGGGTCTGGGCCTCGACGATTGTGCCAGGCCAGTACATCAAGAACATGCTCGGCATCCCCAACTTCTGGCGCTACGACGGCACCACCATGCAGAGTTGGTGGACCGTGCCGGAGATGGAACAGGCGCTCGAGGCGCAGCGGTCCTGGGCGTCCGCCAAACTGATGAACCCCGACGCCTTCAGCAGCCCCAATACAAAGGTGTGGTTCTCCACCGGCAAGGCCTACTTCAACCCCGACTCGTTCACCGCCTGGGCCCAGTACTGGGCGGGGGCGCCCAAAGGTTTCGACTTCGGCGGCTGCGAGATTCCCGCGTACGACGGCGGCGGTAAGGGGCACATGTGGATGAGCTTCCCGTCGTTTGGGCGCTCGGCCATCAACAAGGACGCGGGTGGGCGAGTCGATACGCTGCTCAAGGTGGCCAACTACCTGGCGGCGCCGTTCGGCACGCAGGAGTTCTTGGATGTGAAGTACGGCCAGCAGGGCGAGGATTACACGCTGAAGGGCGGCGAGCCCGAGCCCACCCGGGCCGGTGCCGCGAACCGCGAACTAGGAGTGAAGTACATCGTCGACGCCAAGGCGCCCAACTATCTGCCCGGGCACGAGCAGTCGGCGAAGAAGCTCGACGCACTGATCCGCTCGCTGGTGCCCGAGGCGTTTCGCAACGACGCCGTCTATCTCTACTCCAAAGAGGCCGAGGATAACTTCGCCAAGGCGTCGAACGACTTCACCGCCCTCGAGAGCGACATCGTGCAGGGCCGCAAGAAGGTGTCGGAGTGGAAACCCGCCGCCGACAAGTGGTGGAACGATCACGGACAGAAGATGGCCGACGAGCTCGCGCAGGCCTACGTCGCCGCGGGACGTAAGAAGTAGTGCGCCATACACAGTTTCTCCCGTCGGTCACCGCAACGGATGGATCACCGAGCAGAGGGGACCATCAGCGGGCGTTGCCCCGCAGTTCGGCGGTCTGCTGCGCCACCAGCGCCAGTCGCATGGCCTCGAACGTGTGCTCCTGCGGGCAGGCGGTCTCGGTTTGGCGGGTGACGTCGTTCACGATGTCGGAGTAGTAGGTCAGCGGGGCGTCTGACGCATCGATGTAGTCCGTACCGCGGGCGTCGACGCAGAACAGATGGTTGCCACCGTCCCGGCCCGCGATGTCGACGTACTTGCGCAGCTCCAGGTAACCCTGCGTGCCGAGAATCACCAACCGCCCGTCGCCCCAGGTGGGCAGCCCGTCGGGGGTGTACCAGTCACAGCGAATGTAGCCTTGGGCGCTATCACTGCGCAGCAGAACCTCGCCGAAGTCCTGCATGCCGGGCTCGTCGGGGTGGGCGTAGTTCGCCACCGTGCTGGAGACCACCTCCCCACGCGTTGACCCGGTGAACCAGAGGAACTGGTCGATCTGGTGGGAGGCGATATCGGTGAGAATCCCGCCGTAACGCTCGCGCTGGTAGAACCAGTCCGGGCGGGCCTTCGCCCCGGCCAGGTGCGAGCCCACCCGGTGCGGACCGAGACCCAGGGTCTGCACGACCCGCCCAATCCGCCCGTCGCGGACCAGCTCGCCGGCCCGGGTCACCGCCGGGACCTCGAACCGTTCGGAGAAGGTGACCGACCAGAACTGGCCGCCCGCGGCGACGGCTTCGCGGAGGTCGGCCAGCTGGTCCAACGTGGTGCAACCGGGCTTGTCGGTCATCACGTTCTTCCCGCTCCGCAGCGCATCCACGGCGATGCCGGCGCGCTGGTCGGGCACGGCGGCGGTCACGATCAGCGATATCGACTCGTCTTCCAGCAGCTCGCGGGGGTCCTCGGCAACGGGGGCATCGGGCCAGCGGCGGCGGACCGCGCGCGCCACCGCGGCGTCCGGGTCGCTGGTCGCGGTGCCGACCAGTTCGCACCCCTGCTCCAGCAGGCCGGTCAGCTGGCCGAAGATGTGCCCGTGGTCGAGTCCGACCGCGGCGATCCGCACCGGATCCATGCTCAGTCTCCGCTGTCGTGGCAGATGTCGGCCGGGTTGAGCCTCGCGTGCACGATCACCATTCGGTAAGAGAACCATTTCCGGCAGCGGATGGCAACGCCTTGCCAATATCTACGACGTTCTCTAGGCTCGATTTACTGAGCTCGGCGCGGGTCTGGTGCGCCGATCCCGGGCGTTCCACCAACCGGGAGTGGACATCTCATGATCAACCTCATGATCGTCGGTTGCGGCATCATCGGCCGACATCACGGCGTCGTCGCCACCCGACATCCCGACTTCCGGGTCAGCGCCGTGGTCGACCGCGATCCCGAGCAGGCCGCCGCGACGGCGAGCCTCATCGAGCACGAGGGCGGCTGCCGACCCACGATCTTCACCGGCCTGGACTGCGCCCTGGGTGCGGCGGAAGCCGATCTCGTCGCGGTTTGCACCCCGAGCGGATTACACGTGGAGCAGGCCGAGCGGGTCCTCGCCGCCGAGCGACACGTGGTCATCGAGAAGCCATTAGACGTCAGCGTCGAACGGGGGAACCGCTTCGCCCGCACGGCGTCGGCTGCGCGCGAACGGGGCCTGATGACGTCGGTGATCAGCCAGCACCGTTTCGACCCTGCCCATGTCGCGGTCCATCAGGCCATTACGACGGGCCGGTTCGGCAGGCTAACCTCCGTCGCGGCGTCGATGGCGTGGTACCGCAGCCAGGGCTACTACGACCAGGGGGATTGGCGAGGCACCTGGGCGCTGGACGGCGGCGGCGCGGTGATGAACCAGGGCGTTCACACCGTCGACTTGGTGCGCTGGTTCCTGGGCCGGCCGGTGGAGATCTTCGCCCACACCGCCCGGCTGGCCCACGAGAATATCGAGATCGAGGACACCGCCACCGCGACCGTCGCATTCGAGTCCGGCGCGTTGGCCACCCTGCACGCCACCACCGCCGCTTTCCCGGGGCTGACAGCCCGGATCGGGGTGTACGGGTCGGCCGGGTCAGCGGTGATCGAGGACGACCGCCTGGAGTACTTCTTTGCCGCAGCCAACCCCGGACCGCTCGGGACCCACGGTTTTTCGACGCACAGCGGCGCGGTGGTGCAGAATCAGGCCGATCAGGTCGTGCCACTCGAAGCGTTGGCTCGCTCGCCCAAGGCCGAGGACGACTTCGTTCGGGGACACGCCCGCCAGTTCGACGACCTCGCCGCCGCGCTGACGCAGGGCCGCCCGCCCGGAGTCGGGGTGGACGACGCGTTGCACTCGCTCGCGCTGGTCCGCGCACTGTACCTCTCGGCAGGCCAGGGTCGACCGATCCGCTTCGACGATGTCCTCGACGGAATCTATGACGACGTGCCCGCCGGCCGGGTGATTCCCACATGAGGTTCTCCGTCTTCACCGCAGCCACTCCGCAGTGGACCCCAGCCGAGGCGGCTGCCACCCTGGCCGCCCAGGGCTGGGACGGGATCGAGTGGCGCATCACCGATCAGAGGCCGGCCGATCCGCCCGGGTTCTGGGCCGGGAACCGCGCCACCTGGCCTTTCACCGGGCTGGCCGAGCACATACCCGAGATCGCCCGGATCACCGCCGACGCCGGTCTGGAGATCTCGGCGATCGGGGGTTACGCCGAGGCCGCCGATCACGACGCTGCGGAGGAGATGCTGGCCGCGACCGCCAGGCTGGACGCCGCCCGGGTTCGAATCACGATGCCACGGCTGCGTCCCGACCGGGGTTACCGCGAGGTCTTCGAGGCATCGCGCGCCGACGTCGCCTGGGTGGCGGACCGCGCCGCGGAGCACGGGGTGAAGGCTCTGGTCGAGTTGCACCACGGCACGCCGGTGTCCTCGGCCTCGGCGGCGCTCCGGTTGCTCGACGGGCTGGACCCCGACGCTGTGGGAGTGATCCACGACCTCGGCAACCTGCTGATCGAAGGCCACGAGGACCATCGGAGTGCGTTCGAGATGCTCGGGCCATACCTGGCCCACGTCCACGTCAAGAACGGAGGCTGGTGGCCGGCGCAAACCGCTGCCGACGGAACGGTCCATTGGCAGTTCCGCTGGGCGTCACTGCGGACGGGGCAGGGCGACGTCGGGGGTTACCTGGGGACGTTGCGAGAACTCGGGTACGACGGCTGGGTGGTCGTCGAGGACTTCTCGACCGACCAGCCGCTGCTTGAGCGCACGGCCGACAACCTCGCCTACCTGAAAGCGCTCGTCTCGGGCTGACTGGCTCCAAACCTCTGGGTCGTCAGCTGGAGTCCCAGCACTAGCCGGAAACGGCGGCCAAGGTGGCGCGAGCGATGGCCAGCTCCTCGTTTGTCGGGACGACCAAGACGCACGTGGGCGAGGACTCGGCGGAGATCACCGCGACGCCGTCGCGGTCAGCGGTGTTCCGATCCGCATCGAGCACAAAGCCCAGGGGTTCGAGCGAGCGGACGACCCGCTCGCGGAGCACCGGGTTGTGCTCCCCGACGCCGGCGGTGAAGATCAGCACGTCGACGCGCCCAAGCAAAGCGAGGTAGCCGCCCACGTATTTCTGGAGGCGTCGGGCGTACACCTCGAAGGCCAGCTCGGCGTCGGCGTCGCCACCGTCGCGGAGCTCCATGAGCGAGCGGAAGTCGTTGACCCCGCTCAGGCCCAGCAGCCCGGACCTCTTGTTCAGCATGGCGTCGATCTCGCCCAGGCTCATCCCCGCCTGATCCGCCAGGTACCGGTGCAGGCTCGGATCGACGTCGCCCGAGCGGGTGCCCATCACCAGGCCTTCGAGGGGGGTCAACCCCATGGAGGTGTCGATGGCCCGGCCGCCCCGGATCGCCGAGGCCGAGGCCCCGTTGCCCAGGTGCAACACGATCTGGTTGAGCTCGCTCGCGTTCCGGCCGAGCGTTCGCGCCGCCACCTCCGACACGTAGCGGTGCGAGGTGCCGTGAAATCCGTAGCGGCGGACGCTGTGCGCCCGGGCGAGCGCGGCGTCGATGGCGTAGGTGTAGGCGGCCTCCGGTAGTTCAGCGAAAAAGGCGGTGTCGAAGACGGCGACGTGCGGCACGTCGGGGTGGACCTCCCGCGCCGCGCGAATGCCCATCAGCGCGCCCGGGTTGTGCAGCGGCGCCAACGGGGAGAGGGCCACGATGCCCGCCTCCACCTCGGCGTCGATGACGGTGGGGACGCGGAACCGGTCTCCGCCGTGGACGACCCGGTGCCCGACGGCCTGCACGCCTACCGAGGTCAAGTCCGGACCGTGGGTCGCGAAGGAATCGTCGATCGACATCATGGCCCGGCGGTGGTTCTCGATCACCGGTTCACTGGTGTGGGACTGGCCGTCGACGGTGTGGGTCACGATGCCCGCCGGTTCGCCGATGCGTTCGACATTCCCCATGGCCAATACGGCCTCCGAGAGGGGATTGATCAACTGATACTTGACCGACGAACTGCCGCAGTTGATCACCAGGATCGTGGAGTCGGAACGGGGCATCGAGAAGTCCTTCGGGGTTCAGGAGGCGCTCTGCGCTTGGATGGCGGTGATGGCGACGGTGTTGATGATGTCGTCGACCAAGGCGCCGCGAGACAGGTCGTTGACCGGGCGGTTGAGGCCCTGCAAGACCGGCCCGATCGCGACGGCGTTGGCGCTGCGCTGGACGGCCTTGTAGGTGTTGTTGCCCGTATTCAGGTCGGGGAAGATGAAGACCGACGCCCGGCCGGCCACCTCGGAATCGGGCAGCTTGGCCTTGGCCACCCGCATGTCGATGGCGGCGTCGTACTGGATGGGCCCCTCCAACAACAGCCCGGGCGCGCGCTCGCGCACCAGGGCGGTGGCCGCGCGGACCTTGTCGACGTCGGCCCCGGTCCCCGACGCCCCGGTGGAGTAGGAGAGCATCGCCACCCGGGGCTCGATTCCAAAGGCGGCCGCGGTCTCGGCCGAGGAGATGGCGATGTCGGCCAGCTGCTCGGCGCTCGGATCCGGGTTGACCGCACAGTCGCCGTAGGCGAGCACCCGATCGGCCAGACACATCAAGAACACGCTCGAGACGACCTTGACCCCGGGCTTGGTCTTGATGAACTCCAGGCTGGGCCGGATGGTGTGAGCGGTGGTGTTGATCGCCCCGGAGACCATCCCGTCCGCCATTCCCAGGTGCACCATCATGGTGGCGAAGTAGGAGATGTCGGTGATGATGTCGCGGGCCTGTGGCAGGGCAACTCCCTTGTGGGCGCGTGCTTTGGCATAAGTCTCGGCGAACCGTTCCACCAGCTCGGGGTCGCGGTTGGACACGACGGTGGCGGCGTCGATGTCCAGCCCCAAAGCGCGGGCACGGGCACGGATCGACTCCTCCTCACCCAGCAGGGTGATGTCGGCGATACCGCGCCGCAGGACCGTGGCGGCCGATTCGAGGATGCGCTCGTCGGTAGCCTCGGGCAGCACGATCCGCTTGCGGTCCGAGCGGGCCTGTTCGTTGAGCTGGTGCTGAAACATGAGCGGCGTGCGCACGGTGCTCTCCGGCAGGTTGATGGCGCCCAGCAGAGCCTCCTGATCGACTCGCTCGTTGAAGATCCGCCGGGCGGTGTCGATCTTGCGCACCGAGGCGATGCTCAGCGGGCCGTGCATGTCGAACAGTTCTTGGGCGGTCGTGAAAGTCCCGAGATCGGTCAGCCCGATGGGAAGATCGTCGTCGACCCCCTCGCACAGCGCGCGCACCGAGTCCGGGATGGGATAACCGCCCACGAGCAGCACGCAGGCCAGGTTGGGGAAGGCCTCTGAGTTGTGGGCGAGCACCAGGCCGGCGAGCAGCTCGGAGCGATCTCCGGGGGTGATGACGGTCGCCTCGGCGAAGAGCCGGTCGAGGACGTTGGGCAGCGTCATGCCGGCCACCAGGATCCCGAGGGATTCCCGCGCCAGGGCGGCCTCGCTGCCTTGGACGACGGTGGCCCCGGCCGCTTCGAGCTGCTGGCGCACCGTGGGGGCGGAGAGGATCGGCTCCTCTGGCAGGGTGCTGGCCGCGGGGACGGGCAGGGCGGCGAGTTCGGCCTGCACCTGTTCGAGCTGGCCGGGGTCTGCCCGGTTGGCGATGACCGCGACGACGCGGATGTGCTGATCGGTGAACTCGGTCAGGGCGCTCTCGGCGGTCGTGGCCACGTCGTGCGGGCTTCGGTCCCGTCCGCTCACCACGAGCACCACCGGCGCGCCGAGGTTGGCCGCGATCCGGGCGTTGAAGGCCAACTCGGTGGGGCTGGAGACGTCGGTGTAGTCCGAGCCGAGGATCACGATCATCTCGAAGCGGCCCTTCAGCTGACCGAAGCGGGCGACCAGCAAACTCAGCGCCTCGTCGGGATCCTCGTGCGCCTGTTCGTAGGTGACGCCGACGGCCTCATCGTAGGTCTGGTCGATTCCCGGTTGGGCGAGCAGGACCTCGATGATGATGTCGCGCCGATTGGCGTTGACGAGCGGGCGAAACACCCCCACCGAGCCCACCTCGCGGCTCAGCATGTCCACCAGACCGAGCGCGATGGTGGATTTGCCGGTTCTGCCTTCGGGGGAGGCTACGTAGACGCTGCGAGTCACGCGTCGAGCCTAGCCTGCTCGACCCTCAAGACCCGTCGACGGATTGCCGCACGATCTGGCGCAGGGCCTCCAGGTGAGAATCGTAGGCGCTGCGGCCTTGGGGGGTGAGGGAGTACCAGGTGCGTGGGCGCTTACCCACGTAACCCTTCTTGATGTGCAGGTAGCCGGCCTCCTCCAGGGCGCCCGCCTGGCGGGACAGCACCGAATCGGAGATCTCGACGGTGTCGCGGACCAGGGAGAACTCCGCCTTGTCGAGGTCCGCCAGCGCGGCCATGATCGAGAGCCTCACGGGGGCGTGGATGACCTCGTCGAGCCGATGACGCGGGTGGGGCGGTGGCTGCTGGGCCGCCCGTTCGTCGGCGGGCTGCCGTTGCGCTGATGCCACCGGGAGTCACCGGGCCCGGCGGGCGGTGTAGGCCGCCGCGCTAAACATGATGAGGGCCATCACGACGCCGCCGGCGAGCCACCACAGGAGGGAGTCCGCGAAGAGGCTGGCGCCGAGCGAGACGGTAATCGCCCAGGCGATCCCCCAGGCAACGAAGGCGAAGGCGGAGATCTTCTTGGTGGCTTTGAGAGCCCCGCGCTGCCGCGCCGACCAGATGGCGGCCGCCGCGACGAGGACCACCCAGCCGAGCATGATCGGAATCGCCACCGATGGCCGTCCGTGGCTCCAGGCGACCAGGAGGGAAAGCGGGATGGAGGCGATGCCGAAGATCGCGAGGTAGATGGCGAACCACTTCCCGGCCCGGCGTGCCTGATGGGTGGTGGTTTCTGCCTGGCGCAGGAGCGCCGCTGCTTGGTTGCTGTCCATGACTGAGACTATAGCAAGTAGTTTCGGTATTGGAAAGTACTTTCAGACTACGTTCAGACGAGGCGGAAGACCTTGCCCGGATTCAGGATCGATTGCGGATCGAGGGCCAGCTTGAGCCGGCGGTGCACGTCGAGCCCCACCTCGCCTATCTCGGTCTCGAGCAGGTCCATCTTCAGCGTGCCGACGCCGTGCTCCCCGGTGATCGTCCCGCCGAGCTCCAGGCTGAGCTCCATGATGACGTCGAACAGCTTGGCGGCGCGTTCGGCCTGGCCCGGATCGTTCGGATCGAACACGACGGTGGGGTGGAAGTTGCCGTCGCCGGCGTGGCCGACCAGACCGACCATCAACTCGTATTCTTCGGACAGCCTCTCGATGCCGGCCACCAGATCGGCCAGCCGATCGCGCGGCACACACACGTCGTCGATCAGGGTGGTCCCGTACTTCTCGAACGCGGTCAACACCTCGCGCCGGGCCGCCAACAGCAGCTCGCCCTCGGCGGGGTCGTCGGCGACCGCCACCTCGGTGGCCCCGGAGGTCTCGAAGATCTTCGCGAAGCCCGCGACGTCGGCCGCGGCCTGCTCGCCACCGGCGTCGGATTGGGCCAGCAAGAGCGCCATGGTGTCGTCGGGGAAGCCCATCTTGTAGGCGTCGTTGACCGCTCGCACGCTGATCTGATCCATGTATTCCAGCAGCGCGGGGACGACCCCGCCCGCCATCACCGCGGTGACCGCCTCGGCCGCCGCGGCGGTGGAGCCGAACGCCGCAACCACCGTCAGCGGCTGCTCCGTCTTGTTGCGCAGCGAGAGCGTGGCCCGGGTGATGATGCCGAGGGTGCCCTCGCTGCCGACGAACAGCTTGGTGAGGTCGTAGCCGGCGACCCCCTTGACGGTGCGGCGGCCGGTCTTGAGGAGGCGGCCGTCGGCCAGCACCACCTCGAGGGCGAGCACGTAGTCGGTAGTGACGCCGTACTTCACGCAACACAGGCCGCCGGAGTTCGTGGCGAGGTTGCCGCCGATGGAACAGAACTCCCAGCTGGAGGGGTCCGGCGGGTAGTACAGCCCCTTGGCCTCGACGGCGCGGCTCAGCTCGGCGTTCATCACCCCGGGCTCGGTGACGACGACGCGGTTGGGCACGTCGATCTCCAGGATCTGGTTCATGGGCTCCAGGCTCAACAGGATTGAGCCGTCGATGGCCACGGCGGCCCCGGACAGCCCGCTGCGCGCGCCCTGGGGGACGACCGGCACTCCCAGCCGGCTGGCGACCCGCATGACGTGCTGGACGTGCGCGGTCTCGCCCGCTCGAACGAGCACCGCGGCCTGCCCGGGACGCGCGAACATGGCGCGGTCGATGCTGTGCGTGGCGATCACGTCGGCGTCGGTGACGATGACTTTCTCGGGCAGCCCTTCGCGTAGGGCTGCGAGCAACTCTTCGCGGTTCGCGTCGGAAAATCGGGGGTTCTCAGCCATGACCTCACTGTAGGCGCTGCCGGATCTTGGGTCCTTGCGGCTCCGCCCCGGGCCCGCCCTACTATCTCGGAGCGAGGGGGTTGATCCAGGTGATCTCGGGAAAGCGGGCGAAGTCGCTGTCGTTGCTCACGATGTCCAACCCGTACTCGATGCACAGGGCCGCGACGACGACGTCCGTCACCATGGACCCTCCTAACGGGTAACGGGTGAGGAGGTCCCGCATGATGTCGGCGTGTCCACGGCCGGGGCTGGGCATCCAGGTGGCCGGGGCCCGACGCCACTCGTCGACGAACTCCCACGCGGCCGGCGGATCAAGCGGTTGGCCACTCACCCGAGGGTTGGTGGTGATGCGGACGAACGCCCAAAGAGACAGCCAAGGGATGGCAATGCGGCGCGAACCGTTGAGGGCTCCTTCGAGCCATTCCCGGGCGGGCCGATGGAAGGGGTTGTCGCGGGTGACGGCGTAGATCAGAATGTTCGCATCGACGAGCATCAGCGTGCGTCCGGGCCTTCCAGCACGTCGAGCAGCTCACCGATATTCGACACATCCATTTTCAATCCCAGAGCCGTGGTGCGTTGCACGAACGGCTCAACGGGAGCGGGCGCGTTCAGACCGCGACGGATCAGTTCGTTGACCGCATCGCTGACACCCCGCCCTTCGTCTTTGCGCAGTTGCTGAATTGCCTTCGCAGTGTCTGCGTCGAACTCGATGGTCGTCCTCATACTCGCAGTTTACATCTGTGTGCGAAGACCGACGCACGCGCGTGCGCCGTTAGTTTTCGGAGCGTAGGCGTTCGGCGATCCATCGAAGATCGGCCGCGTGCTCGGCCGGCCCGCCGGGGGTTTCGATGACGATGGGAGCACCGGCCTCGCGACAGACCGCCGCCAGCCCGTCAGGGTCGCATTGGCCCTGGCCGAGGTTGGCGTGACGGTCGGCGCCGGAATCGACGGCGTCGCGGGAGTCGTTGCAATGCACCAGATCGATGCGGCCGGTGATCGCCTCGATCTTCTCCACGGCGGTGAGGAGGTCCAGGCCGCCCGCGTGGGCGTGGCAGGTGTCGAGGCAGAAGCCCACCATCTCCGCGCCCGTGGCGGACTGCACGGCCGCCCACAGTTGTTCGATCCGCTCCAGGTGCCTGGCCATGGCGTTGGCTCCGCCCGCGGTGTTCTCGATGAGGATCGGCACCTCGGTGTCGACGGCCTCGATGCACTTGCGCCAGTTGTCGAAGCCCTTGGCCGGATCGTCGGCTCTATTGACGTGGCCGCCGTGCACGATGACTCCCGCGGCGCCGATCTCGGCGGCCGCGGCGACGGTCTGTTGCACGAGCTTGCGGCTGGGGATGCGGACGCGGTTGTTCAGCGTCGCCACGTTGAGGACGTAGGGGGCGTGCACGTACAGCGCGATGCCGGCCTCGGCGGCGTCGGCCTTGAGCGCCGCGGCGCCGCCGGCGTAGGCAATCTCGGGGCCCTTCCAGCCCTGGGGATCGCCGAGGAAGAACTGCGCCAGGCCCGCGCCGCGCGCCGTCGCCTCCGCGATGGGATCGGTCTGGTCCACGTGGGCGCCCATGATGGGCAAAGATGCGCTGCTCATCAGGCGATCCTAGGCGATCCGCGCCAGCCGGTTCCGACCTCGGCGAATGAAGGGGTCAGCGGTTATCTGGCCAGACGGGCGCCTGACTACCGAGGTTGGAACCGAGGCCGGGTTCCACGGGACGGATCATCGGCGGGCTCGAGCACCGAGAGCCCCGCGACGGCACCGATGACGGTGGTGGCGGGGGAGCCGATCTGGTGCTCGTGGGTTAGCTCGGCGATGGTGGACACGGTGCCGCGGACCACCCTCATGCTGGGTAGGGCGGCATCGGCGATGACGGCGGCGGGGGTGTCCTCGGCCATCCCGTCGGTGATGAGGCGCTCGCAGATCGCGCCCAATGTGGCGACGCCCATGAGGATCACCAGCGTGGTGTTCACCCGGGTGAGAGCGGTCCAGTCGATCGAGCTGCGCGGATCGCCGGGCCCGGCGTGACCCGAGATCACGGTGAATCCCTGGGTCAGGTTGCGGTGGGTAACCGGGATCCCCGCCAACGCCGGCCCGGCGACCGCGGAGGTGACACCCGGAATGACCTCCACGGGAAAGCCCTGCGCGACGCACTCCATCGCCTCCTCACCGCCGCGGCCGAAGACGAAGTTGTCCCCGCCCTTGAACCGCACGACGTGTTGGCCCTTCGTGGCGTATTCGAGGATCAGCTGGTTGATCTGTTCCTGCGAGGTGAACTGTCCGCGCGGAATCTTGCCGACGTCGATCACCGGCACGCCGGGCTGGCGCTCCTCCAGGCTGGCCAGCGGGGCCAACCGATCACAGATGATGACGTCGGCGCTGCGGATCGCCTCGAGCCCGGCAACGGTGAGCAACCCCGGGTTCCCGGGGCCGCCGCCCACCAGGGTGACCCGGCCCCTCAGGCCCGGCTTCTTCGGCGCAGCGGCGGGGGTGTCGGCGGGGCGGATGACGAGGTCGAAGGCGGCCAGATCGGGGTTGGCCACCGCGGCGATCAACCCGCGCTGCGCCAGATCGAGCAGGCTCGTCGGCAATTCGGCAGCACAGACGCTGACGCGCGCGCCGTCGGCCACGAGGGAGTGCGCCTGGCCGAGGGTCTCGTCCGCGCTACCGAGCAGGAGCACCGAGCGATCCCGCACGGACAAGCTAAACGTCATGACACCTTTCTAGTTGGCCCGCGCCGCCGGTGCTAACCCCGCCAGAGTCTGAGAAGAGGTCAATAGAGCCGGGGTTCCCCGTGAGGCCCATGGGGGCTCCCCTGAACTGACCCCCAAGCGCCCCGCCCCGACTTCCGTATCCGCGGGTTCGGCGCGAAGCTAGAGGGGCACGCCCGCCATCGCGGGTATCGAGGAAAGGCGAAACCGATGAATCGCAAGGAAATCGCAGGACTGTCCCGGCCCAACGATCGGATGATCGCCGGCGTCTGCTCGGGCATCGCCAAACGGTTCGGGATGAACGCCAACACCGTCCGGCTCATCTTCGTGCTCAGCTGCATCCTGCCCGGCCCGCAGTTCCTCATCTACATCGCCGGCTGGATCATCATCCCCGACGACCGCCGCGTCTGAGACCGATCGACCTCGTTCCGCCCGAGTTCCGCCAGCTGTTGGCGGGCAGGCCGGCCGACGAACTGCTTCGGGGCGTCACCCACCCCGCTTCGCCGATCGACGGCGACACCTGGCTGGACGAGCTACCCCGCACCGTCGCCGAGCTGTTGGCCGCCTGGGAGCTGACTCCAACCGGGCGACCGCGACACGGAACGTGCGCCGTGGTGCTACCGGTGCGTGACGCCGTGAACGGCGAGGCCGTGTTGAAGCTCAGCTGGCCGCACGCCGAGGCCGCGACGGAACACCTCGCCCTGGGCGCGTGGGGTGGCCGCGGCGCCGTCCGGCTGATCCGCGCCGACCCCCGCCGGTCCGCGTTGTTGCTGCAGCGCCTCGACGTCACCGACCTCACCGAGCTCTACACCGACCGGGCCTGCGAGATCATCGGGGAGCGCCTGGCCGACCTCGACGTTCCCGGCCACCCCAAGATCCCCCGCGTGCGCGATCAGGCGCCACGCTGGCGGGGCAAGCTCAAACGCTCGTCGGCCCTACCCCCGCGGATCGCAGATCAGGCGGGCCACCTGTTGGGAGAGTTGATCCGCGACGACACCCGCGAAACGCTGCTGCACACGGACCTGCACTACGAGAACGTGCTCGCCCGCGCGGCCGAAGCCAGCCCCGACACCAGCGAGGATTGGCTGGCCATCGATCCCAAGCCGCTGGTGGGTGACCGCGCGTACGAGATCGCGCCGGCGCTGTGGAACCGGACCGAGGAGATGGGTTGGGGATCGGGCTTTCGCTGGTCGGCGAGACGCCGCGTCGAGGTGATCTGCGGGGCCGCCGGCATCGACGAGGATCGCGCCCGGGCCTGGACGATCGTGCGGGAGGCCGTCAACGCGGCCGGCGAGGCCAGCGCGCAGCGCGTCAGCCTGGCGGTGTCGCTGATCAAGGCGATGGGCGAATGATCACTGCGTGCCGCCCATCGCAGGTCAGCCGGTGTTACGCCTAGGGTGGGGCCCATGAGCGAGCGCACCACCTCGACCGGTCCGGCTCCCACCGAGCTAGTGAAGCTGAACGGCATGGAGCAACGCGTGCTCGGCAGCCTGTTGGAGAAGCAGGTGAGCGTCCCCGGCTCGTATCCGCTGAGCCTGAACGGGGTGCGGTCGGCCTGCAACCAGACCAGCAGCCGGGACCCGGTGAGCGACTACGGCGAGGCCGAGCTCGAGACCTGCCTGCGCGAGTTGAAGTCCCGCGGACTCGTGCGCGTGGTCTGGGCCGGCAAAGGTTCACGAACCCTGAAGTACCACCAGATCCTCGACGAGATGGTCGAACTCTCGGCCGAGGAGCGAGCCATCGTCACCGTGCTGTTGTTGCGGGGCCCGCAGTCTCCCGGTGAGCTGAA
Organism: Propionibacteriales bacterium; assembly: GCA_038259365.1. Lineage (GTDB taxonomy): Bacteria > Actinomycetota > Actinomycetes > Propionibacteriales > Propionibacteriaceae > JBBSOW01. Next base: position 31,450 of record JBBSOW010000007.1, read on the forward strand.
GACCCGGACGGACCGGCTCCACCAGTTCGACGATCGGGCCGCCGTCGAGGCGTGTCTGCAACGCATGTCATCCGCCGAGCCGCCCCTGGTGCAGCAGTTGGAACGCACGGCGGGGCAACAGGACCGTCGCTGGGCCCACCTGTTCGCGCCGCTGCCGGCCGGCCCCGCCTCGGCGGTCGCCGTGGACCGGGAGGTCGTGCTCGCCGAGGGTCCCGAGGTCCGCGACGCCCGGGTGCTGCAGGCCTACGCCGCGGCCGCGGCAACCTATTCTCGACGACTACTCCACGAGCTCGACGACAAGCCGTTCGACAGCTGGCTACTCGGCCGGGTGGCGCGGTTTCCCGGCCCCATCCTGGACGTGGGCTGCGGGCCGGGACATGTCAGCGACGCGCTGTCTCGCGCGGGCACAGAGATCACGGGCATCGATCTTTCCCCCGAGATGATCACGACGGCGCGTTCGAACTTTCCCGATTTGGATTTCGCGGTCGGCAACCTGTTCAACCTGTTGCGACCGCCCCGGGCGCCGGGCTGGGGCGTCGTGGTCAGCTGGTATTCCCTGCTACACCTGGCCAGCTCCGAGTTGCCGCGAGCGATGTCGTCGATGGCGCGCGTCCTGCAGCCGGGCGGCTGGCTGGTGCTCGGTCTGCCCGCCGGATCGAGCGTCCATCACGTCGAGGAATTCGAGGGCGCTGCCTGCTCGGTCGACTTCGTCGAGCACGATCCAGACGAGGTTCGCGCCGCGGTGGAGCAGGCGGGCCTCACGGTCTGCGAGACGTACCTGCGCGGTCCGCTCGCCGGCGTGGAGAGTCAGGTGGACCGGTACTATCTGCTGGCCCAGGCCAAGCCCGGCAGGGGAGAGGGAAACTAGATGTCATCGCTGTCGGAGCTGACGTGGCCGCAGTCCTGGTCGATGCGTTTCGCGCTCTCGCTGCGGACCTTCGGGTTGGTCCTGATCCTGATCGTCATGGTGATCGTCGCCGTTGCCCGCCCGGAGAACCTGCTGCCGGCCACCGTCGTCGTCGTCGTGGTGGCGCACTTCCTCGCCGGTCTGCAGGCGACCCTCATGCGGCCCGGCACCAACTTCTGGCAGCCCGGCAAGCGCGGCTGAGGCGATCCGCCTGGACGAATTCGATTGCACGGGCCCGCCTGCGGTAGCCTGACGTGTCGGTCCGCCGGAAAATCCGTTCGGGCCGAGCACATCACGCCCTCCTGCCATGGGACCTTCCCATGGCCGCCGAGACCAGAGGAGGTGGAGTTCGCGTATGCGCAAGTATGAAGTCATGGTCATCATCGACCCAGACACCGATGAGCGTCAGCTGAATCCAATCCTGGAAAAGCACCTTGCCATCATCACCAACGGCGGCGGAACCGTCGACAACCTGGACATCTGGGGCCGTCGTCGTCTCGCCTACGAGATTCGCAAGAAGACCGAAGGCCTGTACGCCGTTATCAAGTTGACCGCCAATCCGGACGACGTCAAAGAGCTGGATCGCCGGTTCACCATCGACGAGCAGATCATGCGCACCAAGGTCATGCGTCCCGAACTGCACGGAATCTGAGTTTCAGGCTCTGTGGACAAGCCAACGGGCGGCTACTCGTCTCGTGGCAAGGTTGTTCTAAACGCACTACGTCAGTAATTTCCGGAGGCAGCAATGGCAGGCGAAACAGTCATCACGTTGATCGGTAACCTCACCGCCGATCCCGAACTACGGTTCACCCCCTCGGGGGCGCCCGTGGCCAACTTCACCGTGGCCTCGACCCCCCGCACGTTCGATCGTCAGACGAACGAGTGGAAGGACGGGGACGCGATGTTCATCAGCTGCGCGGTCTGGCGCCAGGCCGCCGAGAACGTGGCCGAATCCCTCCAAAAGGGGATGCGGGTCATCGTGACCGGGCGGTTGAAGTCACGTAGCTACGAGACCCGCGAGGGTGAGAAGCGAACCGTCTTCGAGATCGACGCCGACGAGATCGGCCCCGCGTTGAAGTACGCCACGGCGAAGGTCCAGCGCAACCAAAGCGGTGGCTACTCCGGTGGCGGTCAAGGCGGCGGTGGGCAACGCTCCGGAGGAAACTCCGGAGGCGGTGGCCAGGATCCCTGGGGCGGCGGCGGTGCAAGCCAAGGCGCCAGCCAGGGCGGGAACAATCAGGGTGGACGCAGCGGCGGATCGGACCCTTGGGCCAGCGCCCAAAGCGACGAGCCCCCGTTCTGATGAGTTGGAACTGATTAGACCCTTCTGATCGGTGCCGCTCTTAGCAGCACAGTTCACACACACACACATCGAATAGCCCGATCGCTTGATCGGGCTGGCACATTCCGGCGATAGCCGGGCTTCGAAAGGGGAGCACCACAATGGCCGCACAGCGTAAAGCGCCTATTAAGAAGAAGGGCGGACCGGTCAAGACCGTCCGCATCTCACACGTCGATTACAAGGACACCGCCACGTTGCGGAAGTTCATCTCCGAGCGCGGAAAGATTCGCGCCCGTCGGGTAACCGGGCTGTCCGTTCAGGATCAGCGTAAGGTCGCCATCGCCATCAAGAACGCGCGTGAGGTTGCTCTGCTTCCCTACGCCTCGACCGCTCGCTGATAGGGGAATCGCTATGAAGCTCATCCTTACTGCCGCGGTGGACAACCTGGGTATTGCCGGCGACATTGTCGAGGTCAAGGACGGTTACGGCCGCAACTTCCTGCTGCCTCGCGGCGACGCCATCGCGTGGACCCGCGGCGCGGAGAAGCAGATCGAGGGGATCAAGCGGGCGCGCGACGCTCGCGAGATCCGTGGCGTGGATCACGCTCAAGAGGTCCGCGCGCAGATCGAGGACCTGCAGGTCTCCATGCCGGTTCGCTCCAGCGAGTCCGGTAAATTGTTCGGCGCCGTCACGGCCGCCGATCTGGCCGCGGCCATCAAGAAGGCCGGTGGCCCCGCCGTCGACAAGCGCAGCATCGAGATTGCCAAGCCGATCCGCACGCTGGGCAACCACACCGTCGGCGTCAAGCTGCACGAGGCCGTCGTCGCGCACCTGCCCGTCGAGGTCGTCTCGGCCTGACGAACGCGCTACACACTGCTTGACCCACAGGGCTCGTCGAAGAGATTCGGCGGGCCCTGTGGCGTTTCAGTGCTTCAGGCCGACGGCGCCCGTCGCCACCAGGCGACCGTTGCCATCGCCATCGCCGACGAGAAGACGGGCACGAGGGCGAGGTGCCCAACGCCGACCGACGGCATGCCGGGGACGCTCGTGGCCCACAGCCCAGGGGAGGACAGCGGAAACCACTGCCCGACGCCCAGGATCACCGCGACCTGCGCCGCGACGACCAGCCCGAGCAGGCCACCGATGGCCGGCAGGTAGCCGCGGCCGACGCTCGCGAACAGCGCAACGGTGAGGGCCGACGCCCCGGTCAGCATCGCCAGCCCCACGATCCGCCCCAGACCGAACAGCGTCGCGGGCTCGGGTGGGCCCAGACCGGCCGCGAGACCCACGAGGAGGGCGGTCGGTCCCAGAGCCACCGATACGCCGGAGGCCCACACCATCAGCAGCGTGAGCTTGGCCGCGGCGACCGTCGCTCGGGGAGTCGCGTTGGCGTAGAGCGAAACGACGGTGCGCTCGGCGAACTCGCGGCCGAAGCACCACGCGACGACGACCCCCATCCCCAGCAGTCCGGCGGTGGCGAAGACCTGGCCGAGCCCGGAGACGTACCCGGCCCACCCGGGGCCGGGTAGCATCGCCCGCGCCTTGAGCGTCATCGGGTCCGCGCCGTCGCGTCCCGCGACAATCGCGAAGGAGGCGGCCAAGAACGGCGGAGCCAACAGCAGGACCGCGGCGGCCACCCGCGGCACCCGGGAGCGCCGGAGCTTCAGCCACTCCACGTCGAGCGCGGCGAGCATCATGCTGGTTCTCCCTGGCGCCGTTGACGAGCGGGCTCGAGGTCGGCCGCGTGCACCATCTCGAAGAAGGAGTGCTCCAGGTCCGTCCCGCCGGGCGCGAGCCGGCCCACGAGCCGGCCGCGGTGCATCACCTCGACGCGATCCGCCACCCGCGCCACCTCGTCGAGGTGGTGGCTGGAGACCAGGACGGCGGTCCCCTCGCTGGCGGTCTCGCGCAACAGCTCGCGCAGGAGGACCACCGCGGCCGGATCGAGGGCGTTCGTCGGCTCGTCGAGAATGAGCAACCGAGGCCGATGGACCAGCGCGCTGGCCAGGCCCAGCCGCTGGCAGTTGCCTTGGGAAAGAGCCGAGGTCCGGCGGTCGGCGTAGGTCTGCAGATCCAGCCGCTCGATGACGGCTTCGACGGCCCCGGGCGCCGCCGCTCGGCTCAGACCGTGTAGCCGGGCCGCCGCCCACAGGTTCTGGGCGACGGTGAGTTCGGGGTAGGCGTGCGGGGTCTCGATCAGGTGACCCACCCCCCGCCACGGCGTCGGTCCGGCCGCACCGACCGGGACGCCGAGGACCCGCGCCTGGCCGGAATCGGCACGGGTCATCCCCAGGATCAACCGCATGAGGGTCGTCTTACCCGCGCCGTTGAAGCCGACCACGGCGAGCACCTCACCCACATCCAGGCTCAGGCAGAGGTCATCGACCGCGATCTCGTCGCCGAAGCGCTTCGTCAGGTCCGTGCACTGCAAGGCCGCCGCGCGGTTCATCGCGATTCCGTCGCACCGTGTGGATCGAGAACGTCCAACGCGGTCAGCAGGCTGTCGGTGAGCGAGGATTCGTCTGTGTCGACGCCCCACGCCAGGAGCGCGGCCGTCAGGGCGGCGATCGTCGCGGCCGCGGCAATCCGCGACTCGCGGAGGGGCGACGTGACCGCCAACGCGTCCGCGATTGCCGTTTGGGTCGCGAGGGTGTTGGTCCCCATCCCGGCCGCCAAGGAGGGGGTGGCGGCCACGATCCGCACCCGAACCCTGACCTGTTCCTCCTCGGGGAAGGTCAACGACGCCAGGGCCGCGCGGACGCCGCGGCAGGCCCGCGGCAGGGGCGGCAGATCGCTGGGCTGGCCGGCGACGGCATCGGCGATGGCGGGATCGAACGGATCCTCCAGCACCAGCGCCTGCTTGGTGGCGAAGTGCCGAAAGAAGGTCATGTGCGAGACGCCGGCCGCCGTCGCGACCTGCTCGACGGTGACCGCCTCGTAGCCGAATTCACCGATCAGCTCCAGGCCGACCTGTTGCAGACGAGCCCTCGTTTGTGTTCCGCTCACCCCTCGATGTTAGTCACTAACGCTCGGCTCGTCCAGAGGACGACTGGCCTTGCTCAGCCCTCCTGGACGTCGATCACCACCCGGGTGGGGGACTTCATGGTGAACACGCGGAAGGGCAGTTCCGAGTCGACCCCGAGGACGATCTGCGCCATCCCCTCGAACGGGGGGCCGACGAACACTTCGGCCACGTTGTTGATCCCCTTGGTCAGCCTGGGCGCCAGCTGTTCCGATTCGCCGGGCGTGCGGATGCCGGAGAGCGTGAGCCGCAAGAAGGCGTTTCCCCGCATCGTGATCGGCTTACCGCTGCCGGCGGCGGTCGGGGCGTCGCCGTACTCGGCCGAATAGTGCGGTGCCCCCGCGCCGTCGAAGTAGATCACGATTTGGGTGTAGCCGTCCTGCGCACCCGCGCGGACCTCCGTGGGCAACACCTCGGAATCCAGGCTCGGGAAGCCGTCGTCCTGTTGCTTGTCACCAGAAAATTCGGCTCCCGGGTCGGTGCTCGCCGTCGCGCTCGCTACCGGGGTCGACGGGCCCGGCGAGGCGATCATCGAGCTCGGGGAGCTGGCGGGGGAGGACGCGTCCGAGGACGGTCGGGGCGTGGCGCTCGAGGACGGTCCGGGCGTCGCGCCCGAGCAGCCGACGAGCGACATCACCACGGCCACCGCCGCGATGAGCTGCCCTCGAGCGGACCGGCGACGAATCCAAGCGTGCATACCCTATGGTCGCACGCCTCGCCGCGGCCCCCGAGGCTAGCTCCGGTTCAGCCGATCCAGCTCGTCCTGGCTGAGCTCCAGCCCGGCCGCGGCGGCCGAGTCCGTGATGGACTGGGGTCGTTTGGCCCCCGGTATGGGGATGACGATCGGCGCCTGGGCCAGCTCCCAAGCCAACGCAACCTGCTGGGGGCTGACGCCGTGATCGGCGGCAATCTCGGCGAAGGCGGGATGCTTGGTGGCCAGCTGCTTCGCATCGCTCAGCCCGCCGAGGGGAGACCAGGCGAGGAAGGCGAGCCCCAGCTCGTGGCACACCTCGATCTCGGTCAGGCTGGTGCGGAACTTGGGGCTGAACTGGTTCTGCACGCTCACCAACGAATCGCCCAGCACCTCGTGGGCCCGGCGGATCTGGTCGGGATCGGCGTTGGACAACCCCACCATGGCGACCTTGCCCGAGGCGGCGATCTCCTTGAGCGTGCCGAGCACCTCGCCGTAGTCGACGGTGGGATCGGGGCGGTGGTGCTGCCAGAGCGCGAGCTGCTCGACGCCGAGCCGGGTCAGGCTGTCGTCTACGGCCGAACGCAGGTGATCGGCGCTGTTGTCGGTGGCCCAATCCCCGCCCTCGTCGGTGCGCACTTGGCCGCCCTTGGTGGCCAGCAGGACCTGATCGCGCACCCCCAACTCGTCGAGGATCGAGGCGATCAGTTTCTCGTTCTCACCCTGGGCCTTGGCGCCCAGATCCTCGCCGGGGCCGTAGGCGTCGGCGGTGTCGAACAGGGTGACGCCGGCGTCGAGCGCGGCGCGGACGGTGTCGAGCAACTGCTGGCGCGGCTGGGCGCCGGTCTGATCGAAGGTCATCAGGCCCAGCCCGATCGCTCCGACCTGGTGTTGGCCGACGGCCGCGTTTCCTAGGTTTCGTGTCTGCATCCCACCAGCTTATCCACGGCCCCCCGGGGGGACGCGATAATGACGTGGTGACCGCTCCCACCATCCTCGACGTCCGTTCCGCCGCGCAACGCCTGGCGGGAGTCGCCCACCGCACCCCGGTCCTCACCTCGGCCCGGTTGACCGAGCAGAGCGGGGCCGAGATCGTCCTCAAGGCCGAGAACCTCCAGCGGATGGGCGCCTTCAAGTTTCGCGGCGCCTACAACGCGCTCTCGCGACTGTCCGACGAACAGCGGGCCCGCGGCGTCGTGGCCTACTCCTCGGGCAACCACGCCCAGGCCGTGGCGCTGTCGGCGCGCCTGCTGGGCCTGCCCGCCACCATCGTCATGCCCCACGACGCCCCCGCGGTGAAGCTGACCGCCACGCGGGGCTACGGCGCCACCGTCGTGGAATACGACCGCTACACCGAGGATCGCGAGGCCATCGGGGCCGCCATCGCCGAACGCGAGGGCCTCGCCCTGATTCCGCCGTACAACCACCTCGACGTCATCGCCGGGCAGGGGACCGCCGCCCTGGAGCTCCTGGAGGACGTGCCCGACCTGGACGTCATCGTGGCCCCGCTGGGTGGTGGCGGTCTGCTTTCGGGCTGCGCGATCGCCGCCCACGCCCATAACCCAGGCATGGAGGTGCTCGGGGTGGAGCCGGAGGCGGGCGACGACGGCCGCCAGTCGCTGTCCGCCGGGCGCATCGTCACCATCGAGGCGCCGCGCACCATCGCCGACGGCGCCCAGACCCTGCACCTGGGCGATCTCACCTTCCCCATCCTGCAGGAGCACGTCCAGGAGATCCTCACCGCCTCCGATGCCGAGCTCGTCGCGGTGATGAAGCTGCTCGCGGGGACCTTGAAGATCGTCGTCGAGCCGACCGGCTGCCTCGGCTTGGCGGCCGTCCTGGCCGATCCGGAGCGCTTCCGGGGCCGCCGCGTCGGGGTCGTCCTGAGCGGCGGGAACGTCGCGCTCGACCGGTTCGCTAAGCTAGTTGGCTGAGCCCTCCGAAGCGGCGAAACCCGGAACGAGCGCCCGCGCGATCGTAACGGCGCTGGCCGCCGCCCAGGCCTGGGGGCGGCAGGAGGCGGGGTAGGGCACCGGCGGGAACACCTCGTCGCTGCCCTGGCCACTGAACAACTCCGGCAGCCGACCGCCGAATCCCTCGGCGGCGCGCAGCAGTCCGCGGGCGAGTCGGGCCGCCTCGGCGTCGAAACCGCCGCGCAGCATTCCGTCGATGATGACGGCGGTATCGTGGGTCCAGACCGAACCGACGTGATAGCTCAGTGGCCAATAGCCGGCGTTGGTGGTGGAGAGGGTGCGGACACCGTATCCAGAAGACATGCTGGGATGCAGGAGTCGGTCGACGACGAGTCGCTGTTCCTGGGTGTCGAGGATGCCGGTGCCGAGCAGGTGACCCATGTTGGAGGAGACCCCGTCGACCGCTCGTTTGTGGGCGTCGAGCGCGAGCGCAGGGTAGGGGCCCAGATCGTCGCTGACCCAGAAGGTTTCGCGGAACCGGGTGGCTAGCTTCGCCGCCCAGGTGGTCCATTCGTCGGCGTGGACCGCGGCACCTGCCAGCCTCAGCAGGCGGGCGCCCGCTAACGCGGCGGCGTGGGCGTAACCCTGCACCTCCACCAGTGCGATGGGTCCTTCGGCCTGCCCCCCGTTGGCCCAGCGGATCGAGTCGGCGGAGTCCTTCCAGCCCTGGTTGGCCAGCCCGGTACCGGAGGAGTCGAAGTATTCGACGAAACCGTCGCCGTCCGCGTCGGCGTGCTCGCGCAACCAGCCCAACGCCGCGTTGAGCGCCGGCGTGAGGTCCCCCACCTCGGCTCCGGCGCGCTGCACGTCGTCGAGCAACAAGATCCACAACAGCGTCGCGTCGATGGTGCCGTAGTACTCCGGCGGCAACACGACGGCGTGCTGGGCGCCGTCGGTGTCCTGACGCGTTCGGTGCAGATCGAGCGCGACACGGCGGACCTCGTGGAGGATCTTGCCCGGCTGCTCGGCCGTCGCCGGATCTGTCTCGCGGCCCTGTCGCTGGGCCAGCACGCTCAGCGTGCTCAGCGCGATCGACCGGTCATGGGGCAGTAACAGGCGGGCCGCGATCAACGAATCGCGACCGAACAGCGTCAGGTACCAGGGGGAGCCGGCCGCTAGAAACGTGGCGCTTGGATCGGTGGCCTCGGCCATCCGCAGGGCGTTGAGGTCGCTGATTGCCGTGTGCAGCAGCCGGTTCAGCCGATCCGCGGATTCGATGGTCCCGGGTAGCGTCGGGACCGGGATCGGATCGCTCACCGCGGCGACGAACGGGGCGGCGGTATCGGCCAGCTCCAGCGACCAGCCCACGCTCACGGCGCCGTGCGGTGGTACCTCGACCGGCCAGCGCAGAACGTATCCCGAACCGTCGACGCTCAGCGTGCCGTCGCGGACCGTGAGGTTGGCGATGGTGTCGGCGTCTCGCCACCGCCAGCGCGCCACGCCGTCGCGGGGTTCGACCACCGGCACCGGATGGCCCGGGCGGCCATCCTTGATGTCGGCCATCGCGGCGTCGTCGGGGATGAGCCGGATCGCCACATCGAAGCGTTGCGCCGCCGCGGCGGCCGAGCGTAGGGTCAGCGTCTCGTTCAGGCTCGCGCCACCGGCGCGGCGTTGCCGCAAGAGCAGAACCTGCGGATCTACCCTCAGCTCCGGGGTGCGGACAACGTAGCGGTACTCGGCCACGGAACCCCCAGGCTCCTGGGTGTGGATGTGGTCCAAGCGATGCCCGGAGACGGACAAGGTCAGTTCGCGGGCTGCCCGCTCGTCGCCGCAGTAGACGCCTTGGGCTCCACCGGTGGTGATGTTTCCGTCCATCGCGGACCAGCACTGGAGGGGGGCCTGCACGACGATGGACAGGTCGTGCAACGACGGCTGGGTCATGACTCGACCCTAGAACAGGTTCAGCATGGGTGCGGTCATGGCGAGCATCCCCGCCGACATGCCCACGTCGGCGCCGCAGCGCAGGCGGTGCCGATGGCCGGTCGCCTTGAGCACGGCAACGGTCTGGTTCAGGGTCCCGCCGGTCAGCACGGCCGAGAGCGCGAGCCCCGCGACGAACTCGGTGGGTTGAGCGACCCCGATCATCGAGAAGTGCCCGGTCCTCGGGCGGCCGTGGGGGATCATCGCGACGTTCATCCACACCATCGTCAACATCATGGCGCCGTGGTAGCCCAGGTGCAGCGGGCCCAGCTGGTGACTGGCGCCGGGCTCCTCGAAGTCCGGCGCCGGATCGCCGAAGCCGAGAGCCCGAGCGAAGTACCAGAGCGCCCCCAGCGAAAACACGATCACCTGCGCGGCCACGAGCCGGGAAACCCCCCACGAGAACACCATGACCAGCATCGACGCGTTCATGGCCACCTCGAAGCTCAGGCTGACGCGGTTCTGCCAGGCGTAGGCGCGCACCAGCTTCACCAGCGCGACGGCGACGAGCACCATGAACAGGGCGGCGTAGGGCAGCTGTAACCAGCCGGCGGGAATCACCCGGCCACTTTAGGCGCCCACGCGCTGCCAGGCCGTGCCGCGGATGCGCCACAACAGCGTGATCATGCGGGCGATCATGTAGCCGCAGTAGGCGGTCCACAGCCACACCAGGCCGACGCCGTTGATTCGAACCAGCCAGGCGAGCGGGAGGTAGCAGGCCATCGCGATGAGCCCGGCGAGGGCGAGGTAGCGCGCGTCCCCGGCGCCGATGAGGACGCCGTCGAGGACGTAGACCACCCCGGCGATGGGAGTGATGACGGCGACGACGATCAGCACCTTGGTGAGCAGCAGCTGAACCTCGGGGTCCGGGGTGAAGATCCGGCCGTACACCGGACGAGCCAGCGCGACGAGCGCACCGAAGGCCAGGCCGCCGAGCACTCCCCACCTCACCATCAGCCTGGTGAGGGCCTTGACGGTGTCCACCCGCCCGCCCCCGAGGTAGCGCCCGACGATCGCCTGAGCGGCGATGGCGATGGCGTCCAGACCGAGGGCCAACAGCACCCACAAGGAGTTGACCACCTGGTGCCCGGCCATGGCGATGGCGCCCATGGAGGCGGCCGTCAGCGTGGTGATGGTGATCGAGATCTGCAGGGACAGGGTTCGCAACATCAGCCACATCCCTGCGCGCGCGGCGATCAGCACACCAGCGGGATGCCAACGCCAGTGCACTTCCTCGCGCCGGGCCCCGCGCAAGACGACGCCCGCGAGGACGGCGGCGCTGGCGTACTGCACGATGACGGTACCGATCGCGGAGCCGGCGATGCCCAGCCCCACCCCGTAGACCAGCGTGAAGTTCAGCCCGATGTTGATCAGGTTGGCGGCCACGGCCACGTAGAGCGGGGTCCGGGTGTCCTGCAGCCCGCGCAGCACTCCGGTGCTGGCCAGCATGACCAGGACCGCCGGCAACCCGGCGGCGCTGATGCTCAGGTAGCGGGCCGCGTTCCAGGCCACCTCGGAGCCCGGGTCGTACCAGCCGACGACCAGCGGCGCGAGGAACGCCAGCGCCGCGCCTAGCACGATGCCGAGCATCAGCCCGAGCGTCATTCCGTCGAGGCCGCCAGCGAGGGCGCCCTTCCTGTTACCCGCCCCGAGGCGTCGTGCGACGGTGGCGGTCGTGCCGTAGGCCAGGAAGATGGACAGCCCGACGATGATGCCGAGCACGTTGGCGGCCACCCCCAGGCCCGCCAGCGCGCTCGTCGCGAGGTGCCCGATGATCGCCGAATCGGCCAGCACGAGCAGCGGTTCGGAGACCAGGGTCGCGAACGCGGGTAGCGCGAGGGCGAGAACCTCGCGGGCGTGCGCCCGGTTGGTCGGCTCCTCGGCGGGGTGGGGTTCGGCTGGCACCGGCTCAGCTTAGTGCCGGGTTTCTTTGGAACTCACCGACCGCGAGGGGCTCGAAGTTATCCACACGGCTGTCCACAGCTGTGGACTAGTTACAGGGGTGTAGTTACGTCGGCTCCCGGGAACCAGTAGTTGACAAATCAATCGTGGTGGACGAGTACGGGATGCGTTACCACCCATCCGTCGATGTCCGTGACGCCGAAGATCGCCACAAGAGAGAGGCCACCATCCCCCCGGTTACGAGCAGTTCGAGATCGACAACGAGAGGGGAGTACAGTGGTTCGCAGAGGCTCGTCGGAAAGATGTTTCAGTACGAGCCCACAATCTTGTTGGTTGTTGAGTCCACGCGACGCGACAGCGACCCGAGACGGCGTTACGAAGCCCTTGGTCCAGTAGCCGGCACGGAGAGCAGTTTTAAAGTGTCGCTCCCAGACCCCGACGACATCGAACAGCAACCGATCCGGATCGCCATCGCGAACGATTTCCCGTTGGTCATCGACGGTATCGCTCGAGCCTTGGCCGACTACGCAGAACAGGTTGTCGTCGTCGACTACGACAGCCAACAGGGTGCCCAGCAGCACGTGGATGTGGTGCTGTACGACTGTTTTGCGTCGGTGACCAGCGCTGTCGCACTCTTACCCGAGCTGTTGGAGTCCTCGGCTCGGCTCGTGATTTTCAGTTGGCGCACGGACCCGGACATGGTCGCCGCGGCGTTGCGGGCCGGCGCCGCCGGCGTGGTGTGTAAGTGCGTGGGCCCAGACGAGCTCGTTGCGGCTATCCAGCGGGTTCACCGCGGCGAACAGGTCATCTTGAGCCGACGCGGGCGCGATCAGTCGTTCGGCCGGTGGCCGGGAGATGATCTCGGAGTGAGTGCCCGCGAATCCGAGTTGCTCGCCCTGATCTGTCAGGGGTTCAGCAACGGGGTGATCAGCGAAATCATGTTCTTGGGATCGAACACGGTCAAGACCTACATCCGCACGCTGTATCGCAAGATCGACGTCGAGACCCGCGCGCAGGCGGTGGTCTGGGGCATGTCGAACGGTTTCGAACCGGGACAGGTTCACCGCTCCCCGCAGTAGCGGGGGCCGGCCTCGTTCCCCGACGAAGATCACCCCCTTGGGTTTGTTGTGCCGCCCGAAACCCGGACAGGATGGACTCTTCGGACAGGATGAACTTCTTGAGGAGAAGCGGTGTCGAGACGCAACACCTTGGTCAGGTCGGCCCACGACGTGGGCCTGGCGGCGTGGTTCGGCGGGTCGCTCATGGGGGCGGTGGGTTTGAACGGGGCCGCCGCCCAGGCCGACAGCTCTGCGGAGGTGCCGCGGTTGTCTTCGGTGGGCTGGGCCCGCTGGGCTCCGGTCAACGCGGGGGCGATCGCGGTCCACCAGCAGGGTCTGCGACGGTTGCGTAACGCCGTCAAGGGGAACTGAGGGAGAGCCAGTCCATGCGCCTACCGGACTGGGCGAAGATCCACGGCGAAGGGACTTTTGGCCCCGCCGGCAGCCCGCAAGGTGCTCCGGCGGAGAATGTCATGGCCGAGCTGACCCCCGCAATCGGGGACCCCGCCACGTTGACCGATGCGACCTTGCGTCAATCGGTCACCGAGATGGTCGCTCACGATCGGTTCCCCTGCCTGGGGGCCCGTTCGGTCTTTCGTCGTGATAACGCGGTAATCGGGATCTACGACACCCTCGGCGGCGAGCCGTCCACGAGGGCCCTGCTGGACGATCTCGCCGCGTTCGCCGAAGGGGTGGACTCGCAAGCGGGGTTCGCCTCGTTCGTGGCGATCTTCCGCGGGCCGATGGTTCGCGACGAGGAACAGTTCGAAGAACTACTGTGGGATCAGTTGCGTGGGCTGCACGCGGCCGATGAGCACGCCTGGAACCCGCACGTCTCCACCGATCCGAGCGATGACCATTTCGCCTTCTCGGTGGGTGGCACGGCGTACTTCGTCGTGGGTCTGCACCCGATGGCTTCGCGCCTCGCGAGGCGGACCGTGGCACCGACGTTGGTCTTCAACCTGCACGAGCAATTCGAGGCGTTGCGGGCCTCGGGAAGGTTCGAGCGGATGCGAGACACGATTCGCCACCGCGACGAACACTTGCAGGGCAGTACCAACCCCATGGTCTCCGATCACGGACACGGTTCGGAGGCCCGCCAGTACGCGGGGCGGGTGGTCGGCGACGACTGGGTGGCCCCCTTCCACGAGGAGCGACGTTGAACAGGCTCGACAAACAAACCGGTGCCGGGTTCGTCCTTGGCGCAGGGCAGACCTTGACGGTGGTAGACCCGATGGGTGCCCAGGTGAGCGACCTGTTCGCCTTCTCCGCTGACGACCACGGTGAATGGCTATCCAGCGGCCGGACGATCGACTATCGCAACGGGATCTACCTCAGCACTGGAGACGTGCTCTACAGCAACCGGAGCCGCCCCATGCTGTCCATCACCGAGGACACGTGCGGGCGGCACGATTTCCTCCTCACCCCCTGCAGCCAGGACACGTTCGATCTGCTCTATCCCGACCTGGGCGGAGCACCGCACCCCAGCTGTTTCGAGAATCTGTGCCGCGGGCTGGGGCCGTTCGGGATCACACCCGACCAGATCAGCACCACGTTGAACATCTTCATGAACGTCTGGATCGATCCGACCGGCGAGTTGCACATCGACCCGCCCACCTCGGCCCCCGGCGATCGCATCGTGTTCCGAGCCGAGATGGACCTCCACGTGGGGCTCACCGCGTGCTCGGCCGAGAAATCCAACGGTGGAGTGTGCAAGCCGATCGACTACGCGATCGATACGGCCGCTTCGTGAGGCCGTCTGCTACGGGGCTGCCGGTCGGTAGCGCCGCGGCCGAGCGGCGTCCGAGGGAAAGCCGAACTCGGTACGCACTCCGGGGCTGAAGGCCACGTGATCGGGCGGCCGGGCGGCCAGGTCGGGCAAGCCGACCGAGGACAACAGCCCGTCCTCCAACGCCAGCACCTCCGCGTCGTGGACCGGCCAGGCCTCGTGGCGGTTGGGGACGTACAGCGTCTTGCCCCACCAGCGCGTGTGCAGCCCCCATCGGGCGCTGACGAAGTCGTCGATCTGGGTGCGTAGGCGGCTCTTCCCCGCCCGGATGACGACGTGGCTCTCGATCGCTCTCCCGGGGCGTCGGAGGCGGGCGTCGTAGGAGTGGACCTCATGATCCTCTCGGTGGCGCATCCGGGCCCAACGGTAGGGCAACCCGAACGCCGCGCGAGCGCCGATCACCACCGGCGCCCTATCGGCGTCGAGGCTGAGGAACACGATGCCCCGACGGCCCGTGCCGTCGATCGAGTAGAGCCGCACGTTGGTCTCGTGGAACGACCCCAACCAGGGGATCCCGGGACCTCGGGCCATCCCCGCGCCGACCATCCGGAACGGAATCAGCCCGACGTAGGTGAGCCCGTCGAGGGTGTCCGGCCTAACGCCCGTCGGCATCCGGTCCGCGATCCTCTCCGGATCGACAGCCCAGTGTAAAAAGGTGAGGTCGCGCCAGCACTGGTTCATCATGACCGGTCCGGTCAGCTCCGGGGCACTCGACGAGACAGGCTCGACACCCGAGCTGCTCATAGCCGCACCCTGCTGTCGCCCGGGCCGCCCGAGGGTTTTGGGGGCGGAGCATCGTGTCGATCGATCACGGCAGGACGCCGACGCCGTCGCGAGCCTCGAAGACCAGTTGGGTCTCGGTGTGACGGACGACGGGATGCACGGTGACGTGGCGCAAGACGATGTCGCGCAACGCCTCGGGGCTCTCCACGGCCACGTGGAGGTGGAAGTCGTCCTCTCCCGCGACGTGCAGGGCCGAGATGACCCCCGGCACCAGCACCAGATCGTCGTAGAGGGCGTTGACGTGGGCGGCGTCGTGGCTGCCGAGGCGGACCTTGATGACGGCCTGGATCGGGAAACCCAGGGCGGCGAGATCGAACTGGATTGCCGAACCCCTGATGATCCCGGCCCCGCGCAGGAGGCGCAGCCGGTAGGCGCAGGTGGATTCGGCCAGTCCCAACCGCGACGCCAGCGCCTTGTTGGTGAGCGAGTTGTTCCTGAACAGGGCCCGCAGGATGGCCAGGTCGGTCTGGTCCGGCGCCATCGGGCGCCGCGGCTTGGGCGACATGGTTTCCTCGATCCTCATCTGGGCCGTTGCTGGCGCAGCAACCCTTGCAGCTTGAGCCCCCGGTTATTGGCAGGATCGGCAAAACCGGCCCGGGATTTCGCCGATTCGCCAACGGCAGGTGCGCAAGTTTGTTCTGGACAGCATCCTAGGTCCATGAGCACCCACGGCCTAGACCACCAAGACGACGCGCCCAAGCCCGCCACCGCCCCGCCCTACGCCGGCCTGGACTCCCGGGCCGTCCACGCTGGGCGCGAGGATCTGAACGAGATGGGAGTGCACGCGCTGCCGATCGATCTCTCCACCGCCTACCCGCTGCCGAGCATCGACGAGGGCGGCGATGCCTACGAGCAGATGGCCGGTGGCGGTGACCTTCCTGCGGCGGGAGGAGCGGTTTACGGCCGGCTCTGGAACCCCACGGTCGCCCGGTTCGAGCGCGGGCTCGCCGCGCTGGAGGGCGCCGAGAAGGCCGTCGCGTTCTCCACGGGGATGGCGGCGATGACGGCAGCCATCCTCGCCGCCACGGTGCCCGGGCCGGCTCGGATGAATGGGCAGGCCGCGGGATCGGTCAAGCACATCGTTGCCGTGCGACCCCTGTACGGCGGCAGCGATCACCTGTTGGACTCCGGAATGCTCGGCACGGAGGTGACGTTTTGCGATGCTGACGACGTGGCCGGGTCCATGACCGCGGCCACGGCGCTCGTCGTCATCGAGACCCCGGCCAACCCGACGCTGGAGTTGGTCGACATCGCCCACGTGGTTCGCCAAGCCGGTGCGGTGCCAGTGTTGGTGGACAACACGTTCGCAACCCCCGTCCTGCAGAACCCGATCGCGCTGGGCGCGCGGCTCGTACTCCACAGCGCCACGAAGTACCTCGGCGGCCACGGCGACGTGATGGGCGGGGTCATCGCCTGCGACACCGAATCGGCCGAGGCGCTGCGCCGGATTCGCGCGATCACCGGGGCCCTGCTCCACCCGATGGCTGCCTACCTCCTGCATCGCGGGCTCGCGACGCTGCCCATCAGGATGCGGGCCCAGCAGGAGTCCGCCGGCCGGATAGCCGAATGGCTCGGCCACCAGCCGGGCGTCGAGAAGGTCCACTACCCGGGTCCCGCCGAGGATCCGCGCGGCCTGCTCGGCGCGCAGATGCGTGGGCCCGGAGCCATGCTGGCCATCAGTCTGGCCGGCGGAGCCACGGCGGCGGCGCACCTCACGTCCTCGACGCGGCTGTTCACCCACGCGGTGTCGCTCGGCGGCGTCGATTCGTTGATCCAGAACCCGGCGAATCTCACGCACCGTCCCGTCGCTCCCGAGGCGCGCCCGGGGGCCAATGTCGTCCGGCTGTCCATCGGGCTCGAGAACGTCGAGGACCTGATCGCCGACCTGGACGCGGCCCTCCCACAGCAGCACGCTCGACTTGGTGCCTCACGCTCAACGTCTAAATCGAGCGCGAGACATCAGGTCGAGCCAGGCCGACGCTAACCCGAGCCGGAAGCCGGTCCGATTGTGCAGCTCACTCCCGCGGCTTGTAAAGGGTGTCGTCGCTGCGCCCGGGGTCGGGCGGCGATTGCCCGTGGCCCGCGTCGCCGACGGTGTCGGGCTCGGTCCTCCCGGAGCGGACCTGGGCCTGCAGGCTGGGGGTAGCCGAGCGCGCGCGGCCGCGTCGACGGGCGCGCTTGGTGGCGGGGTCGATGTCGACCAGGTCGTCGCCGGTGTTGACGTGGCCACCGTCGGGATCGAGCCGGATCTCTGAGGAGTTGCGGGAGGCGCTCACCACGGCAGCCGCGATGGCGGTGGTCAGCGGCATCGCCATGACCAGGCCAACCGAGGCGACGAGGGTGCGGATGACCTCCTCGGCGAACTGCTCTTGTTGCACGACCTCCAGCAGCGGTCGGTCGTAGATGCTGATCAACAGCACGGTGCCAAGGGTGGCGCCGGCGGTGGCGAAGGCGATGGTGTAGACGGTGGAGGCGATGTGGTCCCGGCCGATCCGCATGGCGCGACTGAAGATGCGCGGCGCGCTACGCTCGTTCTCGGCGAGTTCCCAGACCGCCGAGGCCTGTGTGATCGTGACGTCGTTCAGGGCGCCCAGGCTGGCCACGATGATCCCGCAGATCACCACCGACGTGAGCTGAAGATCCGGTGCCACGGAGCCGAGCAGGAAGCTGTCCTCGCTCGAGACGCCGGTCAGGTGCCCCCAGCTGGCGGCGGCGTAGCCCATCAGGGCGGCCAGGACCAGCCCGAAGAGGGTGCCCAACAGGGCCGTCGTCGTTCGCGCGCTGAAACCGTGGGCGGCGTAGAGCACCACGAACATGATGGCCGAGCTACCCACCAGCCCCACCAAGATCGGGTTGGCGCCCGAGATGAGCGCGGGAAACATGAACTTGACCATGATGAACGCGGCAAAGCCGAGGCCCAGCACCGCGATCAACCCGCGCAACCGGGCCACCGCGGTGACGGCGATGACGAACAGGGCGAGGAAGAACAACATCGCCCCGCCGCGCGAGAAGTCGGAGAACTGGTAACCGGGCTCCGATTCGGGGATGGGCACCCGCAGCAGCTTCACCTTCTGGCCGATGTCGACGCCGGAGCGGTAGACCGCCGAGTTGATCTGCACGGCGACGACCTGATCCGCCTCGGGGCCCTCCAGCAGCCTGACCTGGAGGTTGGCGCACACGTCGTCGGCGGTAGGCGTGGAACCCTCGAGGCCGTCGCAGCTCGTCTCGTCGATCTTGGCGACCTCACCTTCGGGGGTGGTGACCCCCTCGACGGTGTAGGAGGAGGCGTCGCTGCGGATGTTCGCGGAGATGTCGCCCGGCCACATCACGATCAACCCGAAGAGGGTCCATATCGCGATCGGGATGAGCACGACCACCATGATGCGCAGCGCCTTGCGTTGCCTCGCGCTGGCCTCTGGGCCCTGGGGGCCCCGATTGCTCGAATGCGTGTGAGTCACGATGACGCCAATTCCTTCGTCTATTGCCTAGTCTGTTGGGGTGAAACCCAGCACCAGTTGCCAATCGACGTGCCTCCCGATGCCCGACCCCGTCAAGCACGATACTCGGTGCGGGGCGGTACGCGTTCTGTGAGCACACCCGACAGGCGCTCGCGCGAGCCGGCCATCAACATCCGCTTGTGGATTTTGGTGAGCCTGGTCCTCCTCCTCGTGCCCGTCGGCATCACCCTGAGCAGGCAGGGCGAGGGTGCCCCCGCGAGCGACGCGCGCGCCGAGAAAGCCCGGCCTGTGCCCGAGGGTGCCGTGCAGGGGCCAGCGGCTCGGCCGCCGTCGACGACCCCGCGCGTCGCTTCCTCGTCTCCGCCCGCGACGCCCACGCCGAAGCCGAAGAAGGCCCAGCCCAAGGCGGTACCGAAGAAGGGTCCGGCGAAGTACCGCACGGCAACCCTGAAGGTCAAGCCCGCCACCAAGAAGGGCCGGTTGATCCGGTACAGGGTCAAGGTGGAGAAGAACCTCGACATCGACGCCAACGCCGCCGCCCGGGAGATCGCCAAGACGCTGAACGACAAGCGCAGCTGGCGCGGCGATGGTTCGGTGCGGTTCCAGCTGGTGGGTAAGGCCAAGTTGACCGATCTCACCATCTACCTGCTCACCCCGGGCACCACGGACGAGCGTTGTCATCCGCTGAACACCCGAGGGCAGGTGTCGTGCCAACAGGGCAGGAGCGTCAACCTGAACGCGGTGCGCTGGGTGCGGGGGGTGAGGCACTTCGACGGCGACCTGACCGGCTACCGGCAGTATCTGGTCAACCACGAGGTGGGTCACTCGCTCGGCCGCGGGCACAGGAAATGCCCCGGGAAGGGCAAGCGGGCGCCGGTGATGCAGCAGCAGACCAAGGGTCTTGGGGGGTGCAAGGCGAACCCGTGGGTGAAACCGAGCCGGAAGTGAACGAGAGGTTCGTCGCCGTCGACTTTGCCGTGCCGCGCGTGGAGAACGCGCTGGGCCGGCTGCGACGAGGGGTCGGCGACCCGACCCATCGGCGCCTCGCCGCCGGGCAGTGGCTGCGGGCGACACGGCTGAGCAGCGGCCCGGCGCTGCTGCGGATTTCCGCCGATCGGGTCGGCGTCCACGCCCGAGCCTGGGGCGCCGGGGCCGACGAGGCCATCGAGCGGCTGCCGCGGTTGATCGGGCTGCACGACGACACCGCCGGCTTCGTTCCGCGGCATCACGTGTTGGCCGCGGCGCTGCACCACAATCCGTGGCTCACGGTCGGGGCCACCGACGCCGTCGTCGAGGCGATGGCGCCCGCCTGCCTGGAACAGGTGGTCACCGGGAAGGAGGCCTTCGGGGCCTTCCGCCGGCTGGTCGGCCAGTTCGGCGAGCCCGCTCCCGGGCCGGTCACCGAGCCCGGTTCACCCGCCTACGGCATGCGGGTGCCGCCGACGGCGGCCGCGTGGTCCAAGATCCCCAGCTGGACCTTCCTGGCCGCCGGGGTCGAGCAGCGACGAAGTCGAACGCTGGTCAGCGTGACCAGGCGCGGAACGGCGCTGGAACGCACCCTGACCAGCGCGGGCGCCGACGAGGCGCTGCGTTCGCTGCCGGGGGTGGGGGCCTGGACGTCGGCGGAGGTGCGCCAGCGCGCCCACGGGGATCCGGACGCCTGGAGCATCGGGGATTACCACGTGGCCCACCACATCACCTTCGCCCTCGTCGGGGAGCAGCTCGACGACGACGCCTGCACCGAGATCCTGGAGCCCTACCGAGGCCACCGCTACCGCGTGCAACAACTGGTGGGGAGCACCGGGCTGCGTCGCGAGCGCCGGGGCCCGAAGATGGAGCTGCCCACCCATACGCCACGCGCGACGCGGGGACGCAGCTGAGCCGATCCTTCGCGGGTTGGACCTTGGGCGCCAGCGTGGAGATTTGGGCCCCTCACGGGCGCAGGGCGGGCTGCGGGACGGTGATCTCGGTGCTGCGCTCCGCGCGGTCGGTCTCGTCGTCGGTCTCGAGATCCTCGGGGTACGGGGAGCCGGGCAGCCGAAGGGTGAACTCGGCCCCACCCTCGGCGGAGCGGCCGGCCCGCACGGTGCCGCCGTGACGCGCGATCGTCTGCGCGACGATGGACAGCCCCAGGCCCGTCCCGGGGGTGTTGCGCGAGGAGTCGGCGCGGTAGAAGCGGTCGAAGATGTGCGGCAGGTCAGCCTCGGAGATGCCGGTGCCCTGATCGCTGATCCGCAGCCGGTCCCCGTCGAGGTGCACCCGGACCGTTCCCCCAGGGGGCGAGAACTTCACCGCGTTGTCGAGCAGGTTGGTGATCGCCCGTTCCAGCGTGTCCGGTTCGCCCATCAAATACAGCGGGCTGAGTTCGACGTCGAAGGTGAGGCCCGGGCCGCGACGGCGGGCCCGCTCGATGGCGTTGGTGACGACCTCGCGCAGGTCGATGGGCTCGTTGGCCTGCTCGACGCGATCCTCCCGGGCGAGCTGGACGAGGTCTTGGATCAACGTGGTGAACTCCCCGAGCTGGGCGGCCACGTCCCGCAGGATGTCGGCCCGCGCCCCCTCCGGCAGCATGCCGGTCCGGTCGTCGGCCACGAGCAGCTCGATGTTGGTGCGCAGGCTCGTCAACGGCGTCCGCAGCTCGTGCCCGGCGTCGGCGATGAGACGCTGTTGGCGCTCGCGGGAGGCCTGCAGAGAAAGCACCATGGCGTTGAAGGAGCGGGACAGCTGGGACAGCTCGTCGTGCCCGTGGACCTCGATGGGATCGAGGTCGTCGGTCTTGGTGATGTGGGTAACGGCGCCCGAGAGTTCCCGAACGGGGCGTAGGGAGGAGCGCGCGACGGCGGCGCCGATGGCGCCGCTGGCCACGATGGCCAGGGCGCCGAAGCCGACGAGCACCCACGTCAGCGAGGACAGCAGGGCTATGTAGGGGGCCAACGGGCGAGCCACCACGAGCGCGAAGGATCCGTCGAGGTTGAGCATCGGCACGGCGACGATCCGGTAGGGGGTGCCGTTGGTGCTCTTGCCGTTTCGAGCGGAGTAACCCTGCTGCAGGCGCGCCACGGCCCTCTCGTCGGGCCCGAGCTTCAGCTGGCTGCTCTGCCCTGGCACGCGCCGCACCGCACCGTCGCCGCTGAGGACGACGAACACCTCGTTATCGCCCGAGAGCGGGTTGGAATCCAGCCCGCCCATGGACGTCAGGTCTTGGCCCAGGCTTTGGGTGGAGGCGCTCGCGATCTGCACCAGCTCCTGATCGAGCTGGGCGTACAGGCTGATCCGTGTGGTCAGGTAGCCCGCCAGACCCGTGAGCGCGACAGCGGCCGCCACGGCCACGGCAGTCAGCGCCGAAACCCGGCGCTGGAGTGTCGGGTTACCGATGAGCCTGCGGATCACGGGGGAGTTTCGCGGAGCACGTAGCCGACGCCACGCACGGTGTGGATGAGGCGGGCCTCGTTCTCGGCCTCTGTCTTGCGACGCAGGTAGCCGATGTAGACCTCGAGAGAGTTGGCGGTGGTGGGAAAATCGAACCCCCACACCTCGTTGAGCAACCAACGCCGCTCCAGCACCCGGCGCGGGTTCTCCAAGAAGGCCTGCAACAACGCGAACTCGGTGCGGGTGAGACTGAGCGAGCGGGCTCCTCGAAGTACTTCGCGGGTCTGGGTGTTGAGGGTGAGATCGGAGAAGGTCAGGTGCTGGGTGGTGGGATCGGAGCTTTCGTTGACGCTGCCGGCGCGACGCACCAGCGCGCGGAGGCGGGCCAGCAATTCGTCGAGCGAGAACGGCTTGGCCATGTAATCGTCCCCGCCGGCGTCGAGGCCGTCCACCCGATCCCCGACCGAGTCGCGGGCGGTCAGCACCAGGATCGGCACGTCGTTGCCGGTACTGCGCAGCATCCGGGTGGTTTCGAGGCCGTCGAGACGCGGCATCATGACGTCCATCACGACGGCGTCCGGCCGCGAGGCCGACAGCCGGGCGAGCGCCTCGATGCCATCGACGGCCGTGCTCACCTCGTAGCCGCTGTACTGCAAGGAGCGCGCCAGGGAGTCACGGACGGCCTGGTCGTCATCAACCACGAGGATGTGCATGGTCCTAGGTTGCCACGTCAGCGAAGCAACCGGGGGTTGCGTCCGGATAAGCACGCGTTTCGTGCCCAATTCTTGACCGCATCACCCCAGTTCGCGCACCTCGGCAAGGATCCCGGGCATGGCCGCCTCGATGGAGGCGAGGGTGTCGGCGAAGCCGTCGGCGTCGCCGTACCAGGGATCGGGGACACCGCTGCCGGGCTCGGCTCCGGGATCGAAATCGGTGAGCAGGCGGACGTGCCCGCCCAGGTCCCCCCCGGCAATGCTCTTCATCTTGCGCAGGTGCAGATCCTCCATCGCGATGACGAGATCGGCGTCGGCAATTTCGTCGGCCGTGATTTGCTGCGCTTCGTGGCCGTCGGGATCGTATCCGGCCGCGCGCAGCTTATCCGCGGCCCGGCCGTCCATGGCAGCACCGAGTTCCTCGGTGCTGGTTGCCGCGCTGGTGAACAGCACCGAGATCCCCTCCCGTTCGGCCTGGGATCGGGCGACGCGTTCGGCCATCGGGGAACGGCAGATGTTGCCCCAACACACGAATACGACGCGAGGGGGTGCGGGGGAATCGGTGGAGGCCATCTGGTGACTCTAGCGGGTGCGGACCCTCAGTTTGACTCGGGCGCCACGCCCGCGAGACATTGCGGTTGCGCCGTAGGTCGCACCAACACTGCAAACAGAATAAGGAACGGGAGGGGTGAGTGTCACACGCACGAGTCAAGGAGCTGGATTGGGGTCATCGCTACCTGACGGTGCGGCCAGACCACTTCCGGATCGAGTACCAGATCAACCCCTACATGGACCCCGCCAACCAGCCCGATCCGGAGCGGGCGATGATCCAGTGGCAGGACATGGTCGACGCGCTGGAAACCTCCGGCGCCCAGGTCGAGATCCTCGATCAACGCGAGGATTCTCCCGACATGGTCTACGCGCAAAACCTTGGACTGGCCGTCACGCGCGCCGGCCGACGGCGAGTCGTGATGAGCCACATGCGGTTCCCTCAGCGTCGACTGGAGACGTTCAGTTCCAGGGAATGGTTCGCCGCCGACGGTTTCGACGTCGACTGGATCGGAGGCGTGGCGCCCCATTCGAACGCTCAACTCCGAGAAGCCGACGGCGACTTCCTGCGCGACGCCCACGGCCACCGCGCCCCCGCCTTCGAGGCCGGTGACGCGTTCCTGTGGCGCGACGAGATCGTCACCGGGCACGGTCCGCGCACCGACGTCGACGCCATAGCCGCGCTGGGACGGGCATTCGACGTGCAGACCCACGGGGTCGGCATCACCCATCCGTCGATGTTCCATCTGGACCTGTCGTTCTGTCCGATCACCCAGCGCACCGCCATGATCGCCCCGGACGCCTTCGATCTGGCCTCGGCGGAGTTGTTGATCTCGCTCGTGCCCGACCCGTTGATCATCAGCATCGAGGAGGCTTTGGCCTTCGCCGCCAACGTCGTCGTCGTCGGCGACACCGTGCTCGGTGACGGCCTCAACGACCGGCTCGTCGGCGAGCTGACAGGTCGTGGCCTCCACGTCGTGAAGTTGGCTCTCTCCGAGTTCCGGCTTTCCGGTGGCTCCGTGCGCTGCCTGACGAACCCGCTCGATCTGACGTTGTGACCCGGCACCCTAGCCGATGGTTCACCCAACCGGTCGTGCTGAGTGTGCGTGACCTGGCCCGTGGGTGTTGGTAGCGTTCCAATAGAAGACGCGTCGCTCTTGCCCAAATCGGGGCAGCGCCTGGCGAAAGGGGCGGGAAATGGAAGCCGAAGGCGATCTTGTCCAGCTGCTGACGCCCGAGGGTAAGCGGACCGAACACGAGCACTACAGCTTCGACGGCGACGACGAACAGGTGGCGGGTTACCTACGCGACATGGTGCTGGTCCGCCGGATCGACGCCGAAGCGACCGCCCTGCAACGCCAGGGACAACTCGGGTTGTGGGCCGGCTGCCTCGGCCAGGAGGCCGCCCAGGTGGGCTCGGGACGCTCGGTCGGACCCAACGACTTCGTCTTCCCCACCTACCGCGAGCACGGTGTCGCCTGGACGATGGGCATTCCGCCGCTGCAACTCCTCGGCCTGTACCGTGGCGTCGATCTGGGGGCGTGGGACAGCCGCAAGGACCGCTTCGGGCTCTACACCATCGTCATCGGGGCGCAGACCCTGCACGCCGTCGGGTACGCCATGGGCATGGAGCGCGACGGTATGGTCGGCAACGACGATCCCGAGCGCGACGGCGCCGTGGTGGCCTACTTCGGCGACGGGGCCACCAGCCAGGGGGACGTGAACGAGGCCTTCATCTTCGCCAGCTCCTACAACGCCCCGGTGGTGTTCTTCTGCCAGAACAACCAGTGGGCGATCTCGGAGCCCACCGCCCGGCAATCCCGGATCCCTCTGTACCGGCGCGCCAACGGGTTCGGTTTCCCGGGAGTGCGCGTCGACGGCAACGACGTCCTCGCCGTCCGGGCGGTCACCGAGGCCGCCCTCGCCCGGGCGCGCTCGGGCCAGGGCCCGATGATGATCGAGGCCTTCACCTACCGGATGGGGGCCCACACCACATCCGACGATCCGACCAAGTACCGGATGAGCGCCGAGTTGGAGCACTGGAAGCTCAAGGACCCGATCGAGCGGGTGAAGGCCTATCTCCGCGGCACCGACGAGCTAAGCGAGAAGTTCTTCGCCGAGCTGGAGACCGAGGCGAACGATCTGGCGAGCGATCTGCGCCAGCACTGTCTATCCATGCCCGAGCCCGACTTCGGTGCGCTCTTCGATTCTGTGTACTGCGAACCCACCGATCATCTGGCGGCCCAGAAGCAGCGCTACCGCGAGTACACCGCCTCCTTCGCCGAGGGAGATCAGCCGTGAAGGTCACCATGACCAAGGCCCTGAACGCGGGACTGCGTCGCGCCCTCGAGGCCGATCCGAAGGTGTTGCTGTGCGGTGAGGACATCGGCAAGCTCGGCGGGGTCTTCCGGGTCACCGAGGGGTTGCAGAAGGACTTCGGCGAGCACCGGGTGATCGATTCCCCGCTGGCCGAATCCGGCATCGTCGGCACCTCCATCGGGTTGGCGCTGCGCGGCTACCGGCCCGTCGTGGAGATCCAGTTCGACGGCTTCGTCTTTCCCGCCTTCGATCAGATCGTCACCCAGCTGTCCCACATGCACTACCGCTCCGGGGGGCTGCTGCCCATGCCGGTCGTCATCCGCATTCCCTTCGGCGGAGGCATCGGCGCGGTGGAGCACCACAGCGAATCGCCCGAGGCCTACTTCTCCCACACCCCCGGGTTGAAGGTCGTCGCCTGTTCCAACCCCGTCGACGCCTACTGGATGATCCAGCAGGCGATCGCCTCCGACGATCCGGTGATCTTCTTCGAGCCCAAGCGGCGCTACCACGAGAAGGCCGAACTCGATGTCACCGCGACGCCGATGCCGCTGCACAAGGCGCGCGTCGTCCGCGAGGGCGGCGACGTCACCGTGGTCGCCTACGGCCCGATGGTGAAGACCTGCCTCGACGCCGCCGCCGCGGCCGAGGAGGAGGGCACCAGCCTCGAGGTGATCGACCTCAGGACGCTGTCTCCGCTGGATCTGGAGCCCGTCATGGCATCGGTGCTGAAGACCGGCCGCGTCGTCACGGTCCACGAGGCCCAGCAGACCCTGGGGATGGGCGCCGAGCTGGCCACCCGGATCACCGAGAGGTGCTTCTACTCCCTGGAGGCTCCCGTGCTGCGGGTCGCCGGTTACGACATCCCCTACCCGCCGAGCCGCATCGAGGAGGAGTACCTGCCCGACCTCGACAGGGTGCTCGACGCGGTGGACCGTAGCCTGGCCTACTAGGCCGACGCCAGCCGGCCGATAGCCCAGCCCACCTCCTAGTAGCAGGAGCAGCAGATGCAAGAGTTTCGCCTCCCGGACCCGGGTGAAGGGCTCGTCGAAGCCGACATCGTCACCTGGCGCGTCGCGGTCGGAGACGAGGTGGCCGTCAACGACGTCGTCGTCGAGGTGGAAACCAGCAAGTCTTTGGTGGAGCTGCCCATCCCGTTCGCCGGTCGCGTGCATCAGCTGCTGGTCTCCGAGGGCGATGTCGTCGACGTGGGCGCCCCCATCATCCTCATCGACGACGGCTCCGGTCCCGCGGAGTCCGAGGAGGGGGCCGTTTCGGACCCTGCTGAAGCCGAACCGGCGGAGTCCCCGGAGCAGCCGGAGCGGGTGCCCAATCTCGTGGGTTACGGCCCGCGGGCCGGCGGCACCAAGCGGCGGGCGCGCAGGGCCGCGAGCGAGGAGACCGACGACACAGACGCCCGCAGCCAGACCCGCGAACAGGTCAATCAGGTCTTCGATCAGGCCGTGCCCGTTTCGCGACGTTACGACGAGCAGTCGTCCCCGCCTCGACTGTCGGACAAACCGCGGGGCGCCCCGCTGCCCTCTCCGCAGCAAGACAGTGAGCCCGTTACCGCGCCCGACATCGGAGTGCTGGCCAAGCCACCGGTCCGCAAGCTGGCCAAGGATCTCGGCATAGATCTGAGCAGCCTGTCCGGATCCGGCAAAGATGGCATCGTCACCCGGGACGACGTCCTGGCGGCCGACGAGGCGAACCGGGCCGAGCGCGAGGCTCCGCGTCGAAGCGATTCCGTCGACGACGCCACCGGCGGACTCGAAGATCAGCGCATCCCGATCCGCGGGGTCCGCAAGGCGACCGCGCAGGCCATGGTCGATTCGGCCTTCAGCGCCCCGCACGTCACCGAGTGGATGGACGTCGACGCCACCGCGACGATGGAGTTCGTCGACACCCTGAAACAGCATCCCGACTTCGCGGGCGTCCGGGTCTCGCCGACGCTGTGGATCGCCCGCGCCGCGTGCCTGGCCATCAAACGGCACCCGGAGCTGAACTCGAGCTGGGACGGCCCCGCGCAGGAGATCGTGCAGCACGGCCAGATCAACCTCGGCATCGCCGCGGCCACCCCCCGAGGGCTGCTGGTGCCGAACGTCAAGAACGCGGGTGCCCTCTCGCTCGCCGAGCTCGCCGCCGCCATGAACGAGCTGGTGGAGGTGGCCAAGCAGGGCCGCACCCAGCCCGCGGCCACCAGCGGCGGGACGTTCACGATCACCAACGTCGGCGTCTTCGGCGTCGACGCCGGCACCCCCATCATCAACCCGGGGGAGGCGGCGATCCTTTGCGTGGGAGCGATCCGGCGCAAGCCGTGGGTCGTCGGAACGGGGGTCAGTGAGCGCGTCGAGGCCCGCTGGATCACGACACTCGCCGTCGCCTTCGATCACCGGATGATCGACGGTGCCGCCGGGTCGCTGTTCCTCGCCGAGGTGGCCCGCATGTTGCACCAGCCCGCTCTCGCGGTCCTCTAGGGGTGGTGTCCCCCGGACGCGACACGGGTAAGCGACCGCCTATCGCGTCCAAGTCGCTTCCTTCGCCGAGCATCACGCCGAAGGCTTCCTCGATAGGAGTCAGGCTGACGCCGGGCCGTCGATCTCTCGATTAGACGCCGTCGCACGCGCTCGGCGCCGGAGATGTCCCGCTCGTCAGCCGGGTAGTCCAGCACCTGCACGATCGCGTCGTCCGGGTGGCGAACGAGTGGATGGTCTGCGCGAGATCCCCCACGGGACCGATCCTTCGCAGGCGCCAAGATCTACATCATGTGATGGGCATGGGCTCCCGCCCAGCCGTGATCAGCGCGCTCGATGTGCTGCTTCGCGCTCGATTCATGAATCAAGCGGGAAGCGGCAAGGTGAGCTTGCGTGGCAAGACATTGAGCGCGCTGCGCGAGGCCGAGCGTGTGAGGGGGAGTGGGAGGAGGGGATCTGGGAGGAGGGGATCTGAGGGTCAGGCTGGCGCGGTGATCGGGCGGCGTCGGGATTCACGAGCACCCAGCCAAGGTGACTGCGGCGCTCAACAAATACGGTTTCGGCTCGCGCGGGCAAAATCGCGTGGCAGGTGGTCTCGCAGACCGCCGATACCCCTAGTGGTGACGCTCACGGTGGACCATGCCTGATTGGACAACTCACTATCCGCAACGTCAGGACCCTTATCCGTAACGCAGAACACAGTCGAGGCAACCCCTCCCCCTCCTCGTCGGGGTGCGGAATCGGCTTGATCGCCTCCCCAAGCCGAGAATCTGCCAACCGCGACCTGTTCGTCGCGACCCCGCGCTCAGTGGGGACCCGACCCACCGCTGCGACTCCGCATTCGCGCTCTGTGTGGGCCGGCGCGCTCTGTATGGGCCGGCGCGCTCGGTATGGTGCTGGA
>JBBSOW010000008.1:0-56915 GCA_038259365.1 Propionibacteriales bacterium
AAGGGTTACCTGTCGCCGTACATGGTGACCGACACCGAGCGCATGGAAGCCGTGCTCGATGATCCCTACATCCTCATCAACTCGGGCAAGATCAGCTCGATGAACGATCTGCTCCCGCTGTTGGAGAAGGTCATCGGCGCCTCTGGCACCTTGTTCATCGTGGCCGAGGACGTCGACGGCGAAGCGTTGTCCACCCTGGTGGTCAACAAGATCCGCGGCACCTTCACCTCGGTGGCCGTCAAGGCCCCGGCCTTTGGCGATCGCCGCAAGGCCATGCTCGAAGACATTGCCGCCCTCACCGGCGGTCAGGTCATCGCTCCCGAGGTCGGCCTCAAGCTCGATTCTGTTGGCCTCGAGGTGCTGGGCCGCGCTCGCCGGGTGCTCATCAGCAAGGACAACACCACCATCGTCGACGGCGCTGGTGACTCCTCCGCGATCGAGGGTCGGGTCGCTCAGATCCGGGCCGAGATCGAGCGTAGCGATTCCGATTGGGACCGCGAGAAGCTGCAGGAGCGGCTGGCCAAGCTGGCCGGCGGCGTCTGCGTGATCAAGGTCGGCGCCGCCACCGAGGTGGAGCTCAAGGAGAAGAAGCACCGCATCGAGGACGCCGTTTCGGCCACCCGGGCCGCCATCGAAGAAGGCATCGTCGCTGGCGGCGGCGCGGCTCTCGTGCACGCTGCCAAGGTGCTCGAAGACGGCCTCGGCCTCGAGGGCGACGAGAAGACCGGCGTCCGGATCGTGGCCAAGGCCGTGGTCGAGCCGCTGCGTTGGATCGCCGAGAACGGCGGCGAGCAGGGCTACGTCATCGTCTCCAAGGTCGCCGAGTTGGACGGCGGACACGGTTTCAACGCGGCCACCGGTGAGTACGTCGACCTCGTGGCGGCCGGCGTCATCGATCCGGTGAAGGTCACGCGCTCCGCGCTGGCCAACGCCGCCTCGATCGCTTCCTTGCTGCTCACCACCGAAACATTGGTGGTCGAGAAGCCGGAAGAGGACGAGGACGATCACGGACACGGGCACAGCCACTGATCCGAGTAGTAAATAGCACGATCGCGAAGGGTCCGACCGGTTGGTCGGGCCCTTCGTCGTCCCCTCATAGAGTTCATCGGTGGGGACCGGCAGAAGGCCGTCACCAAGACGGTCGATTGGGTCGATGACGACGTCGTCTGACTTGTGAGTTTGTCGCCACCTGACACGATGGTTTCCATGCGCATCGCGATCTCGGGCAGTTCGGGTCTCATCGGCACGTCGTTGGTCAAGGTACTACGAGACCGCGGGGACGAGGTGGTGCCGCTGGTGCGCGGAGAGGCGGAGGCGGGGCAGCGGCGGTGGTGGCCGAAACAGGGTCGCATCGACTCACCCGGGCTGGACGACGTCGACGCCGTGATCAACCTCGGCGGGGCGCCCATCGCGGGCAAGCCGTGGACCGAGGGCCGCCGCCAGCTCATCCGGGACTCTCGGACGCAGGGCACGAAGACGCTGGCCGAGGCGGTGGACGCCTCGCAGCGTTGCACGATCTTCCTCTCCGGTTCTGCCGTGGGCTATTACGGCAACACCGGCGATGTCGTGATCGACGAAAAGGACGGCGCGGGGGAGGCCTTCTTGTCCTCGGTCTGCGCGGACTGGGAGGCCGCGGCCGAGAACGAGAGCGCCCGCACGGCCTTCCTGCGTACCGGACTCGTGCTCGACGCCGACGGCGGCCTTCTGGCTCCTCAGCTGCCGGCCTTCAGGCTCGGCCTGGGCGGGCCCGCGGGCAACGGCAAGCAGTGGATGCCGTGGATCAGTCTCACCGACGAGGTGCGCGCCATCGTGCACGTGCTCGATCACGACATCTCGGGTCCGGTGAACCTGACCGGGCCCAACCCCGTGCGCAACAAGGAATTCACCAAGGCCCTGGGGGCGGCGCTGAACCGCCCGACCCTGATTCCCTTACCGCTACCGGTGCTGCGCATCGCCCTCACCTCCGACGCCGTGGACGAGCTGATCCTGGTGAGCAACCGGGTGCTGCCCGACGTGCTCACCGAATCGGGATTTCGCTTCGAGGACACCGAGGTTCGACCCACCCTGAAGCGGCTGCTCGGCGATGATGCTTAGGGCAATGCACGCCACTAGGATGGGGGCTTCCCCTCGACTGCAAAGGTGAACCTTGTCCCTCCCACGCGACCCGTCCCCTGCCAGCGACCTCACCGGCGCCGGGGTGCCGCAGCCCTTCGCGGCGATGGGCCTGACGTTCGACGACGTCTTGCTGCAGCCCGTCGAGAGCGACGTGATCCCCTCGGCGGTCGACACGCGCTCCCGGGTGACCAAGAGCCTCAGCGTGAACATCCCGCTACTGAGCTCGGCCATGGACACCGTCACCGAGGCGAGAATGGCCGTCGCGATGGCCCGTGAGGGCGGCATGGGTATCCTGCACCGCAACCTGTCCATCGAGGATCAGGCGGCCGAGGTGGATCGGGTCAAGCGGTCCGAGGCTGGCATGATCGTCAAGCCCATCACCATCTCGGTGCACGCCACCATCGGGGCGGCCGACGAGCTATGCGGGGAGTTCCGCATCTCGGGCGTGCCCGTCGTCGACGACGACCAGCACCTGCTAGGCATCGTGACCAACCGGGACATGCGCTTCGAGACCGATCCCAACCGGCCCGTCGGCGAGGTGATGACCCCGATGCCGCTGATCACCGGCAGGACCGGCACCACCCCCGAGGAGGCGATGAAGCTGCTCGCCGCCAACAAGATCGAGAAGCTGCCGTTGGTCGATGAGCAGGGTCGGCTGACCGGGTTGATCACACTGAAGGACTTCGTCAAGTCCGACCGCTACCCCAACGCCTCCAAGGACGAGAGCGGCCGCCTGCTCGTCGGCGCGGCCGTTGGCTTCTTCGGGGATTCGTGGGAGCGCTCGATGGCGCTGGTCGAACAGGGTGTGGACGTCTTGGTGGTCGACACCGCGCACGGCCACAGCCGCGGGGTCCTGGAGATGATCAAGCGAATCAAGACCGAGAGGGCCGCCGCCGGCGTGGACGTCATGGGCGGTAACGTCGCCACCTACGAGGGCGCCAAGGCGCTGTGCGAGGCCGGGGTCGACGCGGTGAAGGTCGGCGTCGGGCCCGGATCGATCTGCACCACCCGGGTCGTCGCCGGGGTCGGCGTGCCGCAGGTGACCGCCATCCACAACGCCGCCCGCGCCTGCAAGCCCGCCGGGGTGCCGGTGATCGGCGATGGCGGCCTGCAATACTCCGGCGACATCGCCAAGGCGCTCGTGGCCGGTGCGGACACCGTGATGCTCGGCTCGATGCTGGCCGGGGTCGAGGAGAGCCCGGGTGACCTGGTCTTCATCAACGGCAAGCAGTTCAAGTCCTACCGCGGCATGGGCTCGCTGGGGGCCATGGCCAATCGCGGACGAGGCGCCTCCTACTCCAAGGACCGCTACTTCCAGGGCGACGTCACCTCCGAGGACAAGCTCATCCCCGAGGGCATCGAGGGCCAGGTGCCCTTCCGCGGCCCCCTCGCGGCGGTGGCCTACCAGCTCGTCGGGGGCTTGCGGCAATCCATGTTCTACACCGGGGCCGCGACGATCCCCGAGCTGCAAGACCGCGGGAGGTTCGTTCGCATCACCTCGGCGGGCCTGCGAGAATCGCACCCGCACGACATCCAGATGACGGTCGAAGCCCCCAACTACGCGGGCTGAAGGAGTACTCATGTTCGAGCTCGGCGGCGCCAAGCGCGCCAAGCAGGCGTTTTCCCTCGACGAGATCGCCATCGTGCCGCAGCGCCGCACCCGGGGAAGCGAAGACGTGAACCTCGAGTGGCGGATCGACGCCAAGAGCTTCGACTTCCCGCTGATGGCCGCCCCGATGGATTCGGTGATGTCGCCCGCGACCGCCATCGAGATGGGCCGCCTCGGCGGGCTCGGCGTGCTGAACCTTGAGGGCCTGTGGACGCGGTACTCCGATCCGCAGCCGCTGTTGGACGAGATCGCCGCGTGTGCGAACCAACGGGCTGCCACGACGAGGATGCAACAGATCTACCAGAGCCCGATCCAGCCCGAACTGATAAAGGCCCGGATGGCCGAGATCCGCGAGGCCGGCGTGGCCGTGGCCGGGGCCCTCTCGCCCCAGCGGGCCCAGGAGTTCGCCGGCGTCGTCGAGGCGTCAGGGGTGGACTTCTTCGTCATCCGCGGCACGACCGTCTCGGCGGAGCACGTCTCCTCCGAACATGAGCCGTTGAACCTGAAGAAGTTCATCTACGACCTCGACGTGCCCGTCATCGTCGGCGGCTGCGCCAGCTACCAGTCCGCTCAACACCTGATGCGCACCGGCGCGGCCGGGGTATTGGTCGGCTTCGGCGGAGGCGCGGCCTATACCTCCCAGGCCGTGCTGGGCCTGGCGGTGCCGATGGCCTCGGCCATCGCCGACGTCGCCGAGGCGCGCCGGGACTACCTCGACGAGTCCGGCGGGCGCTATGTGCACGTCATCGCCGACGGCTCGGTCGGGCTCTCGGGCGATATCGCCAAGGCGATCGCGTGCGGGGCGGACGCCGTCATGGTGGGATCCCCGCTGGCCCGGGCCACCGACGCTCCGGGTCAGGGCTTTCACTGGGGCCCCGAGGCCTGGCACGAGACCCTGCCCCGCGGGGAGCGCAAAGCGTTCGACCCCGTGGGCACGCTGGCCGAGATCCTGCACGGCCCCTCCCGCATCCCCGACGGCACGATGAACCTCGTCGGGGCCCTGCGACGCGCCATGGCCACCACCGGTTACACCGAGGTGAAGCAGTTCCAGCGCGTCGACGTCGTGGTGCACTGATGGCCTCGGACGATTCCTTCGGCGATGTCGCCGTAAAACTGGCGAGGCACCGCGCCAGCATCGACAACATGGACGCGGCGCTGCTGCACCTGTTGGCGGAGCGGTTCAAGATCACCCAGGAGGTGGGCAGGCTCAAGGCCCGCCACGATCTGCCCGCGGCCGATCCGGAGCGGGAGTCCGCCCAGATCGCCCGCTTGCGGCAGCTCGCGGTGGAGAGCGACCTCGATCCCGAGTTCGCCGAGAAGTTCTTGACCTTCATCGTCTCGGAGGTCGTTCGCCACCACGAGCGGATCGCCCGCGAGGTCTAACCGCCTCAGGCGGCGACGCCCACCCGGTCTCGCGAAACAGCGGACTCGTCCTCGCTGAGGTTGCGTTCGGCCGCCGCGAAGGTGTTCGCGTCGTAGCGCTCCTGATCCAAGATGCCGTGCCGCTTGGCGACGATGGTCGGCACGAGCGCCTGGCCGGCGACGTTGGTCGCGGTGCGGATCATGTCGAGGATCGGATCGATGGCCAACAGTAGACCGACGCCCTCGAGCGGTAGCCCGAGCGTCGAGAGGGTGAGGGTCAGCATGACGACGGCACCGGTGAGCCCGGCGGTGGCCGCCGAGCCGACGACCGAAACGAAGGCGATCAGCACGTACTGGCCGACGCCCAGCTCGATCCCGAACAGCTGGGCGACCGTGATCGCGGCCAGGGCGGGGTAGATGGCGGCGCAGCCGTCCATCTTGGTCGTGGCACCGATCGGCACCGCGAACGAGGCGTACTCACTGGGCACGCCCAGGTTGTGGGTGACCACCCGCTGCGTCAGCGGCAGGGTGCCCACCGAGGAGCGGGACACGAACCCGAACTGGATGGCGGGCCAGGCACCCGCGAAGTACTTGCCGGGACGCAGCCCGTTCAGCCGGGCGAGCAGCGGGTAGACGCCGAGAAGCACGATCGCGCAGCCGATGTAGACGTCGGCGGTGAAGATGGCCAGTGGGGCGATCAGGTCCCAGCCGTAGCTGGCGATGGCCTTGCCGATCAGCGCCGCCGATCCCAGCGGGGACAGCCGGATGACCCACCAGGTGAGCTTGGAGAAGATCTCCAGGGAGCTGCGGGCGAAGCCCAGGAAGGGTTCGGCCTTGCTGCCCAAAGACAGCGTGGCCAGGCCGAGGACGATGCCGATCACGACCAGCTGCAAGACGTTGAACGACAACGTGGAGTTGACCGCGCCGTCGCTGATCTTGCTGGAAACCTGGAGCCCGAAGATGTTGCCGGGAATGACCGAGGACAGGAAATCCAGCCAGCTGCCGGAGCCGCTGGGGGCCTGACCCGCGGCGGTGTCGAGCGTGACGTTGCGGCCGGGGTTGGTGAGCAGGCCGAGGGAGATGCCGATGACGACCGCGATCGAGGCGGTGATGGCGAACCAGAGCAGCGTACTGATAGCCAGCCGGGCCGCGTCGGTGACCTGGCGCAGGTTGGCGATCGAGACGATCACCGCGGTCAGGACCAGGGGTACGACGACGACCTTGAGGAGTTGGACGAACAGTGAGCCGACCGTGGTGAGGACGGTGGTGAGCCAATCAAGTTCGAACCCGCGGGCGAGGAAGCCGAGCAGGACCCCGGCCGCGAGTCCGATGAGGGTTTGGGCCCAGAACGGGATGTTCAGCCGCCGGCGCTTGCCGCTCGGGTCGTGACTATCGTGGCCGCCGGTGGTGGCCGCACGGGAGGAATGCGTGGACATGGGTGTCTCCTGAAACTGGCTGGGGTTGGTTGGCGTGGACGAGGTGCACTCGTCAGCGGCAGCCGCTGCTCCCCAGGCGGCACAGGTCAAGCGCCAGCCGTCGCCACAGTCCCAGATCGTTGGTCACGAGGGGTTCAACCCTCAGGGCTTGGTCGTTATTCCCGCTTTGCTCACGCCCGAAGATCACGATCCCGGGCGTGGTGTCCCAACCGTCGGGGTCTGTCACGGTCGACGACAGGGACGAGGCCATCGCTGCGGGCGCCGCGGTCCATTCAACGTGATCGGAATCGACACCAACGTCATCCTTCGTTGTCTCGTCCAGGACGAGCCAGAGCAGTCGGCGACCGCCTCGACGGTGCTCGACGCGCTAACGCAGAGTGAGCAGGGGTTTTTTCAGTCTGGTCACCGTCGTCGAGCTGTACTGGGTCCTGCGGAGGGCCTACAAGATCAGCATTGTCAGGTGTGCAGATCTGATCGAGGGACTGCTCGACGCCCGGGAACTCAGGATCGACCAACCGTCGATCGTCAGGGTGGCAATCACCGAGAGCCGCGCGGACTCGACTTCGCTGATGCCCTCATCGTCGAGCTCGGGCGAGTGGCTGGCTGCGACCACACAGTCGCGTTCGACCGGCGGGCGTCGCAGTCGACGCGGATGCGACTGATGAACATCGGCTGAGCGAACAGTTGAACCGAGGCGCGGCCAGGGTTGTCACGATTGAGGACCGTGATTCACCCCGGCATCACCGACGAACTCAGATGAACCACTCGGGCTCGTCGGGGGCGACAACGCGCTGCTTGCCGGGCACGCCGACGATGGTGGCTCCGGCGGGGACGTCGCGGGTCACGACGGCGTTGGCGCCGATCTGGGCGCCGGCGCCCACGACGACCGGGCCCAGGATGCGGGCGCCGGCGCCGACGACGACCCCGTCCTGGAGGGTGGGGTGACGCTTGACGGCCTTGAGGGTGCGGCCGCCGAGGTTGACGCCGTTGTAGAGCATCACGTCGTTGCCGATCTCGGCGGTCTCGCCGATCACCACGCCCATGCCGTGATCGATGAAGAACCGCCGCCCAATGGTGGCGCCCGGATGAATCTCGATACCGGTGGCCCCGCGATTGAAGTGCGAGACCAGCCGGGCGGGCAGGCGAAGTCCGGGGCGCACCCACATGGCGTGGGCGATCCGGTGCAGCCAGATGGCGTGCAGGCCGGGGTAGGCCAGCACGAGCTCCACCCGCGAGCGCGCCGCGGGGTCGTTGCGGAAGGCGGCGTCGGTGTCCTCGCGGAAGCGCGCGCGCGCTCGCGACACCCAGCCTTGGTTGGTTGAGGCAGGTGTCACTGGTCCTCCCGCGGCCAGCTTGAACATCAGTCCATCAGGTCGGCGTAGAGCATCGTGGAGAGGTAGCGCTCGCCGAAGGAGGGGATGATGACCACGATGGTCTTGCCCTCGTTCTCGGGACGCTTCGCCACCTCGACGGCCGCGGCGATGGCCGCACCGGAGGAGAAGCCGACCAACAGCCCGTCGTCCGTAGCCGCCTTGCGCGCCCAGTAGACGGCGGTCTCCGCCGTCTGCGGCAAGATTTCGTCGATGACCGAACGATCCAAGATGTCCGGGACGAAATTGGCGCCGATGCCCTGAATCTTGTGCGGGCCGGGCTTCCCGCCGGAGAGAATCGGCGATTCGGCCGGCTCGACGGCGATCATCTTGACCTCGGGCTTGCGCTCCTTGAGCACCTGGCCGACGCCGGTGATGGTGCCGCCGGTGCCGATGCCCGCCACGACCATGTCGACGGTCCCGTCGGTGTCGTTCCAGATCTCCTCGGCGGTGGTCTTGCGGTGCACGTCGACGTTGGCGGGGTTGGCGAACTGGCGGGCCAAGACCACGTTGTCGCCCGCGGCCAGCTCCTCGGCCTTGTCGACCGCGCCCCGCATCCCCTCCGGCCCCGGCGTCAGCACGAGTTCCGCGCCCAAGGCGCGCAGGAGCGCCTTGCGCTCGCTGGACATGGTCGCCGGCATGGCGAGGAGCACCTTGTAGCCGCGAGCGGCGCCGACCATGGCGAGGGCGATGCCGGTGTTGCCGGAGGTCGCCTCGACGATGGTGCCACCCGGCTTGAGCTGACCGGACGCCTCGGCGGCGTCGATCATCGCCACGCCGATGCGGTCCTTGACGCTGTGCGCCGGGTTGGTGAACTCGATCTTGGCCAACACGGTCGCCTTGGCGTCCTCACCCAGCACCCGGTTCAGCCGCACGAGCGGGGTGTTGCCGACGATCTCGGTGACGTCTTCAAAAATTCGCATGAATATTCAACGATCAGGCGGGCGGGATTCATTCCCGGATGGGCGGCCGAATCCCACATGCTGAAACAGGGGCCTCCTCACCGGCCGCCATCACCGCCTCCCAGATCGTCGGCCAAGGCCCTCCCAGCAGTGCGGCCACTGAACAGGCAACCACCGAGGAAGGTGCCCTCCAGGGACCGATACCCGTGCATCCCGCCGCCTCCGAATCCGGCCGCCTCGCCGACGGCGTAGACCCCCGGGAGGGGCTCACCGTCGGAATCGAGGACGCGGGCGGACAGGTCGGTCTGCAGCCCCCCGAGGCTCTTGCGAGTCAACAGGTGCAGCCGAGCGGCGACGAGCGGGCCGTGCGAGCCGGCGCGGCCGTCCTCGCCCAGCAGCGGATGCGGTGAGATCACGCGCATCAGCTTGTCGATACCGAAGGTGCGCGCGGCTCTGGTGGCCACGACCTGCGGGTCCTTGCCGAGCCCGGAGCGTACCTGCCGGTCGCGTTCGCGGATGTGGCCCTCCAGGACCTCGGGGGCGATGAGCGGCGCGTCCGGCTCGTCGCGCATCAGGCGGTTCATGCCGTGGGTCAACTCGGCGACGCCGTCGGCCTGGACGAAATCCAGTCCCGCGCCGAGGAAGGCCTGCAGCTCCGGCGTCGGGCCCGGCCGCAGGCGGTGCAGGAGCAGGCGCAGGTCCTTCCCGGTGAGGTCGGAGTTCTGTTCCGATCCGGAGAGCGCGAACTCCTTGGCGACGGTGGCCAGGTCCGCCACGAACCACGACCAGGGGTGTCCGGTGGCGGTGATCTGGCGCAGCGCGCCCAGGGCGTCGAAGCCCGGGAAGCAGGGCGCGGGCAGCCGGTGGCCGGCGGCGTCGAGCCAGAGGCTGGAGGGTCCGGGGAGGATGCGGATGCCGTGGCCCGTCCACAGCGGGTCGTGATTTTCGATGCCCTCGGGGTAATGCCACATCCGGTCGGAGTTGATCCACCGCCCCCCGGCGGTCTCGGCCACGGCCAGCATCGAGCCGTCCACGTAGTCGGGGACGCCGTGCAACAGCCTGTCCGGTGGCGCGCCCCAACCCGACGGCCAATTCTGGCGCACCAGTTCGGTGTTGCCGCCGATCCCGCCGGCGGCGACGACGACCGCCTGGGCGGTCAGGGTGAACTCACCGGCCGGGGTGCGGTTGCTGGGACGCCCCCGCTCCGCGTCGTCGGTGGCCAACACGGTGCCCGAGAGGGTGACACCGGCGTCGCTGGTCTCCAGGCGGGTGACGTAATGACGATGCCGGATGTCGATGCGCGGATCTTCGTGAGCCCGGGCGACGAACGGGGCGAGCAGGCCGGGTCCGGTGCCCCAGGTGACGTGGAAGCGCGGCACGGTGTTGCCGCCGCGCTCGGCCCACTGCACCGCCGGGAAGAGGCTGACCCCGAGTTGGCGGAGCCAGGCGCGTTCTTCGCCGCTGGCAAAGTGCACGTAGGCCCTGGCCCACTGCCGCGGCCAGTGGTCCTCGGCCCGATCGAATCCGGCCACCCCGAGCCAGTCCGACCACGCGAGCTCCTCGCTGTCGCGGACCCGCAGCCGACGCTGCTCCGGTGAGTCCACCAGGAATAGCCCGCCGAAGCTCCAGAACGCCTGGCCACCCAGCGATTGGGGCGCCTCGGCGTCGAGCAGCAGAACCCGTAGGCGCGCGCGGGCCGCCGTCGTCGCGCTGACCAGACCCGACAGGCCGGCCCCGATCACCACGACGTCGTAGTCCATGACCCCCATCCTCTCAGAGAGCCGGCTCTGTGGACATCGGTCTGACCGCGCTCGGGTTCGCGTTTCGCGCTCGGTTCATGGATCAAGCGCGAAGCACCATATCGAGCGCGATGGATGGGGCCGGGGAGGGGGCCAGGGGGGATCGCCTGATGGGCAGCCTCCGTGCGAGGCCCTAGACTCCAAGCCATGTCCGAGCACGAGCATGACGTCGTTCTGGTGGTCGATTTCGGGGCCCAATACGCCCAGCTGATCGCCCGCCGGGTGCGCGAGGCCAAGGTGTATTCCGAGGTGGTGCCGCACACCGCGAGCGTCGAGGAGATGGTGGCGAGGCGCCCCAAGGCGATCGTGCTGTCCGGTGGTCCGCAATCGGTTTACGCCGACGGCGCCCCCCAGGTGGACCCCGAATTGTTCGCCCAGGGCATCCCGGTGTTGGGCATCTGTTACGGCTTCCAGGCGATGGCCAGCGCGTTGGGAGGCCGGGTCGAGAGGACCGGCGTCAGCGAGTTCGGCCGGACCGTCTGCCGGATCGAGCAGCCCGGCACCTTGCTCGGCGACTTTCCCGCCCGGATCAAGGTGTGGATGAGCCACGGCGATGCCGTCCACGCGGCCCCGCCACGCTTCACCACGCTGGCGAGCAGCCCGGGTGCCGAGGTGGCGGCCTTCGAGAACCTGGAGCAGCGGCTCGCCGGCGTCCAGTGGCACCCCGAGGTGATGCACAGCGAGCTGGGCCAAGAGGCGCTCACGCATTTTCTCCTCGACATCGCCGGGTGTTCCCCCGATTGGACCCCGGCCAACATCGTCGAGGAGTCCGTCGCGGCCATCCGGGACCGGGTGGGGGACAAGCAGGTGATCTGCGGCCTGTCCGGAGGCGTGGATTCGGCGGTGGCGGCGGCGCTGGTGCAGCGGGCCATCGGCGATCAGCTCAGCTGCGTCTTCGTCGATCACGGCCTGCTGCGCAAGGGCGAGGCCGAGCAGGTGGAGCAGGACTTCGTGGCCGCGACCGGTGTCGACCTGCACGTGGCCGAGGTCAGCGGGCAGTTCCTGCAGGCCCTGGCCGGGGTCAGCGAACCCGAGGCCAAGCGCAAGATCATCGGGCGCGAATTCATCCGCACGTTCGAGGCGGCCACCCGCGAGGTGGCCGCCGAGGCCGACATCGAGTTCTTGGTCCAGGGCACGCTGTACCCCGACGTCGTCGAATCCGGGGGCGGGGAGGGGGCGGCCAACATCAAGAGCCACCACAACGTGGGGGGCCTGCCCGACGACCTTGAGTTTGCGCTCATCGAGCCGCTCCGCGCCCTGTTCAAGGACGAGGTGCGCGCGGTCGGCGCCGAACTGGGGTTGCCCGAAGCCATGGTGTGGCGCCAACCGTTTCCCGGCCCGGGACTGGGCATCCGCATCATCGGCGAGGTCACCCGGGAACGCCTCGACCTGCTGCGCGAGGCCGACGCCATAGCCCGCGAGGAGGCGACCGCAGCCGGGCTGGATCGCGAGATCTGGCAGTTCCCGGTCGTGTTGCTGGCGGACGTCCGCTCGGTCGGCGTCCAGGGCGACGGCCGCACCTACGGCCATCCCGTGGTGCTGCGGCCCGTCAGCAGCGAGGACGCGATGACCGCGGACTGGAGCCGCGTGCCCTACGAGGTGTTAGAGAAGATCAGCACCCGGATCACCAACGAGGTGCGCGAGGTCAACCGCGTCGTTCTCGACATCACCAGCAAACCGCCCGGCACGATCGAGTGGGAATAGTGGCGGGCGGGTCGACCGACTAGCGCCGGTCCTCCTCGGGAGCCTGCTCGCCCGCGCTCCGCTTCGCGTTGGTCCATAACGTGGCGGGATCGGTGGGCCATTGTGGGGTTTCGGTTTCGGCGTCAAGGCCCTCCTCGGGCACGAAGACCGGCGGCGGACCCGGATCGGGCGCCGCTTCGTCGGCGGCGCTCAAGGCGGGCGTCTGTTGGGGCATGACGAAGACCAACACGATGTAGGCGATGATGCCGGAGCCCGAGGTCAGCAGGGTCAGCAGCGCCACCGCCACCCGCACCAGGGTGGGGTCGAGGTTGAAGTAGCGGGCCAGCCCTCCGCAAACTCCGGCCACCATCCTCTCGTCGGTGGTGCGATAGAGCCGTTTGGGGGTTCCAGCGTTGGTATTCTGCACGTCATGGTTCATGGGATCTCCGCTCATCATGTTTCCTGTCATCGTGGATCAACCTTGTCTGTGTGTGGTGTGTGGTGTGTGCGGTGTCATCTGCTGCGGGAGAGGGCTAACCCGAGGGCGCCGAAGACGATGAGCCCCAAGGGGACAGCGATCTTGAACAGGGCCGGGCTGAGGGGGGCTACGAGCGCGGCCCAGAGCAGCCCGACGGCGATGATGATGCTGAAGATTCCCACCATGAGCGTGAACGGGTCCAGGCGGTTGCCTGGCTGGCCCGATCCCGCTCGGGCGAGATCGCCCCGAGCTTGCGGACTCATCATCGCTGCACCTCCACCACGCCGTAGTCGACGTTGAGGTTCAGGGTCAGGGTGGCCTGGCCCTGGCCATCGGTGACGTCGAGGGAGAGGTTGTCCAATCCGGCGCTCTCCCGATCCAGCACCTCCAGACCGCCTGCCTTCGTCGTGGCGATCACGCGTACCCGGCCCGTCTCGGGCAGTCTCACGTCGAGCGATCCGAGCTTCATCTGCATCGAGACGGTCTGATCCCTAGATAGCGTCAGCTGACTCAGATCGATTATCGCCTCCCCGCTAGGCACCTCAAGGGTGGCGGGCAGGGCCTGTGGGGTCGAAAAGCTGAGCGTGGTTGCGGTATCAGGGGTGGCGGGCCGTGCGGAGGGGAAATTGGCGCCGACGGCCAGTAACGAGGCGACGATGGCGGCGATGGCCAGCCAGCGGCCACCGCGCAATCCGGCCTGGCTTCGCCACGCGTTGACGACGCAACTCAGCCCCAGGATCAGCAGGGCGACCCCCCAGTAGAGCGGGGTCGAGACGGCGAGGCCGGCGAG
Source organism: Propionibacteriales bacterium (assembly GCA_038259365.1). Lineage (GTDB taxonomy): Bacteria > Actinomycetota > Actinomycetes > Propionibacteriales > Propionibacteriaceae > JBBSOW01. Next base: position 13,545 of record JBBSOW010000008.1, read on the forward strand.
TTGGGCGATGAACAGCCCCAGCATGGCCGCCGCCAGCACCGCGGCGGTCAGGGGCACCGCGCGACTGAAGCGTCGCTTCTCGGTCACGGTGGCGGCGGGACCGTACAGACCCACCGGATCGGGCTCGGTGAGGTAGGCCTTGATGGCCGAGGTCGTCGCGGGACGCGGGGTGACGTTAGATGGCCGTTGCATCGGTTCCCCGCCCGGCTCAGCGCGCACGTCGGCGGTTTCGGTGGCCTGTCGCACCCGGTGCTGCCAGGCGCGGGCGCTCTGGGTGAAGGGAGTGTCCGCTCCGCGGAAGGGGTCGCGCAGCGGGGTGTAGCCCGACGGCTGCGTTGCGGCGGTGTCAGGGGCGACGTGGGGATCGTGCGGTCGGCGGTCCTCGGGTGCGAAGGCGGTGGCATCGGGCCGGGTCGTGCGGGCGTCGACGTCGAGAGGTTTGCCTCGACGGCCCCACCAGATGACCCCGACGACGATGGCGGTGGGCAGGATGCCGACGGACAGGGTGGAAGACAAGACAGCGAACGACAACGCACAGGCGATGACCACGATGACGAGCCATGTTTGCCGAGACCACGAAGCCGCCCCGGGAAAGCGACGCTCGAGGGGGGAGTGCGCCTCGCCCTCGCGGGGCAGCAACAGCCAGCAGGCGGCGTAAAGCACCAGTCCGACTCCGCCGCTGAGCGCCACCAACACCGCGATGATGCGCACGAGCAGCGGATCGGTGTTCCACCGCGCCGCGAGCGCCCCGCAGACGCCGCCGATGCGCGAGTTCGCGCGACTGCGACGCAGCGACCAAAAGAAGTCCATGCAGACCATCCTCGCCTCTCCCGCGCTGCCAAGCCATCGGGAAAGACCCCCAAAGCGACCCCATTCCCCTGACGGCGCTGACGGTGCGAGGTGAGCGAACCGGACAGGCGAGCGCCCCGCCCAAGGGTTTGGTGGGGGTGGGTTGGGTGGCATCCCCGCTGGCCCGTGGGCCGGCTGGGTGAGATCGTGGAGTCATCATGTCCCTATCCGATCCGGGCGAGCGCGCCCTCGACGGTGACGCGTCGGGCGAGACTGCCCCCGCTGTTCCGCCCAAGGCGGGACGGGTGGCGCAAGGCAGGTGGCTCGGCGGAGTCTGTACCGGACTGGCGCAACACCTCGGCTGGCCCGTTTCGGCTGTTCGGCTGGCGTTTATCGTTCTCGCCGCGGTGCAACTGGTGGGTGTGGTCATCTACGCCGTCTTGTGGCTGGTGCTCCCGCCGGTGCGCCCGCCCGAGCAGGCCCCCGGGTTGGAATCTCACTCGCGCACCGGCCTGCGTCCCGGAGCGCGGCTGCGCGGTCGGGATCTCGCCTCCTTCGCGGCCATCGCCTCGCTGGCGCTCGGCGTGGTGTGGCTCCTGCAGCTGATCGGGTGGGGCGTCGAGGCCGAGTACTTTTGGCCGCTCGCGATCGCCGCCTCGGGGATCGCCCTCATCTGGCGCCAGGCCGACGTCGTCACGGCCATGCCCTCGAGATCGGGCGGCGCGGCGGGGTCGGGGCAATCGGGCACGGGGCCGCGTCGCTGGCCGGCGGTCGCCCGCGTCGGCGTCGGCGTCGGCCTCGTCGCGGTGGCCTTCGTACTGCTGGTCTCCAGCGAGCTCGGCTCGCAGGACCTGTCGAAGATCGCGCTCGTCATCGTCGCCGGCATCGCGGGCCTGGGCGTCGTCGCGGCCCCGTGGTGGTACCGGTCCCAGCAGGCCCTGGCCGAGGCGCGCGAGGCGCGGATCCTCAGCGACGCGCGAGCGGATATGGCCGCCCACCTCCACGATTCGGTGCTGCAGACCCTCGCCCTGATGCAACGCCAATCCCACGACGCCCTCGCCGTCCAGACCCTGGCGCGGCGCCAAGAACGCGAACTGAGGGCCTGGCTCTACGGCGAGCAGGTTCAGCAGACGACGCTGAGGGCGGGGCTGTTGGTGGGTGCGGCCGAGATCGAAGACGAGTGGAAGGTGCCGCTCGAGGTGGTCACCGTGGGCGATTGTGACTTGGGGGAGGCGACCGCGGTGCTGTTGCAGGCGGCCAGGGAGGCCATGCTGAACGCGGCCAAACACTCCGGCGCCACCAAGATCGACGTGTACGCAGAGGTGGGCGAAGATGGGGTGAGCGTGTTCGTGCGGGATCGAGGACGCGGCTTTGACCGCGAGAGGATTGCCGACGATCGGCACGGCATCCAGCACAGCATCATCGAGCGGATGCAACGCCACGGCGGGACGGCGACCGTCCGTACCGCCCCCGGAGAAGGAACCGAAGTGCGACTGGAGATGGAGCTATGAACGAGTTCGAGGACGAGACGTTGGGCGCCGAGAAGGCCAAGCGAACCGTCGTGGTGGTCGATGATCATGCGATGTTCCGGGCGGGGGTGAGGTCGGAGATCGGCAATTTCGTAAGCATTGTCGGCGAGGCCCATGACGTCCCGTCCGCCGTGGAGGCGATCGCCGCGACGACCCCCGACGTGGTGCTGCTCGACGTGCACCTGCCCGGCGGCGGTGGCGCGGAAGTGCTGAAGCAGGTGCACCAGGTGAATGCCGAACAGAAGTTCTTGGCCCTCTCGGTGTCCGACGCCGCCGACGATGTGATCGGGGTGATCCGCGCGGGCGCGAGAGGCTACGTCACCAAGTCCATCGGTGGAGACGAGCTTGTCGACGCCATCGGGCGGGTGGCCGAGGGGGACGCTGTCTTCTCCCCGCGGCTGGCGGGCTTCGTCCTGGACGCCTTCTCGGGAGCGATCGATATCGCCAGCATCGACGAGGAACTGGACCGGCTGTCCCAGCGCGAACGCGAGGTGATGCGGCTGATCGCGCGCGGTTACGCCTACAAGGAGGTGGCGCGCGAACTGTTCATTTCGGTCAAGACCGTGGAAACCCACGTCAGCTCAGTGCTGCGCAAGCTGCAACTCTCCAACCGCCACCAGCTCGCGCGATGGGCCACGGAGCGAAAGCTGGTCTAGCGCTTGGGTAGACGTGACTTACGCCCACCCCCCTGCCGGGGAGTGGGCGTAAGTGCCTAGCGGTGGTGGCAAGAGCAAGCAGAGCCCGAGGGCTCAGGCCTTGCGCTTTTGGAGGAAGCCGTAGATGAGCAACACGACGATGCTGCCGACGATGGCGATGATCAGCGAGACGATGAAGCTGCCCCCCAGATCGAAGCTGAGCTTTCCGTTCAGGATCAGGTTGCTGAGCAGTCCACCCACGAGGGCGCCGATGACGCCCAAGATCAGGGTGGCGATGATGCCACCGCCCTGCTTGCCGGGAAGGATCAACTTGGCGAGGGCGCCAGCGATGAGGCCGATGATGAGGTAAAAGAGAATTGTCATGCTTAATGGTAGCGCCCAGTCGTCACCCCGCGCCGGGAAACGTGGGCGTGTCGCAGCCACACTTATCGATGGAGGACCCAACGCCATCTCGCCCGAGGGTATTGTCCCCTTATCCAGCGAAGATTGCGCGGCCGACCCACCTAGAACAGGTTACGAAACGGACGCAGGATCGTTTCGGAGAACTTGACCGCCAGATGCCGTCGAGACCACTGGGCCCAGCGTAGCTCGACCGAGTTCGACTCGTCGATGGCGAACATGTCTTCCATCTTCACCGCGACCGCTCGATCGGTGATCTCGACGTTCAGCTCGTAGTTCCAGTCCAGGCTCAACCGGTCCAGGTTCGCGGTGCCGATGGTGGACCATTGGCCGTCGATCGTGGCGGTCTTCGCGTGCACCATGGCGCCCTGGAAGAGAAACAACCGTACCCCAGAACGCAACAGTTGGCCATAGAAGCCGCGGGAGATCCAATCGGCGACGATGTGGTTGGAGGCCTCGGGAACGATGATGCGGACGTCGACCCCACGCCGAGCTGCGGCGGTGAGAGTGCGCAGGAAGTCGTCGTCGGGGATCAGGTAGGCGTGGGTGAGATAGATGTGGTCGGCGGCGCGGTCGATGGCTTCGAGGTACATGCCGCGGATGGGGTAATGCATGGCGCCCGGCACGTTGCGATGCACCCGGATCGCAAACGCCCGCCAGTCGCGGTTGGGGACGTTCGGTAACGCCTGGCGGTCTCGGGGCCGCATCATGTTCCAGTAGTCGTTGAAGGTGTCTTCCAGATCGGCCACCACGCTGCCGGTCAGGCGGACGTGGGTGTCGCGCCAATCGGTGGCGTAGAGCTTGCCGATGTTATAACCGCCGACGTAGGCGATTCCGGAGTCCACCACGAGCAGCTTGTTGTGGTTGCGCCCCAGTGTGCGGGCGCTCGGCAACCCGATGGTCTTGGTGATGATCGGGTGCCGCAGGACGTGGATCTCGGGGACGAAGTGGAAGAAGTTCTGTGGCACCACCAGGTTGGCGAACACGTCATAGACGACGTACACCTCGACGCCGCGTTCGGCGGCCTCGGTCAGGGCCTGTTTGAAGATGCGTCCCGTCCGGTCGCTCTTCCACAGGTAGGTCTCGAACTTGATGGCGTGCCGCGCCTGGCGGATATCGGCCAGCATTGCGTCGTAGAGATCCTGGCCGTAGGTGAACAGCGTGACCTCGGCGGCCTCGATGCTTACGTGCTGGGGGGTGATGCGGGGAAAGCTGGCCGGGGCTCGGAGGCGCTTGCGTCGGCCGTCGACCCACAACAGCACCGCCACGGTGATCGCCTGCATCCCCAAGACGGTGAGAGCCGCTCGTCGAAGCCACGACCGGATCGCGGTGGAGGTAATCGATCGGCGAGCCATGGCGGTCATCCTATCGGTGGACTTCCACCGAGAACTTGTCGTCGGGGGCCACTAGTCTTGGAGGGTTATGAGTCACCCCGCATCCCAGCCGCTCTTCGCCGCGTTCGGCGAGCCCAAACCTGCCTCCAAACCCAAGGTCGATCTGCTCGCCGCGCTGAACGAGCCACAGCACGCCGCGGTCCAGCACGCGGGCGGGCCCGTTCTGGTCGTCGCCGGCGCGGGCTCGGGCAAGACCCGGGTGTTGACGCGCCGGATCGCCTGGCTGGTGGCCGAGCAGAAGGTTCACCCGGGATCGATCCTAGCGATCACGTTCACCAACAAGGCGGCCGCCGAGATGCGCAATCGGGTGGTCGACCTGGTCGGCAACCGCGCCAAGCTGATGTGGGTATCCACGTTCCACTCGGCCTGCGTGCGGATCCTGCGCCAAGACATCTCCCGGTTCGGCTTCTCCAAGACCTTCTCGATCTATGATGACACCGACTCCAAGCGCCTCATGACGCTCGTGCTGCGCGAGTTGGCGCTGGATCCCAAGAAGTTCGGAGTGCGTGCGGTGATGAACTGGGTCTCCAACTGCAAGAACGAACTCGTCGATCACGAGTCGGCCCGCGCCAAGGTGAGCACGGTGATCGAGGACGGCTACCTGGAGGTTTACCAGGAGTATCAGCGCCGGTTGCAGGCCGCCAACGCGCTCGATTTCGACGATCTCATCATGACCGCGGTGCACCTGCTGCAGGCGTTCCCCGAGGTGCGCGATCACTACCGGCGGCGGTTCCGCCACGTCCTGGTCGACGAGTACCAAGACACCAACCACGCCCAGTACGCGCTGATCCGCGAACTGTGTGGCACCGATCCCGATCGGGACCAAGAGGGCGTGTCCGCCCCCGGGCTGATGGTGGTGGGGGATTCCGATCAGTCCATCTACGCCTTCCGTGGCGCCACCATCCGCAACATCCTTGCCTTCGAGGAGGACTTTCCCGGGGCCGAGACGATCCTGTTGGAGCAGAACTACCGTTCCACCCAGCGCATCCTCACCGCAGCCAACGGCGTGATCGGCCAGAACGAGGGCCGCCCACCCAAGCGGTTGTGGTCCGATTCCGGGGACGGTGAGCTGATCGTCGGCTACGTCGCCGACACCGAACACGACGAGGCGCAGTTCATCGCCGACGAGATCGATCGGCTCGGCGACGAGGGAGCGTCGACTCCCGGCGAGACCGCGGTGTTCTACCGCACGAACGCACAATCGCGCGCCTTCGAGGACGTGTTCATCCGCACCGGCATGCCCTACAAGGTCGTGGGGGGGCTCCGCTTCTACGAACGACGCGAGATCCGCGACGCCATCGGCTACCTGCGGGCGGTGGCCAACCGCAGCGATGATGTCTCGGTGCGTCGGATCCTGAACGTGCCCAAGCGCGGCATCGGGGAACGAGCGGAATCGGCGGTTGCGGCGTTCGCCGCCCGCGAGCAGATCAGCTTCGGTGACGCCCTGCGCCGGCACAGCGAGGTGCCGGGCCTGGCCACCCGATCGGCCAAGCAGATCGGGGGGTTCGTGGAGCTGATGGACACCCACGAGGCACTCGTCGCCGACGGTGTCCCCGCCGATCAGGTGCTCACCTCGTTGCTGACCGAATCGGGACTGCTCGGTGAATTGCAGGCTTCGGTTGACCCTCAAGACCAATCGCGGGTCGAGAACCTCATCGAGTTCGTCTCGGTGGCGGCCGAGTTCGTGGCCGCCGCCCACACCGAGGACCTGCCCAGGGTGGGCGTGGCCGACGACGGCGCCGACGAGGACGCCGTAGCCAACGTATCGGCCGAGATGGCGGAAGGAATCGAGCTGGGTGATGAGTTGGCGGGGGCCGCTCCCGAGCCCGACGATTCGCTGCCGGCCTTCTTGGAGCGGATCGCGCTCGTGGCCGACGCGGATTCCATTCCCGACGCGGGCGAGGGCGGCGGAGTCGTCACGCTGATGACCCTGCACACCGCCAAGGGGCTGGAGTTCAACACGGTCTTCTTGACCGGGCTCGAGGACGGCGTCTTCCCCCATCTGCGGGCGCTGAACGATCCGCTGGAGCTGGCGGAGGAACGCCGGCTCGCCTACGTGGGCATCACCCGAGCGAGGAAGCGGCTGTACGTGAGCCGGGCGCAGGTGCGCACCGCATGGGGGGCGCCGCAGTACAACCCCGCTAGCAGGTTCCTGGCCGAGATCCCCGGCCAACTCGTGGATTGGCGCCGCCTCGGCGGCGTCACCGGCTGGGCCGCCAGTGACTCCTCCGGCTTCGGAAAATCGGGAAGGGATCAAGCGTGGCGCAACACGGTGGGGTTCGGCTCCAAGCCGCCGGCTAAGAAGACGATTCCCAGCGTGAGCGCCGGAGACCGGGTGCTGCACACCACCTTCGGGATGGGCACGGTCATCGCGACCTCGGGAAGCGCCGACACGGCGAAGGCCGACGTCGACTTCGGGTCCACGGGGGTAAAGCGGCTCTCGCTGCGTCACGCGCCCATGGAGAAGCTCTAACCGGGATTCCCCTAAAGTGGGGCGCTAGAGATTCCCCTAAAGGGCGGCGCTAGAGCTTGACGCCCTTACCGAGCATCCAGCCGTACGGGTCCTTGGTGGAGTACACGTCGCCCGGGCGGGCGCCCGGCGGGTAGTACTCGAAGTGCAGGTGCGGGCCGAACGAGCGCCCGGTCACGCCGACGCGGCCGATGAGCTGGCCCGCCTTGACGACCTGCCCCTGGCGCACCGAGGTGCCGCTCATGTGCGCGTACAGGGTGGATCCGCCGCCCTTGTGGTGCAGCACGACGTGGGTGCCGGCCCACCCGGCGCCGGCGGCCGGGCTGCCGACCACGCCGGCCGCGGCGGCGTAGATCGGCGTGCCGATGGGGGCCGACAGGTCGATGCCGGTGTGGTAGCGCGACCAGGATCCGGTGGCCCCCCAGCGAGCGGCGATCGAATAGCTCTTGACCGGCTTGGCTCCGCCGGATCCGCTGACCTTGCTGGTGTCCACCTTTGAGGAGTTGGTGTCCACCTTGGAGGAGTTGGCGGCGGGCGTCGCGCTCTTGGTCTTGGCCGCCTGCGCAGCGCTCAGCGTGCCCTTCTCCTCTGCTTCCTGCTGCTTCTTGAGCTTCTCTTCGGCCAGGCGCTTCTCTTCTTCGAGGCGCTTGTTCTCCTCCTCGATGGCGGCCTCGGAGTTCTTCAGGTCGTCGGCGCGGGCCCCCTGGACCGCGTTCCGGGACGTGGCGGTGACGCTCTCGCCCGCCTGGTCGAGGGACGCGGCGCGGTCCTTGACCTCTTCACCGGCGAGGGCCTTGTCGAGGCTGGTGCGCACGGCGTTGCGGCTCGTGCTGTTGCTGCGGCGATCGAAGGCGCTGAGGTCGCCGTCGGCCGAGGAGTCGGGGTCTCCCGCCTGCTGCTCCTCGATGGCGGATTGCGTCTCGCGAGCGAGATCCTTCGCCTGGACGGCGGGCTCGGCGCGCGTGGTGTCGGGGGTATCGGCCGAGAGCGCGGCGGTGGTCGAGGTCTGCTCGGCCTGAGCGGAGGAGGTAAGACCGACCGTACCCGCGACACCGAGGCCGAGGGCGGAGATGGCCAGGGCGGCCAAACCGTGGGTGAGGACGCCGCGAATCCCGGCCTCGTCGGAAAAGGCGCTGGCGGTGCGTCCCTGGGCAACGGGTGGCTGCTTGAGAACCCGGCGGGCCCTGGCCCGCTTCAGGCTTCTTGAAGTCACATGTTCTCCTGCGGTTAGAAATGGCGACCGAAGTCGCTTCAGCGTTGAGGGGAAGACATGATCTGGCCGAACCACTCTCGACTCACTCTACGGCGACCGTGGACCATTTCCCCGAATTCGGGTGTTCGACGTAGAACTACCCTGGGAAAACATAACGCTTAGGTAACCAACCTTCAAGTTGAACCTGTGGACAACCTGAGACATCTTCAGTATTTCCTGCTGGGGTCGGCCGATCGCGCCTCGCCCGGGTGAGTGGAATCACACGGCAATGTCCCCGCAGCGCCGACGATCGGTCGTCGGCGGGAGACCTACGGGACCAGCATCCTCAACGCTGTGGCAAGCCCCGGTTCGGTCAGCGGATGGACGCGATACCGTGTGAGGGTGAGCACACCAATTCGGGTAGTGGTGGCCAAGCCAGGGTTGGACGGCCACGACCGCGGAGCCAAGGTCGTTGCCCGCGCGTTGCGAGACGCCGGGATGGAGGTCATCTACACCGGCCTGCACCAAAGCCCCGAGCAGATCGTCAACACCGCAGTTGCTGAGGACGCCGACGCGGTGGGCCTGTCTGTCCTATCCGGTGCGCACATGACCTTGTTTGCCAAGGTGATGCAGCTCCTGGCCGCGGCCGAGGCTCAAGACATCGTGGTGTTCGGCGGCGGCATCATCCCCGATGACGACCGGGAACCGCTGGCCGCGCTCGGGGTAGCCCACGTGTTCACCCCGGGTGCCACGATGCGCGAGATCGTGACGTGGGTGCGCGAGAACTGTTCCCGCGAGGTTGAGCAGTGAGGGAAGGCCTGCCCCGCGGGTTAGGGAAGATAAGTTGCCAGTAGTGAACGCAGGCGTGTCGGCTTAGCCCCACGTCCACCCGAGATCGCTTCCGCCTCTCGGGCAACCAGGCAGGCGAAGCCCTGCGAAAGGATTGAACACGGTGGATCTTTACGAGTATCAGGCCCGTGACCTGTTCGAGAAGCACGGTGTGCCGGTCTTGGCCGGGCTCACCGCCAAAACCGCCGAGGAGGCCCGTGAGGCCGCCGAGAAGATCGGCACCCCGGTCGTCGTCGTCAAGGCTCAGGTGAAGACCGGCGGACGCGGCAAGGCGGGCGGGGTCAAGATTGCCAAGAGCCCGCAGGAGGCGGCCGAGAGGGCCGAGGAAATTCTCGGGCTGGACATCAAGGGTCACGTCGTGGAGACCGTCATGGTGGCCGCCGGGGCCGACATTGCCGAAGAGTATTACTTCAGCCTGTTGCTGGACCGCAGCAACCGTAGCTACCTGGCGATGTGCAGCAAGGAGGGCGGCGTGGAGATCGAGACGCTTGCCGTCGAGCGCCCGGAGGCCTTGGCCAGAATCCCCGTCGATCCCAACGTAGGCATCGATCAGGCCAAGGCCGATGAGATCGTGGCCGCCGCAGGATTCGACGAGGCCGATCGGGCCCAGATCGCCGAGACCATCATGGCGTTGGCCAGGGCCTACGCGGCCGAGGACGCCACCCTGGTGGAGGTCAACCCGCTGGTGAAGACCAGCGACGGCAAGATTATTGCCCTCGACGGCAAGGTGTCGTTGGATGAGAACGCCCGCTTTCGCCACCCCGATCACGCCGACCTCGACGATCACGGGGCCACCGATGCACTGGAGCTGAAGGCGCAACAAAAGAAGCTGAACTACGTCAAGCTCGACGGCTCAGTCGGCATCATCGGTAACGGCGCCGGGTTGGTGATGAGCACTTTGGACGTGGTCGCCTACGCCGGCGAAGAGTTTGCTCAGGCTCCCAAACCCGCCAACTTCCTCGACATCGGCGGCGGCGCCAACGCTGAAGTCATGGCCAACGGACTGGACGTCATCTTCGGCGACGAGCAGGTGAAATCGGTCTTCGTGAACGTGTTCGGCGGCATCACCTCGTGTGATGAGGTGGCCAACGGCATCGTGCAGGCCTTCGACATCCTCACCTCCGAAGGCACCACACCCAAGCCGCTGGTCGTTCGCTTGGACGGCAACAACGCCGACGAGGGACGCCGCATCCTCACCGAAGCCGGGCTCGACGGTGTGGAGCAGGCCGACACCATGGACGGCGCCGCGCGCCGCGCCGCCGAACTCGCCGCCCAGGCCAACTGAGACAAGGAAACAGGAACACAGACATGGCAATTTTTCTCAACTCAGATTCGCGAGTCGTAGTGCAGGGCATGACGGGCTCCGAGGGCATGAAGCACACCCGGAGGATGCTCGCCTCGGGCACCGTGGTGGTCGGCGGGGTGAACCCCAAGAAGGCGGGCCAGAGCGTCGATTTCGATCTCGAGACGGAGCCCGCGGGAGACAACTCGGCCTCGGTTCCGGTCTTCGGCTCCGTGGCGGAAGCGATGCGCGAGACCGGTGCCAACGTCTCGGTCATCTTCGTGCCGGCGGCCTTCACCAAGTCGGCCGTCGTCGAGGCCGTCGAGGCCGAGATGCCGCTCGTGGTGTGCATCACCGAGGGGGTCGCGGTGAAGGACAGCGCCGAGTTCTACACCCTGGCGGCCGGTTCCAAGACCCGGCTCATCGGACCGAACTGCCCCGGCCTGATCAGCCCGAGCCAGTCCAACGCGGGCATCATTCCCGCCGACATCGCCCCCAAGCAGGGCCGCATCGGCTTGGTGTCCAAGTCCGGCACGCTCACCTACCAGATGATGTACGAGCTGCGCGACATCGGCTTTTCCACCGCGGTGGGTATCGGCGGCGATCCGGTCATCGGGACCACCCACATCGACTGCCTGAAGGCGTTCGAGGAGGATCCCGATACCGACGCGATCGTCATGATCGGTGAGATCGGCGGCGACGCCGAGGAGCTCGCGGCCGAGTACATCAAGGACAACGTCAACAAGCCCGTCGTCGGCTACGTGGCCGGCTTCACGGCCCCCGAGGGCAAAACGATGGGCCACGCCGGCGCCATCGTCTCGGGCTCCTCGGGTACGGCCGTCGCCAAACAGGAAGCGCTGGAGGCCGCCGGGGTGAGCGTCGGCAAGACGCCGTCCGGGGCGGCCGATCTCATGCGCAAGATCATGGAGGACCTCAGCTCGTAACGGCTGGTCTCCGCACCCGGAATCGTCCTCGGCCAGAATCTTGGCCGGGGGCTTTTCTGGCTGCCGGGCGTCGAGCGCGGCTACCTGGCCTGAGCGTGGCTCGGCGCTAGCGGACCTGGCTCATCCGCTGCCCCGCTCGCAGGGCTACTTCGGTCCACTGAGCGTCGGTGAAGTCGAATTCGGAGTCGGTGGGCAAAACCAGGTAGGCAAACTTGTTGCCCACGCTGATCATGGCAATACGAAACCGCACGTCTCCACTCTGGGTCTTTTGCGTCACGAGGAAGGAACGCCCCCGGACCGGCGCCTTGTCCGCTCCGACCCCACCGATCTTGGGCAACTCCTTCACCTTGGCGGTCAGAGCACGGTCTGGACATTTCACCACGCTGCCGGCGACTTTGCCCACGAGTGCGCTGGCCTCGGCCGGGGTGGCCATGGTGAAGAGCACCTCATCGATACCGAAGTTGGCGGGCGCCGAATCGTCGTTTCGCAGCAGGTAGGTACGCGCCTTCCTGCTCGTCGGGCCGTCGACGTTGGCGAAGTTGATGCTCTCGCACTGGCTCCCGACCACGGCGATATCGGTGACGGGGTCGGTTCCGCTCCAATCGCCGGTGCCCTTGGTGATACGTGGCAGGTCGGCCCCGGCGAGGAAGCCCGGCTGGTCGCCGCCCAGCGGGGGGACGCCGAGCCGGGCCTTGGGAGTGAAGCTGCACAGGCCCACCGCCGCGCTGCACTCATCGTCCACGACGGCGGCTGCGGCCTTGCCGAGTCCCGCCACCTTGACCGGGTTGGTGGTTTGGGCGACGTCGATGATGTTGACGACCTTGCCGGTCCGGGCCAACACCACACTGTGGTACTCGGCTTCTTCGGCCTGCAGGATGGCGACGACGCCTCCCGCTTGATCGCCGATCCCCTCGACGTCGACGCCGGACTGCAGGTATACCGGTGAGTCCTCGCAGCTGCCGAGCTGGGTGAGGCGATCGTCGAAAACCTGCTGGGCCTCATCGGCCGTGGCATAAGCATCGGCCTGATGCAACGCTGCCGTCTGCGTGCTGTTCGCCGTGGTGAGGGTGCGCAACTTGGTGGCCAGGGGCGTGGGCAGGCCCTCCGAAGTCTGCTTGATACACATCGGTTGCGGTGATTCCGCGTTGGTGCCCTCTTGAGTGAGGGAGACCTTCCAACCCGCTTTGGGGTCGATGAGCTGAGCGTCGGCGTCGTCGAGCATGAAAGCGTCGGCCAAGGCAGCGGCCTTCGGCGCCGTACTCGCCGTGATGCTGGGGCCGGCAGAAGGTCCGGCGACCTCGTCGTTGGTGGTGACCGAGAACACGGCGAAGCCGATGGCGAGGACGGCCAAGAGCGCGCCGGCAATCCCGGCGATCAGCAGCGCGTTCTTCGTCTTCTTGTCCATGGGTAGCCGCTGCGGTTCTTGCCACAGCGGTGGCGGAGAATCCGGGGCCCGGGGCCCAGACGTTCCGGCGGCGGGAAAGGGCTCCGCGTCAGCGCCCGTGTCCGCGGGATCGCTCGAGCGGCCGGGTAAAACCGGAGCCTGCGGATCGGTCTGGGTGGGCTGCAAGGTGGCCGACGCGCCGGCCCGGGACGCCTCGGCGCTCGTGGCCTCCTCGGGCGTGGCCTCGGCGGCAGTGCCGCCGGCCGCGGCCTCGGCGGCGCGGGACCGGCGCTTGAGTGGGGTGGCCTTCGGCCGGGCAAAGGACGAAGCCTCGGCTCGGGTCTCGCCGGGTGCGGTGCCCGCAGCAGGCGCGGCGCCCGCCCCCCGTTCGATCTTGGCCGGCGGATCCACCGCTAGCGGTGCGCTCGTGGAGATCTCCACGTCGCGGGCCGGGGTTTGGCCAGCTTGAACAGTGGGGCGCGAACTACGCCCTTTCAACAGGTGGCTCCATCGTCCGAGGCCGCCGGTCTCGGCCCCCGGCTCGACACCATCCTCGGCAGCCTCGACGGGCTCGTCCGTGGGGTCTGGCTGGTCTGGCTGGTCCTTTTCGACCGGCCCGCTTTCCTGACCGGTTTCGACCTCTGCAACCGGTGTCGTCTGGTCTGGGTTCACGGCCGGAAGCATGCGCCGCGCTCGACGGCCGCCCTTGGGTTTCGCGTGTCCGCTCTGCGGCCGCGGTTGTCCCGACGGGTCCTTATCCGATTCGTCGCCCCCGGAGAGAGAGCGGCGATCTCTCTCGTTCACGCCGTCATCAGCCAAGCTCCCTCTCCCCCCAATGCGATCTGGCAAACCTCGAAGGTACCCGAGGCTCGAAGTCAATTCCAAAATCTAAGTCTGGGCCGCACACGCTGGCGAATGACCCTCTGAGTTAACGCCGCACCGAACTTTATCGTTCCTCAGCGTGTCCTGGCTATCGGGAGCCCCCGTTCGGTCACCATGGGGTGAGTTATGAATGACTCGCCTCGCTCTAATAATCGTCCTCGCTTGCTCGCTTCTCGCGGGCCAGCGCTGCTGGTGCGTACCGCGGTGCAGCGCCGGACCCAAAAGCCCGGTGAGGCGGAGTGGCGAGAGCCCGAACTGCCGTGGCTGTTGGCCGCCATCGGAGGCGGCTTTCTCGCGGCGGGTTTCGGCTTCCTGGTGTGCTCGGCGGTGGCGGTTTTTGGTTGGCTGGGAGCGAGCGCCGGAACCCTCGCGGGGGCGGTGAACGTGGGCGCACAGCTTTGGTTTCTCACGCTGGGCGGGGGTGCTCGGCTGCCGGGGGTCTCGGTGACCTTGGCGCCGCTGGGGTTGACCCTCTGCTGGTTGCTGGCCGTGCACGCAGTGGCTGGATACGCCGCCCGGCAGGCCATGCGCGTCGAGACGACGGTTTCGCGGGCTGGCATCGTGCGCCGGGTCGTGGCCGGCGTCACCGGGGGCTACCTGGCGGCGGTGCTGATCGCCGCGGCCGTGTTCAGCGAGAACCAGCAGGTGGCCGCAATGCTATTGGGCAGCGCGGTGTTGGGCGGGATCGGCTCGACGTGGGCGAGTGCCCGGGCGGCCCACTATCGGCCGAACGAAACTTGGCCCCAGTGGGCCCAAGCGCTGCCGCGCTCGGTGGTCGCCGCCCTGGCGACGATGACCGCCCTCGGGGCGCTGCTTTTGGTCGTGGCCTGCTGGCAAAACCGCGCCGACATCACCAGGCTGAGCGAGTCGCTGCAGCTTCCGGTAATCGGCCTGCTGGTGATGGGCTTGATCCAACTCGCCTACCTGCCCAACCTGGTGCTGTGGGCGGGCAGCTTCCTCACCGGCGCCGGGTTCTCCCTCGGTGACGGGTCAAAGATCTCGCCGATCGTGACCCAAATCGGACTGTTGCCGCCCATCCCCGTAGCGGCCGCCGTGCCCTCGGCCGGCGTGCACGGGAACGGGGCCTTGTGGTGGCTGGTGGGTGCGGGCCTGGCGGGGGTGGTCGCCACCGTCGTCGTCGTTCGCGCCCGTCCGCACGCCCGCGTCGACGAGACCACCCTCGTCGGTGGCTTGGCCGGGGTGCTCTCAGGCGTGGCGTTCGCGTTGTTGACCGTGCTCTCGCGAGGCAACCTGGGCACCGGCAGGCTGGTGGATCTCGGTCCGTCGTTCGTCGAGGTCGCCGTCCTGGGCGCCACGGTCATGGGAGTCGCAGGGATGCTCACGGGCCTGGCGCTGGGCTTGGCGTCGAGACGCCCGGCCACTACCTCGGCGAGCTAGTGCAGACCCATTGATCCAGCAAACCGCGCGACTTCGCCACGAACTGCTCGGCCGGTTAGGCTGCTGGGGTGCGGTTGCGACTGGTGGTGTTGATTTCTGGTTCGGGCACCCTGCTGCAGAGTATCCTCGACGCCAGCGCCTCTGGTGCGTTACCGGCGGAGGTCGTCGCCGTATGTTGCGACCGGGACGGCGTACGCGGCCTGCAGCGCGCCACCCAAGCCGGCGTCCCCACCCGCGTGCATCCCTATCGACGCGGGGGGGATCGACCCCGTTGGGACGCCGAGCTGGCCGAGATCGTCGGCGAATTCTGCCCCGACCTCGTGGTGAGCGCCGGCTTCATGAAGCTCGTGGGTGAGGCGTTCCTCAAGCGCTTCGGTGGCCGCATGATCAACACCCATCCGGCATTGCTGCCCTCGTTTCCCGGGATGCACGGCCCGCGGGACGCCTTGGCGTACGGGGTCAAGGTGAGCGGCGCCACGGTCTTTCTCGTCGACGAGGGCACCGACACCGGCGAGATCCTCGCCCAGCGCGCCGTGCCCGTCCTGAGCGAGGACGACGAGGCGGCGCTGCACGAGCGAATCAAGATTGCCGAGAGGGAATTGCTCTTGGACACGATCGCCGACTGGGCCGAAGCCCTGCCGGAACCAACCAGCCCCAAGACGACCCAGGATAAGGACCACAGCTATGAGTGAAACGCAGGATCGGCTGCCCATCCGGCGGGCGCTGCTCTCCACCTACGACAAGTCCGGGCTCGTCGAGTTGGGGACGGCCCTCGTCGCGGCCGGGGCGGAGCTGGTCTCCACCGGCTCGACCGCCAAGACGCTCGCCGCGTCGGGCCTCGAGGTGACTCCGGTGGAGAAGGTCACCGGGTTCGGTGAATGCCTCGACGGCCGCGTCAAGACGCTGCACCCGCACGTGCACGCCGGGATCCTGGCCGATCGGCGCAAGGTTGAGCACCGTCGCCAACTCGAGGACTTGGGCGTGGCCCCCTTCGATCTCGTGGTGGTCAACCTCTACCCGTTCTCCGAGACCGTCGCCTCGGGGGCGAGCCCGGAGGAATGTGTCGAGCAGATCGACATCGGCGGCCCGGCCTTGGTGCGGGCCGCGGCCAAGAACCATCCCAGCGTCGCGGTGGTCACCTCGCCCGCGTCCTACCCGGCCGTGCGCTCGGCCCTCGACGGCGGCGGTTTCAGCCTCGCCGAGCGCGCCGCGTTGGCCGCCAGCGCGTTCCAGCACACCGCGTCTTACGACGTTGCGGTCGCCTCGTGGATGAGCGACACCCTCTTGGCCGATGCCGCGGCGGCCGACCTGGCCGACGACGATTCGGGCTTCGGCCAGTGGGTGGGTTCGACCTGGACCAAGGCCGCCGACCTGCGTTACGGCGAGAACTCTCACCAGGAAGCCGCGCTCTATCGCGGCGAGGGGGCCACGGGCCTCGCCGGGGCCGAGCAGTTGCACGGCAAGGAGATGTCCTACAACAACTACGTCGACACCGACGCGGCCTGGCGGGCCGCCTGGGATTTCGCGGCGCCCGCCGTCGCGGTGATCAAGCACGCCAACCCGTGTGGGATCGCCGTCGGCCCTGACATCGAGACCGCCCACCGCCAGGCCCACGCCTGCGATCCGGTGTCAGCCTTCGGCGGCGTGATCGCCGCGAACCGCGAGGTCAGCGTCGCGATGGCCGAGCAGGTCGCCGAGATCTTCACCGAGGTCATCGTCGCCCCCGGTTTTGCCGAGGGTGCGGTGGAGGTGTTGCAGCGCAAGAAGAACATCCGCGTCCTGCGCTGCGAGCCGGACCCCGATCCGAGCGCGATCGAATTCCGAAGGATCAGCGGTGGGCTACTCATGCAGCAGACCGACCGGTTTCAGGCCGAGGGCGACGACCCGGCGAACTGGACGCTGGCCGCCGGACCCGCGGGCGATGCGGATCGGGTGGCCGACCTGAGCTTCGCCTGGCGGGCCTGCCGGGCGGTCAAGTCCAACGCGATCCTGCTGGCCAAGGACGGCGCTTCGGTCGGGGTCGGCATGGGCCAGGTGAACCGGGTCGACGCCGCCCGGCTGGCCGTGGACCGGGCGGGGGATCGCGTCGTCGGTTCCGTCGCCGCCTCCGACGCCTTCTTCCCCTTCGCCGATGGTCCGAGGATCCTCATCGACGCAGGCGTCGCGGCCATCGTCTCCCCGGGCGGATCGGTGCGCGATGGTGAGACCATCGCCGCCTGCGAGGCCGCCGGGGTCACGATGTATTTCACCGGCACGCGGCACTTCTTCCACTAGAGCGAGGTAAGAGAGATGACGACGAACAACCCGACCCACAGCCGGGCCGCCACGCTGGACGGTAAGGCCGTCGCGGCGGCCATTCGAGCCGATCTGGCCGCCAAGGTCGAGGCGCTGTCGAGAACAGGAACAACGCCGGGGTTGGGCACGGTGCTCGTCGGGGACGATCCGGGCAGCCACTCCTACGTGCGGGGCAAGCACCGCGACTGCGCCGAGATCGGCATCAACTCGATCAGGGTCGAGCTGCCCGCCGACGTCGGCGCGGACGAGCTTGGTCGCGAGCTCGATCGGCTCAACGCGGATCCGGCGTGCACCGGTTACATCGTGCAGCTGCCGCTACCCAAGCACCTCGACGACAACTGGGCGCTGAACAAGGTGGATCCCGGCAAGGACGCCGACGGGTTGCACCCGGCCAACCTCGGCAAGCTCGTGCTCGGGGACCCCGGGCCGCTACCCTGCACCCCGCGCGGCATCGTGGAGCTGCTACGCCGCTACGAGGTGCAGCTCAACGGCGCCGAGGTGTGCGTCGTGGGTCGCGGGACGACGGTGGGAAGGCCGATGGGTTTGTTGCTGACGCGCAAGTCCGAGAACTCCACCGTGACGCTGTGCCACACCGGCACGAGGGATCTGGCCGCGCACACCCGCCGCGCCGACATCGTCGTCGCCGCCGCCGGGGTGCCAGGTCTCATCACCGCGGACATGCTCAAGCCCGGTTCGGTCGCGGTCGATGTGGGCATCAGCCGCACCGAGTCGGGCCTCGTTGGCGATCTCGACCCCGGCGTCTGGGACGTCGCCCGGCTCGTCGCCCCGGTGCCGGGTGGGGTGGGGCCGATGACGCGGGCGATGCTGCTGCACAACGTCGTCGATCGAGCCGAGGCCGTGGTCCGAACCGAGCGACAGCCCGGCTGAGCCGTGGAGACCGACGACGCCAAAGATCGCGCCAGAGCATCGGCTCAGGCCATGCCGCAATGGCCCCTGGTGGTGGTGCTGGCCGTGGTGGCGGTCGGGCTGGGGCTGGCGGGCTTCGGGGTCTGGCGCTCCGGCGCCATCGTCGTCGGAGGCGGGGTTGGCTTGGCCGCGTTCTTGCGAGTCGTCCTGCCGTTTCGGATGGCCGGGCTGCTGCAGGTGCGCGGCAAGGCGTTCGACGTGACCGTGCTCGTGCTCGCCGCCGTCGGCATCGTGGCGTTGGCCCTCAGTCGATAGCTTCCGATCACGCGGGCTCTCACCTGCCAGGACGACCCGAGCGTCTCTGGGGCGGCCCGTTTTGTCGTGCTCGGGTGTGGTTTAAGCGCTGCCCAAGGCCACGGCGATGACAATGATGTAGATGATCGTGCCGACGACGGCTAGACCCAGCAGAGCGGTGCCAACGATGCCGAGGATCTTGCCGATGTTGACGAGGTTGCGGTTGGAGTAGACGCCCGGGTTGGCGTCGATCTCTTCGAGCGCCTTTTTGGATTGGAAATAGGCGATCGGGCCGAGCACCTGACAGACGACGATCCCGAGGATGCCCAAGACCAGACACGTCGTGCCCTTGGGATGCTCGATGCCACCCGGGGCGTAGCCACCCGGCTGGCCGTAAGGCGCGGGCTGGCCGTAGGGAGCCTGCTGACCATACGGCGCGGGTTGCTGCGCGTAGCCCTGTTGCTGGCCGTAGTCCTGCTGTCCGTAGTCCTGCTGGCCGTAGTCCTGCTGTCCGTAGGTTGGTTGCCCATAGTTTGGGGGCTGCCCGTAGCCCTGGGACTGAGCGGTAGGATCAGACGCGGACTGCTGAGCGTAGGGATCGGACGCGGACGGTTGGCCGTATGGGTTGGCTGCCGACGGTTGACCGTGAGGGTTCGAGGCCGACTGTTGTCCGTACGGATCGGAGGCCGACTGTTGGCCGTACGGATCGGAAGCCGACCGCTCTCCGGACGGATCGGAGGCTGACTGTTGTCCGTACGGATCGGAGGCCGATCCCTGGCCGTAGGGATTGTTGGCGGGGCCCGAACCGGAGTTCTCGTCCCGGTTGCCCTGGCCCTGATCGTATGGGTGACTCATGAAACTCAGTCTGCTCTATTCCTTTGCCTCGCGCCAACGTCTCGACGCCGCGTCGGTGTTAGATTTGTCGCGCCCCAATGGCCGACCCAACCTGATGAGGATTGTCCATGAGCAAACTAGAGGCCAAAGGCGACGGTTCGCACGAGCCGATCGCGAGCTTTGGCGGACACGACCCGGCTGAATCATCCGTTCTGGAATCCGAAGATCCTCCCGGGGCGAAGCTCGGCCGGATCGGCCTGATCTTGGCGATCATCCCCCTCACCGCCTTTCTTGGGCTCTGCTGCTCCATCCTGGCGATGGTGCTGTCCCGCCAGGTTGGCGCGCCGAACAGGAAGGCCGTGATCGGCATCGTCGTCGCAATCGCGTGGTTGATCGTCGGCGTCATCGTCGACAACATCTTTTTCAACCCAGGTAGATCATGAGCTACGCCCAGCCGAACGACCCCTACGGACAGCGCGATCGACCGACGACGCCGAAGGCTGGCCTGATGTTGGGCAAGATCGGCATGATCTTGGCCCTGATTCCCTGTATCTCACCCATTGGCTTGATTGTCTGCGTCGTCGCCCTGGTGCAGTCGAATAATGCGAGCACCGAAAACAGGTTCGCCAAGGTGGGCGTCCTCGCCGGCGTCGTTTGGTTGGCCGTCGGTTTCATAGTCAATGGCACCCTTGGCTAATCGATCCGTTCTCTAACGACAGGCTTCTACATGCAACTCAAGGACGCGCGCGTTCTGATCATCGGCGGTACGGGAGTATTGGGCGGCCGCCTGGCCTTGAGCCTCGTCGGTGAAGGCGCGAAGGTGATTCTCAGCGGCCGCGAGAGTAAACGGGCCGAGCGGGCGGCGGAGGCTGCGGGAGCCAAGGCAGCCATCGTGCTCGATCTGCTCGATGTCGAATCCATTCCGGACGCCTTAGATCGAGTCTGCGAGGCGCTCGGCGGACTGGATGCGGTCATCGTCGCGTCCGGGTTGGCGGCCTTTGGTGGCGTCGAGGAGGAAACCGCCGTCGTCGCCGAGGAGCTGTTTGCGGTGAACGCGCTCGGGCCGATGGTCGTCCTGGCCGCAGCCGCCACGCGCATGGAGCGCGGCACGATTGCCGCCATCACCGGCATCATCGCGGATTTGCCCACGGCAGGGATCGCGACCTACGGCGCGAGCAAGGCCGCCCTGGCGGCCTACCTGAGCGCGGCCCGGAAGGAATTGCGGCGGCGCAAGATCACGGTCTTCGAGATCTCGCCGCCCCACATGGATACCGGCCTCGTGGATCGTGCCATCGCCGGCACCCCGCCCGCGATGGGGAGGGGCGCGGACGTGGACGCCGTCGTCGCCCGAATCGTCGAGGGACTGGGCAACGACAGCACCCGGTTGTCGGCCGATGTCAAGACCGGAGAGACCGAGCTCAGCTGATCGACTCAGGCTGCTGAAGAGAAGGCCTGCCTCAGATCAGACCCAGCTCGGTCACGGCGTCGCGCTCCTCGGTGAGTTCGGCCACCGAGGCGTCGATCTTGGTTTGGGAGAAGTCGTTGATCTCCAGGCCCTGGACGATCGCGTACTCGCCACCGGAGACGGTGCAGGGGAAGGAGGAGATGATTCCTTCGGGCACCCCGTAGGAGCCATCGGAGGGTACCGACATGGATACCCAATCGTTCTCCGGCGTACCCGCCACCCAGTCGCGCAGGTGCTCGATGGTGGCGTTGGCCGCGGAGGCCGCCGAGGACGATCCGCGCGCCTCGATAATGGCGGCGCCGCGCTTGGCGACGGTGGGGATGAACGTGTTCTCCAACCAATCGGAGTCGTCGACGACATCGGCGGCGATCTTGCCGTCGACCTGGGCGTTGAAGAGATCGGGGTACTGGGTGGCCGAGTGGTTGCCCCAGATGCTCATGTGGGAGATGTCGGTGACCGGCCGGTCGACCTTGGCGGCAAGCTGGGCGATCGCGCGGTTGTGATCCAACCGGGTCAGCGCGTTGAACCGTGTCTGCGGGATGTCGGGGGCATTCTTCATCGCGATGAGCGCGTTGGTGTTGGCCGGGTTACCGGTGATGAGCACCTTGACGTCGTCGGCCGCGTGATCGTTGAGGGCCTTGCCCTGGGCGGTGAAGATCGCCCCGTTGGCCTCCAACAGGTCGGCGCGCTCCATGCCCTTACTGCGCGGGCGTGCGCCGACGAGCATCGCGAGGTTGATTCCATCGAAGACCTGGTTGGCGTCGTCGCCGATCTGCACGCCGCTGAGCAGCGGGAACGCGCAATCGTCGAGCTCCATCACGACACCCTCGAGGGCCTTCAGGGCGGGTGTGATCTCCAACAGGCGCAACTCGACGGGCTGATCGGGGCCGAGCAGAGCACCGCTGGCGATGCGGAACAACAGGCTGTAACAGATCTGGCCGGCCGCTCCTGTGACGGCGACCTTGACCGGGGCGTTGCTCACAAGTCCTCCTAGAAACGAATCGATGTCTACACCTTGAAACTAGCAGTCCCACCGGATCGGGAATCGGCAGTGCCCGACGAGGGAAAGCGCCACCCGGAGGGACAGCGACCCCCGGCGCCCCGCTGCGCGCCAGCGATACCCGCCTAGCGCACGAGCTGAATGGCCGCGAGAGAGCTAGTGAACGATGGACTTCTCCGCGCCCACTCCGGTCATCGAACGGACCTCCATCTCCGCCTGCTTGGCGGGGTTGGATTCCGAGGACAGCTTCGAGCCCAACCAACCCAAGAAGAAGCCGAGCGGCACCGAGACCAGGGCCGGGTTGGTGAGGGGGAACCAGGCGAAGTCGACCGAGGAGATCATCGACTTGGGGCCGCCGGAGACCGTGGGAGAGAAAGCGATCAGGACCAGGGCCGAGATGAGCCCGCCGTAGATGCTCCAGACCGAGCCACGGGTGTTGAAACCCTTCCAGTACAGCGAGTACAGGATCGACGGCAGGTTGGCGCTGGCGGCGATCGCGAAGGCGAGCGAGACCAGGAAGGCGATGTTCTGCCCGTTGGCGGCGATGCCCCCGATGATCGAGACCACCCCGATGATCACGGCGGTGATCCGCGCCACCCGGACCTCCCTTTCGGGCTCGGCCTTGCCGTCCTTGATGACGTTGTTGTAGATGTCGTGGGCGAAGGAGGCGGAGGCGGTGATGGTGAGGCCGGCGACGACGGCCAGGATCGTTGCAAAGGCGACGCCCGAAATCACGGCCAGCAGAACCGTGCCACCGAGCTCGAAGGCCAGGAAGGGAGCCGCCGAGTTGGCTCCTCCGGGAGCGGCCAGGATCTTGTCGACGCCGACCAGGGCCGACGCCCCGAAACCGAGGATGAGGGTGAACAGGTAGAACGCGCCGATGAGGGCGATCGCCCAGGTCACCGAGCGGCGGGCCTCCTTGGCGGTGGGCACGGTGTAGAACCGCATCAAGACGTGCGGCAGGCCCGCCGCGCCGAAGACCAAGGCGATAGCTAGGGAGATGAAGCTCAGCGGATCGCTGCCGTAGGCCAGCATCGGCTCCAGGATCGCCTCGCCCTTGGGGTGGACCTCCGCCGACTTGCCGAGGAGCCGGGAGAAGCTCAGGCCGAACTTGGCGAGCACCCACAACGTCATGACCCCCGCGCCGATGATCAACAGCACCGCCTTGATCATCTGCACCCACGTGGTGCCCTTCATGCCACCGACCAGGACGTACACGATCATCAGCACCCCGACGACGGCGATGACCACACCCTGCATGGTCTTGTCGTTGATCCCGAGCAACAGGGCGACCAGCCCGCCGGCCCCGGCCATCTGGGCCAGCAGATAGAAGAACGACACCGACAGGGTGGATAGCGCAGCCGCCATCCGCACCGGTCGCTGCTTCATCCGGAAGGACAACACGTCGGCCATCGTGTACTTGCCGGTGTTCCGCAGGGGTTCGGCCACCAGGAGTAGGGCTAGCAGCCAGGCGACCAAAAAGCCGATGGAGTACAGCAGCCCGTCGTAACCGTTGACCGCCACCGCGCCGGCGATCCCGAGAAAGGAGGCCGCAGACAGGTAGTCGCCGGCGATCGCGATGCCGTTCTGGCGGCCGGAGAACGAGCGCCCGCCGGCGTAAAAATCGGTGGCCGTCTTGTTGCCGGAGCGGCTCACGACGATGACGATCACCAGGGTCATGGCGACGAAGGCACCGAAGATGGCGATGTTCAGTAGGGGGTTTCCGAGGTTCATCGCGCATCCTCCAACTCGGCACGGATCTGGCTGGATAGGGGGTCGAGGTTGCGGTTGGCGTGGCGGATGTAGGCGAACGTGATGGCGAACGTCGTCACGAACTGGGCAAGCCCGAGCAACAATCCGATGTTGAGGTTGCCGAAGACGGGGATCGCCATGAACTTGGGCGCGTAGACCGAGGCCAGGACGTAGAGGAAATACCAGACCAGGAACGCGACCGTCATGGGAAAGGCGAAACGGCGAAAGCGGTGTTTGAGCTCGACGAAGTTGGCCGAGACCTGGGTGGCCTCCAGCTCGGCCTGGTCGGGAATTCTGCCCGGCCCGCCGACCATCTCCGGCAACGGGTTGTGGTGCGGTGGCAGATGGCTTTCGGGATCGTGCGAACCCGGATCGGACGTGGACACTGGCGCTCCTTTGAGGGTACGAGGGGTGAGCAGTTGGAGGCTTGTCTCGTCGCGTTCCTCGGTGACTCGGTGCGACGAGAAACAAGCTATCCCCCCAAGCAACGCGACACCACACACCGTGCTCGACCGTTGCCGAATCTTGTCCTACGGCACCCAGTCCAAGTCGCCTAGCCAAACGAGGCCCGTGTGAGCGGATTGGGAAGGGCTAATCGAAGATGATGGTGCGGGCGCCGTCGAGCAAGACCCGATGCTCGGAGAACAGCTTGACGGCTTCGGTGAGGGTGCGCGATTCCTGGTCCTGGCCCAGGGCGACCAGCGCCTTGGGGTCCTTGCTGTGATCCACCCGGACGACACTTTGCTCGATGATCGGGCCCTCGTCGAGGTCGCTGGTGACGAAGTGGGCCGTCGCGCCGATGAGTTTGACCCCGCGGGCGTGCGCTTGCCGATAGGGGTTGGCCCCCTTGAACCCGGGCAGGAACGAGTGGTGAATGTTGATCACCTTGCCCTCCAGCGCAGCACAAACAGGCGGTGAGAGGATCTGCATGTAGCGGGCCAGCACCACGAGCTCGATTCGGTGTTCTTCCACGGCGGCCAAGATGCGTTCCTCGAACGCGTCCTTGGTCTCGGGCAGCACAGCGTGATGTTCAAACCTCACCGAGTAGAACGAGGCCAGATCGCTCAGATCGCGATGGTTGGCCAAGATCAGGGGTACCTCGATGGGCAGGTAGCCCGAGCGCTGACGAAACAGCAGGCTGTTGACGCAGTGGGCCGCCTTGGAACCCAAGATGAGGGTCCTGATCGGGCGCCCGACGACGTCAAGTTGCCACTCGGCGCCCAGCCGCTCGGCGATGGGGACGATAGCCGACTCGAACTCGGATTGCGTGAGCGCGGCCTCGATTTGGAGCCGGATGAAGAACCGTCCGGTGTCGGTGGAGGAGAACTGCTGGCTCTCGGTGATGTTGCCCTCCGCGGAGACGACGGCGCCCGAGAGGGCGTGCACGATGCCGGGCCGGTCCTCGCACACCAGGGTCAACACCCAGTGCTGGGCGGGGCGGTTGGCCGAGGCTTCGTCGATGCGATCGCTCATGATGCTCGACAGGTTACCGGCCTGGCAGACTCGCTCGTGTGAACATAGACAGCGCCGATGCCGTCGTGGCGCGCATCGGGGCCCTCGTCTTGGCCCGGCCGAGGCAGACCGTGTGGATCGGCATCGACGGCTTCGGCGGTAGCGGCAAGACCACCCTGGCCCGCTGGCTGGCCGCAACGATCCCGGGCGCCCAGTCGGTTTCGGTCGACGACTTCGCCGGCCCCGGGTTGGATACCTGGGATTTCGAGAGGTTTGCGCGCGAGGTGGCCGAACCGCTGAACCGCGGCGAGCCGGCGCGGTACGCCAGGCGCGGCTGGGCCCCTGACGCCGCGGGCACGCTCACCATCTCGGCCGGGCGCCCGGTCATCGTCGAGGGAGTGTCCGCTACCGATCGCCGGGTTGCCGTGGACTGGGACCTGACCGTCTGGGTGCACACCGACCCCGCCGAGCGCCGTCGCCGGATCGGTCTACGCGACGACGCGGAGACCCTATCCCGCTGGGAATCGGACTGGTGGCCCAGCGAGGAGGCCTACGCCGCCCGGCAACACCCCGTCGAGCGCGCCGACTTCATCGTGTCGGGTGAGCTGCCCCGCCCCTGACCTGCGCAAACTGCCCCTGAGCGGGGCGCCGAGCTCATATAGAGCCTGAGTATCGGCGCAGGGACAGTTTGCGCAGGCGCGGTGGCTGGTAAGGGGTAAACCACACCGGGGCATTCCACGCCAGGGCTGGTGTGGTCGTGTGCGCAAACGGCCCCTGAGCGGCACGCCGAGCTCGCAGATGGCTCCGGGCTCTCCACAGGGGCAGATTGGGTAAACCGGGTTCTCCACAGATTCCGGTCGAACAGGATCGTGCGGGCCTTGGGGGAACATACTCCCGGCATGGATAAGTCGTTCGGTGTCTACCGCACCCATCAACTGCGCGAGCTAGGCCTGGGTCGTTACGAGATACAACGCCTGCACGCAGTGGGCGATCTGGTGCGGCTTCGGCGCGGCTGGTGGGCGACGAGGCAAGCCGATCAACGGGTCGTGCGCGCGGTGCGGGCGAAGGCGGCGCTGACCTGCGCGAGTGCGTTACACGTGCACGGGGTCTGGGTCCTGGATCTCTCGCGGCTGCACGTGCGTCACAGCAAGCATTTCCAGCAGGGGGGGCCCGCGCCCAACCCGGCCCCGGGGGAGGTGAAGCTGTGTCACGTGCCGGGGCGTCCGCACGCCTCGGAGGACGGGATCGACGACCTCGCAGTGGCGTTGTCCGCCGCCGCGCAATGCCTTGCGGCAGCAGAGCTGGTGATCGTGCTGGATTCGATCATGAATCTGCGGCTGTTGACGCGGACCGAGATGGCAGGCGCCCTGGCGGAGGCTCCCGCGAGGACTCGGGCGCTCATCGATCGGTGTGATCGAGCCGAGTCGGGGACCGAGACTCTGGTCCGCCTACGGCTGCGCGCCAGCGGTGTACGGGTGCGGACTCAGGTACCGGTCGACGGGATTGGGCGGGTGGATCTGCTGGTCGGGGACCGGCTGATCATCGAGGTCGATTCTCGGGAGCACCACACGTCTTCTGAGGCGTACGAGAGCGATCGCACCCGGGACCGCAGGCTGACCGCTAGGGGCTACCTGGTGATCCGGCTGTCCTACCGTCAGGTGCTGCGCGAGTGGGACGAGGTTGAGCCCGACCTGCTCGCCCTGATCCGCCGGGACGCCCACGCGCGGATACCCGCAACAGCTCGCTATAAGGTGGCGGCGCGGCCCATCTGAACGACCTTCCAACCGGCCCGAACCCAGGTGGGGCGGTGGAGCTTCAGGCGGGCGTCGATGAGCACCTTGTTCTTCACCAGGTCGCCGTAGTCGGTGGGCTCCAGCTGGCGAAACAGCGGCCATTCGGTCAGGTGCAGGACGAGCTCGGCGCCGGTCATCACCTCCAGGACGGTCCCGTCTTGGGTGATTCCCTCGTCGTCGACGACGGCCTCGGGATCGAACACGTGAACGTCGGCGCCCAGCTTGGCCAACTCGTGGGCCACCGTGAGGGCGGGGGAGTTGCGGGTGTCGTCGGTCCCGGGCTTGAACGAGGCCCCCAGAACGGCGATCTTGCGCCCCGCCACGTCACCGCCGAGCTGATCCACGGCGAGCTGGGCCACCTCGGTGCGCTGCCCCTGGTTGATCGCCTCGACGCTGCCGATAAAATCGGTGAGCACGTTGACGCCGAGCTCGTCGGCGCGGGCGGCCAGGGCGCGGATGTCCTTGGGCAGGCAGCCGCCGCCGAAGCCGAGGCCGGCGCTGAGGAACTGGTGCCCGATGCGCTCGTCGTAGCCGATCGCCTCGGCCAGCAGGGTGACGTCGCCGCCAGCGGCTTGACACATCTGGGCCATCGCGTTGATGAAGCTGATCTTGGTGGCCAAGAAGGCGTTGGCCGCGGTCTTGATCAGCTCCGCGGTGGCCAGATCGCACTCGACGACGGGGGTGTCCTCGCTGATCGGGATGGAGTAGATGCGGCGCAGCCTGCGCAGGGCCTCGGCGGATTCGGTGCCGAGCACGATCCGATCCGGACGCAGGGTGTCCTCCACGGCGAAGGCCTCCCGCAAAAACTCCGGGTTCCAGGCGAGTTCGACCCGGTTCCCGGCCGGAGCGGCGGCGCGGATGCGGTCGCGCAGTAGCGGCGCGGTACCGACTGGGACGGTCGACTTGCCGACGACCAGGGTCGGCTTGGTCAGGAGCGGGGCCAGGGAATCGGCCGCCGCGAGCACCTGGGATAGGTCCGCGGCGCCGCTGGGCGATTGCGGGGTCCCCACGCACAAAAAGTGCACGTCGGCCCAATCGGCGATCTCGGCGTAGTCGGTGGTGAAACGCAGTCGTCCGCTGGTGGTGTGCTTTTCCAGCAGGTGCTCGAGCCCCTCTTCGAAGATCGGCGACTTGCCGGCGGAGAGGAGCTCGACCCGCTCGGGCACGATGTCGAGGCCGATGACGTGGTGACCGAACTCGGCCATCCCGGCGGCGTGAGCGGCCCCCAGATAGTTCGTTCCGATCACAGATACGCGAATAGGCACCCCAAGATCATGGCACAGCCATCACGCCGAACGGATTTCCGCGGTCGGCCGTGGCGCATCTCACAAGCCCCGATTCATCGACTCAACTGGGCTCAAGCGAGGGCGGTCAGCCCGTCCCGGATTGCCCCGATCCCCCTCTCGACTTCGGAGAACGACGTCGAGAGGGGGGACAGTCCCAACCGCAGACCACCGGGGTCACGATAGTCGGGGATGACATCGCGCTCCCACAGCCAATGCGTCAACTGCGCCATCAGCGGGTGGGTGAGGGCGAGGTGGCCGCCGCGCCGGGCGGGATCGCGGGGGCTCGACACGGTGACGCCGGGCAGTCGCTCGTCGGCCCACGCGATGGCCCGCTCGGTGAGCCGGATCGATTTGGAGCGCACGGCCGCCATCCCGACCGACTCGATCAACGCCAGCATCTCGGCCATCGCGAGCATCCCCAGCACGGGAGGGGTGCCCGAGATGAAGCCACGCACGCCGTCGGCGGGCTCGTATCCCGGGCCCATCTTGAACGCGTCGCGGTGGCCCATCCACCCCTGGATCGGTTGTCGCAACCGACCCTGGAGGCGCTCGGCGACGTAGGCGAACGCGGGGGCGCCGGGGCCCCCGTTGAGGTACTTGTAGGAGCAGCCGGCGGCCAGGTCCGCGCCCCACTCGTCGAGGGCCACCGGGACCGAGCCCACCGAATGGCTGAGATCCCACATCATCAACGCTCCGGCGTCGTGGGCGATCTCGGTGATGGCGGCACCGTCGGCGAGCCAGGCGGAGCGGTAGGCGACATGGCTGAGCAGGACCAGCGCGGTCTTCTCGCCGACGACCGCGGAGACCTGCTCGGGATGGACACCCTCGTCGGGGTTCACCTGGATCCAGCGCAGCCTCATCCCGCGTTCGGCGGCGATCCCTTCGGCGAGGTAGCGGTCGGTGGGGAAGTTGTCGGTGTCCACGACGATCTCGTCGCGTCCCTTGGGCAACTGCGCGTCGACGCCCGCTCGAGCCAGCTTATAGAGCAGCACTGTGGTGGAGTCGCCGACGAAGACCTGCCCGGGTCGGGCGCCTAGGACGACCCGCCCGAGATCGTCGCCGAGGCGCAGCGGCAGGTCGAACCAGCCCTGGCCGGAGCCCGGATCCCAGCCCCGGATCAGCCGGCCGCCCCACTGCTCGGTGACGAAGCTCGACAGCGTCTCTGCGGTGCTTCGCAGGGGCCGGCCCAGGGAGTTGCCGTCGAAGTAGACCAGCTCGGATTCGGAACCGACGAAGAGAGCGCGCAGCGGCGCCAGCGGATCGTCCCGGTCCAGGCTGGCCGCGGACTCGACGGCATCGTGGTCGCTCACCGCGGGTTCAACTGGTGATCGCGCCGTGGGCGGCCGACTGGACGACCTTGGCGTACTTGCCCAGCACCCCGCGGGTGTACTTGGGGGGATTCGGCGTCCAACCCGCCTTGCGAGAGTCCAGATCGGCCATCTCGACCGACAACGCGCGCCCCGCCACGTCGAGGGTGATGGGATCTCCGTCGCGGACGAAGGCGATGGGTCCGCCGTCGGCCGCTTCGGGGGCGATGTGCCCGACGCACAACCCGGTGGTGCCGCCGGAGAAGCGGCCGTCGGTGATGAGGAGCACGTCCTTGCCCAGCCCGGCCCCCTTGATGGCCCCCGTGATGGCCAACATCTCGCGCATCCCCGGCCCGCCCTTGGGTCCCTCGTAACGGATGACGACGACATCGCCCGCCACGATCTGGCCGGCCGTCAGCGCGTCCAGGGCGGCGCGTTCGCCGTCGAAGACGCGCGCGGTGCCGGTGAAGGTGGAATCGTCGAAGCCGGCGGTCTTGACCACCGCACCCTCGGGCGCCAGGGATCCCTTCAGCACGGTCAGCCCACCGGAGGCGTGGATGGGCGCGTCGAAGGAACGCAAGACTTCGCCGTCGAGGCCGCGTGGGTTCAGCTCGGCCAGGTTCTCGGCCATCGTCTTGCCGGTGACGGTCATCGTGTCGCCGGTCATGAGGCCGGCGTCGAGCAGGGCCTTCATGACCACGGGGATGCCGCCGATCTTGTCGACGTCGTTCATGACGAACTTGCCGAACGGCTTGAGGTTGCCGATGTGGGGCACCTTGTCTCCGATCCGGTTGAAGTCGTCGAGGGTGAGATCGACGTCGGCCTCACGGGCGATCGCCAGCAGGTGCAGCACGGCGTTGGTGGAGCCCCCGAGCGCCATGACGACGGCGATCGCGTTCTCGAAGGCCGGCTTGGTCATGATCTGGCGGGCGGTGATGCCTTGGCGCAGCATGTGGACCACGGCGGCGCCCGAGCGGTGGGCGAAGCCGTCGCGCCGACGATCCACCGCCGGCGGGGCGGCCGAACCGGGGATCGACATGCCCAGCGCCTCGGCGACCGAGGCCATCGTGTTGGCGGTGTACATGCCACCGCAGGCGCCCTCGCCGGGGCAGATCGCCCGCTCGATCCGGCCGACCTGTTCCTCGGTGATCTTGCCAGCCAGGCAGGCGCCGACGGCCTCGAAGGCGTCGATGATCGTGACGTCCTCGCCGTCAACCTGGCCCGGCATGGTCGAGCCGGCGTAGAGGAAGACGCTCGCCAGGTCCAGCCGGGCGGCGGCCATCAGCATGCCCGGCAAGGACTTGTCGCAGCCTGCCAGCAGCACCGATCCGTCGAGGCGTTCGGCCATCATCACCGTCTCGACCGAATCGGCGATCACCTCGCGCGAGACCAGCGAGAAGTGCATTCCCTCATGACCCATCGAGATACCGTCGGAGACCGAGATCGTGCCGAACTCCAGCGGGTATCCGCCGGCCGCGTGCACGCCGTTCTTGACGGCCTTGGCGAGGCGATCCAGCGACAGGTTGCACGGCGTGATCTCGTTCCACGACGAGGCCACCCCGATCTGGGGCTTGGCGAAGTCCTCGTCGCCCATACCGACGGCGCGCAGCATCCCTCGCGCGGCGGCCTTCTCCAAACCGTCGGTGACGTCGCGGGAGCGGGGCTTGATGTCGGGAGTCGAAGTCATGAGCCCAGATTAGTGCCTGGCCCGGGGGGAGGTCTGTGCCGTCCGCCGCGAGTACAGGCTAAGCGTTGGCGCTCGGAGGGATGACGACCACGGGACAGGGGGCGTGCTGCACGCAGTGTTGGCTCACCGAGCCCAGCAGCATGCCGGAGAAGGCCCCACGGCCGCGGGTTCCGACCACGAGCAGCGCGGCATTCTCGGCGGCCTTCAGCAACGCCAGCGCAGCCGGGCGGCGAACCACGGTTTCGACCGTGCCGGAATCCTCGCCCAAGACCTCGACGATCGCGCTGCGCAACGCCCGGGCCGTCTTGTTCTTGGTCTCGTCGTCGACGTCGGGGATCGGGTAGCCGTGCACGGTGCCGAGTTGGTACGTCATCACCGCTTCCAGGCCGAGCCCGTACTTCTCGGCGTAGGTGGCAGCCCACGCCAGTGCCGTCTGTGACGCCTTGGATCCGTCGACGCCGACGACGACGCCTCCCGGATTCACCGAAGCTGGTCGAGCGGGATCTGTAGCCATGCCGAGACACTCCTTGCCTTCGTCAAGAGGATTTGTCCTCGAAGAACTCGCCGAGGAACCCCCGATCCTACGGGAGGGCGGTACCGGGGCGTCGCCCCGTGGCCCCGACCAAGGTCGGCGAAACTGGGGCCCATCGTCCCGACGTAGCGGGTCCTTGGGGACTGTTATGTGGCGCGGCCCTCCCCGAGACTGAAGGGTGGGCGCCGCCGCTGGGGCCACCCAGCGACCGCCTCGATAGCTCTGAGCTCGATGACGGGCAAGATCCGCCAACGGATGGCGGAGTTCGCCGAAGCTCGATGACGAAGGAGTACGAAGCCATGACGACCCAGACACCATCGACGGCCTCGCAGCCGGCCTCCGACCGTACGCCGCAGACGTCCGAACCGGTCCGTTCGCCCGCCCTGGCGATCGGCTTGGCCGTGCTGCGGATCGGCTACGGCCTCACGTTCCTGTGGGCCTTTTTCGACAAGCTCCTCGGGTTGGGCTTCGCCACGAAGCCGGAGAACGCGATGCTCAGCGGCGGGAGCCCCACCAAGGGCTTCCTCTCCAATAGTGCCGAAGGCCCGTTCAAGGACGTCTACCTCGCCATCTCCGGCGCCGCCTGGGCCGATGTGCTGTTCATGGCCGGCCTGCTGGGGATCGGCTTGGCCCTGACCCTTGGAATCGGCATGCGGATCGCGGGAGTGAGCGGAGCGATCATGTATGTGCTGATGTGGACGGTCGCGCTGCCCCCCACCACCAACCCGGTGATCGACGATCACATCCTGGGCGCCATCGCGGTGGTCGTCTTGGCGCTGGCGCTGTCCGGTGACACCTGGGGTCTCGGTCGTTGGTGGTCCCGCACCTCGGTGGTCCAGCGGGCGCCAGCCTTGCGCTGACGCCTCGGCGGATCTTGTTGGTCTAGCATCGTGACCGGGCGGTCTCGACCAGGGGTCGCTCAACTGCGATCGGGGAAGCATGACAGATCCGGTTCCGGAAACGGCGGTGAGTGGTCTTGACGCCCTCACCCGCCATCTGGCCGACCGCGCGAGCGCGGTCTCGCAGTTGCAGCGGCGGATGAGCCGACTGCTCGCCGCCCAGCTGTCGTTGAGCGAGGACTTGGACCTCGCCAGTGTCTTGACTCGCATCGTCGAGGCGGCCGTGGAACTGGTCGACGCCCGCTACGGCGCCATCGGCGTCTTGGCCCCCGATGGCTCGCTCGAACAGTTTCTGCACGTCGGAGCGGAGCCGGACACGGCCGCCAAGATCGGTCATTCACCGCGGGGCCTGGGTTTGCTGGGTGCCCTCGTTCACACCCCCGAACCGTTGCGGTTGGCCCGTCTGGGCGATGATCCTCGCTCCGTGGGCTTCCCGGAGCACCATCCACCGATGTCGCGCTTCCTGGGCGTGCCCATTCGGTTACGGGACGAGGTTTTCGGCAACCTGTACCTCTGCGACCGTCGCGACGACGAGCCATTCAGCGCCGACGACGAGGAGTTCGCCAAAGCCCTGGCCACGTCGGCGGGCGTGGCTATTGAGAACGCGCGGCTCTATGAGGCGGCTCGACATCGTCAGCGATGGGCCGAGGGCTCCGCCCAGGTGGTGGGCGAATTGACAGACCCCGGCGCCGATTCTCTCCAGGTGATCGCGGATCGGGTTCGCGAGTTGGCCGACGCGGACTTGGTGACCGTCCTGCTTCCCGTGGACGGCGCGCTGGTGGCGCGCCGGACCAGCGGGGACGAGGCGGAGCGGCTACTGGAGCACAAGGTCCTCACCGAGGACTCCCTGCCGAACGAAGCGATACGCAGCGGACGGCCACAGTTGATCGACGACGTCGCTGACCCCCCACTGACGGTTGACCCCTCGGGCAAGGCCTACGGCGCCGAGATGGCGGTGCCGATGCTGGCCAGCAATGGCCCGCACGGCGTGTTGCTCGTGTCCCGGTACCGAGGCAGGCCGAGATTCACCGAGACCGACATCGATGTCGCCGCGTCCTTCGCTGCGCACGCCACCATGGCTCTGGAGTTGGCCCGAGCCCACCGTGATCGAGAACAGATGCTCCTGCTGCAGGACCGTGAACGTATCGCGCGCGATCTGCACGATCACGTCGTTCAACGGCTCTTCGCCACCGGCTTGACCTTGCAGGCCCTCGCGTCCGCCGGGGGCGGAGAAGAGGTGGCGGCAGGGCTGGCGGCACAGATCGACGAGATAGATCAGATCGGTCGCCAAGTCCGCAACACGATCTTCGAACTGCAGCCGCCGGGGACTCCCACCAACCTGCGCACCGACGTCCTGCGCGCGGTCCGGGCGGCGGCAAAACTCTTCGTGGCCCCGCCGCAGGTCCGCTTCAGCGGGCCGCTCGACACGCTGGTGCCGGTGGCCCTGCACGAGGACATCCTCGCGGTGGTCCGCGAAGGACTGAGCAACACCGCCCGGCACGCGAACGCGGACCGGGTCGAGGTGCTGATCCATGCCCGGGCCGAAGCCGTCCGGATCGAGGTACGCGACGATGGGGTCGGTATCGAGGCAACCGGGGTTCTCGTGCGGAGCGGCCTGCAAAACCTCCAGGCCCGGGCCGCCCAGATCGGTGGAACCATGGACGTGGTGCGCGGCGAACCCGCCGGCACCGTCTTGTCCTGGACCGTGCCCCTGGAGAGGGCACGCTCATGATCAAGGTATTCCTGGTCGACGATCACGAGGTGGTGCGCCGAGGGGTGGCGGTGTTGCTGGGAGTCGAGGACGACATCGAGATCGTCGGCGAGGCGGCCACCGTGCAGCAGGCGTTGACGCGAATCCCGGCGACCAACCCGGACGTCGTCGTGCTGGACGTTCGACTGCCCGACGGCAGCGGGATCGACGTGTGCCGCCAGCTGCACGACTCCGCGCACCCGATTCGGTCCTTGCTGTTGACGTCCTACGACGACGACGAGGCGGTCCACGCTGCGGTGCTCGCCGGCGCGGCGGGGTACCTGCTCAAGGAGGTTGCCGGAAACCGTCTGGTGGAGGGGGTGCGCCGGATTGCCGCGGGCCAGTCCCTGCTCGATCCTGCGGTCACCGAGCTGGTCCTACGCCGGCTTCGCGAACCCAGCCACGGGGATCCGCGGATTCTCCGGCTCACCGCGAGGGAGCGCCAGATCCTGCTGCGGATCGCCGCCGGGATGACCAATCGGGAGATCGGTGCCGAGCTGTTCATCGCGGAAAAGACCGTGAAGAACGCCGTCACTGTGCTGCTGGCCAAGCTCCAGATGCAACGGCGCACCCAGGTGGCCGTGTTCGCCGTGGAGCATCGCGACGAACTCGGGAAGCAAGGCGAGAGGCCAAGCGTTGACGTTCCCTGAGCGGACGGGTCGGGTCGGCGCGGACCATGGTCCTGCAGCGCGGGGCCTTTGGTCCCTGGTTCGGCGGCCGCTCCCGGTCCAGACTTAGAGGATTCAGCCTGAAGGGAGCCGGCAATGCAGCCTGACGACATGGGACCGAGGGGCATCTTTCGGCAGGTCGCCGCCGAGGAATGCTGGCGGCTCGCCGCCACCGAGCCCGTGGGCCGGTTGGGCTTCGTGGTCGATTCCGTGCCACGGATCCTGCCGCTGAACCACACCCTGCACGACGGGGCGGTCTATTTTCGCACCAGCGCCTACGGTGAGATTGCTCGATCCGTGCAGGATCGGTCGGTGGCCTTCGAGATCGACCACATCTACGCCGAGGACTGGTCTGGGTGGTCGGTGTTGATCACCGGGGTGGCGCGGCGCGTCGACGATGCCAAAACCCTCGCCGCCCTGTGGAGCCCGCACCGATCCAACCCGTGGGCCCAGGGGAGCCGTAACGTCTGGATCGAGATCGATCCACGCGAGGTCACCGGCCGGATGGTGCGATCGTAGAGCCAATCACTCCCGCGTGTAGTTGACGTGATCCCCGATCAGGCCCAGCTCGCGGTAACCCGCCCGTTCGGCGACGGCCCGCGAAGCGGTATTAGCGGACTGGCAGCGGATCAGCGGCGCCCGAGCCTGTCCCCGTACCCAGTCGGTCAGCCCGCCGACGGCGGTGCTGACGACGCCTTGCCCACGCGAGTCCGGGTGGGCCCAATAGCCGATCTCGGTCTGGGGGAGCCGGGGGTCCCGCATCGCGCAGATGCAGCCCAGCAGCAGATCGCCGGGGCCGGTGATAGCCCAGGTGTGCTCGGTGCCGAGCGCCTCGCTCTCCCGGGTGAATTCGATGAAGGCCAGGGCATGGGCCTCGCCGTAGGGCTGGGGGAGCTTGGGCAGCCAGCGCCGGATGTCTGGATCGTTGCAGGCCTCGACCAGCCGCGGGACGTCGGTCTCGGTGATCGGTCGCAAACCCACCCCGTCGAGGTCGAAACGGGGTTGTCGCGGCCACATCATCGACGTGCGCGGATCGGTCTTGGTGATGGCGGCCCGCCAGGCGTCGAGGTAACGACCACGTTCGAACAGGGCCGAGCGGGCGATGCCCTCGAACCGGAACCCTGCGGCCGCGGCGGCCCGTCGCGAGGCCCAGTTGCCGACGTGGGCTTCCCACCCGATGACGCTGAGGCCCAGATCGTCGAAGCCGTGCTCGATGACCAGGCGCAACGCTGTCGCCATCACCGACCGTCCGCGGGCCCCCGGGTGCAGCGCATAACCCACCGACGGACGCCCCGGTCGGGCCGCGTCGAGTCGTAGGTCGATCGTGCCGCAGTAGCGCCATTCACCGTCGCGCTCGGCTTCGATCGCCCACGAGTGGCTGGTGTTGGCGTTCCAGTCCTGCTCGATCGTGTGGAAGAACGCGTTGGCGTGCTCTAGACCGTAGCCACCCTCGGGGGTCGGCACGGTGGTGTTGGCGATCGTGATCTGGTCCACCGATTGCTCGACCATCGCCGGGAGGTCGTCCGCGGTATGGGCGCGCAGGGTGACCTTGCGCGCCGCGTCGCTCAGGATGGGCACATGATGAGGAAACGCGGGCCCCGCAGGCGTGGATGACGTCACATCAGGTACTAGAGCGCACGAGACGATAGCCGGGCAACTCGATTTCTCCGGCGCCTGCCCTCAGGCGCACGACAACGGGGATGCCCGGGAGGGCCACTAAGGTGGTCGCTGTGTCAGATCCAGACCACCGTCCTCCCCCGCGAAGGCTCGCGGCGCGCCCCGAGGGCCTCCCCTGGTGAGCGCGACCTTGGGAAACATCGCGCTGATCCTGCTGTTCACGCTGGTGGGCGGGGTCTTCGCCGCGGCGGAGATGTCGTTGGTCTCGCTGCGTGAAAGCCAGATCAAGGCGCTTGGCCACCGTGGCAAGCGTGGCCACGCCGTGGCCAAGCTGACCCAGAACCCGAACCGCTTCCTTTCGGCTGTCCAGGTGGGGGTGACCCTGGCGGGCTTCCTCTCGGCCGCCTTCGGCGGGGCCACGATCAGCCGGGAGCTCTCCCCGGTGCTGCAGGGTCTTGGCCTCTCGCCCGCGGTGGCCGACACGATCTCCCTGGTCGGGATCACCGCGATCATCTCCTACGTCTCCATCGTCTTGGGCGAGCTGACCGCCAAACGTCTGGCCCTGCAGAACTCCGAAGGGTTCGCCCTCGCGCTCGCCCCGCTCATCGACCTCATCGCTACGGTCTTGCGCCCGGTGATCTGGTTCCTCGGCTTCTCCACCAACGTTGCCGTCCGGGTCCTGGGGGGTGATCCGAGTGCGGGTCGTGGGGAAGTCAGCGACGAGGAACTGCGCTCCATGGTGAGCACCTCGGCGACGCTGGGCGATGAGGAGCGCAAGATCATGGAGGAGGTCTTCGGCGCCGGGGAGAAGAGCCTGCGCGAGGTGATGGTGCCGCGCACCGAGGTGGAGTTTCTGCCCGCCTCCATGCCGGTCTACAAGGCGGTGCGGCTGGTCCGCGACGCCCCCCACTCGCGCTACCCCGTCACCGGTGATTCCACCGACGACGTGGTCGGTTTCGTGCACGTGCGAGACCTCTTCGATCCCGACGTCTCCGGCCGCAGCACCCCGGTGCGCACGCTCGCCCGGTCCGTCCTGGACTTTCCCGACACGGTCCGGGTCTTGCCCGCGCTCTCGGTGATGCGTCGCGGGTCCTCCCACCTGGCGGTCGTCCGCGACGAGTACGGCGGCACGGCCGGCATCGTCACCATGGAGGACCTGGTCGAGGAACTCGTCGGCGACATCACCGACGAGTACGACGTCGTCGACGAACACGCCGCCGACAGCGCCGACGAGCTGGACATCGACGGGCTGACCACCATCGAGGATTTCGCCGATCGCACCGCCAGCACGATCCCCGAAGGTCCCTACGACACCGTCGCCGGCTACTTCATGGCCCAACAGGGCCGCCTGCCCTCCCACGGGGATCGGCTCGAGGTGGAGCTGGCCTCGGCTTCGAGCGAGAACGCGCCGACGATGCGTTACTACCTCGAGGTGACCGCAGTGGATGGCCGCCGCGCCTCCCGCTTCCTCGTGCGGCGGCTGGGCCCGATCAGCCCCGAATCCAGCGAAACCGAATCCGAGCCCCGGGACCATTCGACAGCCGAGCAACCCGAGTGAGAACCTGAACCCCATGTCCGATCGCGTCCTTTCGCTGACCCAACCCACCGCCGACTCGCTGCACCTGGGCAACTACCTGGGCGCGCTGCGGCAATGGGTCGCGCTGCAGGACGACTTCGACGCGTTCTACGGCGTCGCCGATCTGCACGCGCTGACCGTGGACAACGAACCCGAGCAGCTGCGCGAGCGCACCTTGCGGGCCGCCGCGCAGTTCATCGCGGCCGGCGTCGATTCGACCAGGTCGCCGGTCTTTGTGCAGAGCCACGTGCCCGAGCACGCCCAGCTGGCCTGGGTGCTGAGCTGCATGACCGGTTTCGGCCAGGCCAACCGGATGACCCAGTTCAAGGACAAGGCGTCGCGGTTCGGCGTGGAGGCCGCCAACGTCGGGCTGTTCAACTATCCGATCCTGATGGCGGCCGACATCTTGCTCTACCAGGCGCACCGCGTCCCGGTGGGGGAGGATCAACGCCAACACCTGGAGTTGACCCGGGATCTGGCCACCCGTTTCAACCACCGCTACGGCGACACCTTCGTGGTGCCGAAGCCCCACATCATCGCCTCGGTGGGCAAGATCCGAGACCTGCAGAACCCCGACGCCAAGATGAGCAAGACCTCCTCCTCGCCCGCCGGCATCGTCGATCTGCTCGACGAGCCCAAGGTGAACCTCAAGAAGTTCAAGTCTGCCGTGACCGATTCGGGACGCGAGATCGCCTTCGACGAGGAAAACAAACCCGGCATCTCGAACCTGTTGAATCTGTTGGCGGTGCTGACCGCGCAACCCATCGACGATCTCGTGAACGCCTTCGACGGCCGCGGCTACGGCGAGCTGAAGGTGGCGGTGGCCGACGCGGCGCTGGCCGAAATCGCCCCGCTGCGCGAGCGCACCCTCGAACTGCTCGGCGAGCGCACCGAGCTGGAACGCCTTCTGGCCGCGGGCGCCGACCGGGCCCGCGACGTGGCGAACAAGACCCTGGGCACCGTCTACCGCAAGGTTGGCCTGCTGCCGCCGCGGTGACGCTGTCCGCCGCTGTGAAGCGCGGAACGGCCGAACCCACGCGCCCCACAAGCCTCGAGGAGGGCTCATGATCGCGGTGCCGGACCCCGACGGCTCCCGCCTGCTCACCTCTGCCGGCGTCGGCAAGCTGCTGGAAGCCGCCGTGGCCCACGCCGGAGGGAAGCTGCTGTCGTGGCGGATGGATCACGTCGACGCCCATCCGCAACGCTCCACGACCGCCACCTACACCGCTCGGATCGAATGGGATTTTGGGCGGCGCGATGAGTTGTTGGGCGTGAGTGCGCGCGTCGGCGGTCCCGCCGACTCCGACGATCGCGCCGAGATCTTCGCCGACGGGGATCGGGAGCTGGCGGTCTGGCTCTATCCGAAGGATCCCGACCTGCCCGGGCTCGTTCGCGCCGCCTATCCCGAGCACGTGGCCGAGGTGTTCAACGAGTACCGGGTGTTGACGCAGCGCGTGAGCGCCGAGCAGATCCACCTGGACATGATCGGCTACCGTCCTCGACGCCGGGCGGTGTTGCGGGCCATCGTCGACACCGGCGGCGGGCCCCAGACGTTCTACGTCAAGGTGTTGCGTGATCGGGTGTTCGCCGACGTGTTGTACCGGCACCGGATGCTGCGCGAGGTGGGCATCCCGGCGCCGGTCGTGGCGGCGGCCACCTCGGATTCCTTGCTGGTGCTGGCCCGGGTGCCCGGCGTGCCGCTTTCCACAGCGATCTTCGACCTCGAACCGCCGTGCAGCGCCGAGCAGCTGATCGGGGTGCTCGACGCCATGCCGGTCCAGGTCGCGAAACTGCCCCGCCGGGCGCCGTGGGCCGACGCCGTCCAGCACTACGCCTCGATGGTGATCGAGGCCACGCCGTGGTTGGAGCAGCGCATCCGCTGGGTGAGCGACGGGATCGAGGCCGGCCTGGCCGGCATCGGGCCCGGAAACGAGCCGACCCACGGAGACTTCCACGAGGGCCAGCTGCACGTGGCCAACTCCCGAATCTGCGGCATCCTCGACGTCGACACCATCGGTCCCGGCCGACGGGTCGACGATCTGGCCTGCCTGATCGCCCACCTCTCCACGGTGCAACGGATGAACGCCGAACAGGCCGAGCGGGTGAGATCGCTGCTGCGGGCCTGGGTGCCGGTGTTCGATTCCCGCGTCGATCCCGCCGAGCTTCGGTTGCGTTCGGCCGCGGTCATCCTGTCCCTGGCGACGGGGCCCTTTCGCGGTCAGGAGCCCGACTGGCAACGCGAGACAGAGCACATCCTTCGGGCCGCCGAAACCCTGGTACGTCAGGTGCGGTAGCGATCTCGGGTGGCAGGTCCGCCAGCGGCCTGGGCTAGGTTGGCTCCATGAGCGGATTGACCGAATCCGGGGGCGAGTTCGCCTCCGTCTACGACGATTCAGCGCTGGCCGATTTCGACTCGCGAGCCAAGCTGGGCCGGCCCGGCGAGTTCCCCTACACCCGCGGGATCTACCCCGCGATGTATACGCAGCAGCCCTGGACGATGCGCCAGTACGCCGGTTTCGGTACCGCCGGGGAGTCCAACAGGCGCTACCACGAGCTCATCGCCAACGGCACGATGGGGCTCTCGGTGGCCTTCGACCTGCCCACCCAGATGGGCTATGACTCCGACGATCCGATGGCCCTCGGCGAGGTGGGCAAGGTGGGGGTGGCTATCGATTCCGTCGAGGACATGCGGGCGCTGTTCCACCGGATACCGCTGGGCGAGGTGTCCACGTCGATGACGATCAACGCTCCCGCCGCGGTGCTGCTGCTGCTGTACCAGTTGGTGGCCGAAGAGCAGGGCGTGCCGCCCGAGAAGCTGACCGGCACCATTCAAAACGACGTGCTCAAGGAGTACATCGCCCGGGGCACCTACATCTTCCCGCCCGCCCCTTCGCTGCGGCTGATCTCGGACATCTTCGGCTACTGCCAAACCGAGCTGCCCCGGTGGAACACCATCTCCATCTCGGGCTACCACATGGCCGAGGCGGGGGCGAGCCCCGCGCAGGAGATCGCCTTCACCCTCGCCGACGGCATCGCCTACGTCGAGGCGGCGCTGGCGGCGGGCCTGGACGTCGACGACTTCGCGCCGCGGCTGTCGTTCTTCTTCGTGGCCCGCACCACCTTGTTAGAGGAGGTGGCCAAGTTCCGGGCGGCCCGGCGGATCTGGGCCACGCTGATGCGCGAGAGGTTCGGGGCGTCGAACCCCAAATCGCTCATGCTGCGCTTTCACACCCAGACGGCGGGGGTCCAGCTCACCGCCCAGCAGCCCGAGGTGAACCTGGTCCGGGTGGCGGTGCAGGCGCTCGGGGCGGTGTTCGGCGGCACGCAGTCCCTGCACACCAACTCCTTCGACGAGGCCATCGCGCTGCCCACCCCGAAGGCGGCCCGGCTGGCGTTGCGGACCCAGCAGGTGTTGGCCTACGAGACCGACGTCACCCAGACCGTCGACCCGTTCGCGGGTTCCTACGTCGTCGAGTCGCTGACCGACGAGGTGGAGGCCCAGGCGCTGACGCTCATGCGGGCCGTCGAGAAGCGCGGCGGCGCCGTGGCGGCGATCGAGCAGGGCTTCCAGAAGAGCGAGATCGAAGGCTCGGCCTACGCCTACGCCCAACAGGTGGAGTCGGGGGAGCGGATCATCGTCGGCGTGAATCGCTTCGCCCTCGACGCCGAGGACGCCTACGAGCCCCTGCGGCTGGATCCCAGCATCGGAGAGGCCCAGGCGGCGCGGCTGGGGAAGCTACGCGCCGGGCGGCACCAACCCGCCGTCGACGCGGCGCTCGCCGAGCTCCAGGGGATCGCTCGCGGAGCGGAGGGGAACCTGTTGTGGCCCATGAAGACCGCCCTGGCGGCCCGCGCCACCGTAGGCGAGGTGTGCGGCGCCCTGCGCGAGGTGTGGGGGGTCTACGTGCCGCCCGACGCGTTCTAGCCACGGGTGGGACGAAGGGTGGCGTAAGGTGGGGGAGTTTCCACGCCGGTGGCCAATGATTGTAGAAGGACACGCCGGTGGCCAATGATTGTAGAAAGAGTTGAGTGTCACGATGTCGATGAGCGGCGCGGAGCAGATCCGTCAAGAGATCGCGGCAGCCGCCGACCGGTTGAGCGACGAGTTGATCTCGTTTCGCCGCGACCTGCACTCCCACCCCGAGATAGCCTGGGCCGAGCGGCGGACCACCAGGATGGTGATCGAGCGCCTGCAGCGCGTCGGGGTGAAGGCCATTGACACCGGGC
This sequence comes from Propionibacteriales bacterium, assembly GCA_038259365.1. Taxonomy (GTDB): domain Bacteria; phylum Actinomycetota; class Actinomycetes; order Propionibacteriales; family Propionibacteriaceae; genus JBBSOW01. The sequence continues at coordinate 56,014 of JBBSOW010000008.1, forward strand.
TCGAGACCGGCGCGGTGTTCGAGATCTCGCCCGAACCCGAAGGGTTGTCCGCCGACGCGAGCTTCGTGGGGTTGCGGGCCGACATCGACGCCCTACCGATCGCCGACATCAAGCAGGTGGGCTACGCCTCCTCGGTGCCCGGGGTCTCCCACGCCTGCGGGCACGACGTGCACACCACGATGCTGGTGGGAACGGCCATCGTGTTGGCCCGCCTGCGCGATAAGGGCCTACTGCGCAACAAGGTGCGGCTGCTCTTCCAACCGGCCGAGGAATCCAGCCCGGGGGGCGCTCCCGTCCTCATCGAGCACGGCGCGCTGAAAGACCTCGACGAGGTCTACGCCCTGCACTGCGACCCGCGCACCGACGTCGGTCAGATCGCGGTCAAGCGCGGCCCGATCACCTCGGCGGCGGATCGGATCGTGGTGACCCTGCGTGGTCCCGGCGGCCACACCTCGCGGCCGCACCTGACCGCCGACGTCATCGGCGCGCTGGGGGCGCTCGCGACCCACGGGCCGCTGCTGCTCTCGCGCAGGCTCGATCCGCGCACGGGGGCCTCCCTGGTGTGGGGCGCCATCGAGGCGGGTAGCGCCGAGAACGCGATCCCCCAGGCGGGCCACATCGGTGGCACGCTGCGCACCCTGACGAGCGAGGGCTGGCAGGCGGCGAGAACCCTGATGCCGGAGGTTTTCGCCCAGATCGTGGCGCCTTTCGGCGTCGAGATCGAGGTGGATCTCGATGACGGGCTGCCGCCGACGGTCAATCATCCCGCCGGCGTGGCCAGGCTCGTCGACGCGGCCCAATCTCAGCTGGGGAAGGGATCGGTGACGCGCACCGAACAATCGCTGGGCGGTGAGGACTTCTCCTGGATGCTGCAGGAGGTGCCCGGTGCCATGGCGAGGCTG